>JANNBC010000002.1:0-6921 GCA_031385045.1 bacterium | reverse complement strand
GCGGGTTCGAGCCCCGTCATCCACCCCACTTGTGACTCTTAGCCGATTCAAAGATCTGTTTGAAGGGTTTTTGCCAGTGATAACAAATACTTCCATCCTTGACCTGAAGGTTCTGAAGTGTTAATCCAATAATCTGCCTTTTTTGTTCAGGTTCAGAACCTTTAAATAGTTCATAACTTCTAGAAGCTAACTCTAACAAGGAAGAAGCCGTAACTAAGTATTGTGAATCTACCTGATTAATTCTACTTAACCTTTCTTCTAACTGGCTTTTCTGGCTCATCCAGTCTTTACGTAATTTGTCATACTGAACCGTAGTAATACTGCCATCAAGTTTATCTTCATAAGCCTTTTCAATTCTATTTTGTAATTTATCAATTCCAGTTTTACACATAAGAATCTCAGACCTTGTGAATTGACCTTTTCCTTCATGGGAATTTCTTAAAGAGTCTTGAAGCCAATTCAGTTCTTTATCAGGTATTTTCATTGTTCTGAAGATTTCAGCGAATTGATTTGTTAGTTTGTGGTCATTCGTGCCTTCAGGCTTCTTGCTATGCAATCCTTTTGAATTAGTACAGTAGTAATAGGCTTCACTCTGCACGCCCCTACCTAGCCTTTTATGGCGATTAGGTGACGCACTATAGGAGCATCCACATTCAGCACAAAAAAGGAAGCTCCGATACAATCCAAGCTTAGAAGCAAACTTACTTTTATTAGGGCTACTCACTCGCCCTTCTCGCTTATTCCTAGCAAGCTCAAATAATTCTCTAGTGATTAATTTTGGGTATATATGGGGATACTGCTTGTCGTTTAATTGCCTGACCCCATAATAATATGGATTCTTGATTATTCCTTCTATTTTTCGCTTGGAAAAATTGATACTTGGATATTGAAGTTTTAATTTACTTGCTATGGTCTGATATGAATCCGCTCCAATTGTATAAAGTTCAAAGATTATTTTAACTATACCAGATTCAAAGCTTTTGACCTCAACTGACGACTTGCCATTTTCATCTTTGATATTTTTATATCCAAAAGGTACTAATCCATATTGCTCGCCTGACTTTAACTTAGTTTGTAAGGTATTAAAACTATCCTCTTGGCATCTATTGATATGTTGCTTCGCAAGATATACCTTTAAATCCCATTCCCCAATTTCCCTACCAACACTTCTCTTAGTTAGAACTAATCGATCAGAAACAAAATGAAGCTCTTTGTCGTACTCAGATCTAAGAGTATCCATTTCAACTGCATCACGATAATTTCTAGTAAGTCGATCAACTCTAAATCCAATGATTACCTCGATATCCTTTCTCGATTTTACGAAATCGATTGCTTCATCAAATTTCTTGCGTAATTTTTGACTAGCAGTTTCTTGAAAGACAAATTCTTCAACCACTTCAAAATTATGCTCTTTGGCGTATTCCCTAAGTTGTGGGAGTTGGATTTTATCAATTGATAGCCCTGATGATTCTTGCTCTTTGGTTGATACTCTTGCTAAAATAATAGCCTTTTTCATTAAATATAGCCTTTAATAAAAGATATTTGGTCTTTATTAAGGGCATAAATAGAATACACTTCTTCATTGATATGGCTTTCAATAGAATCCTTCTCGGATTTGATAACTAAGGCTTCTTTTTTCTTTTTTAAAAGCCATTTGAAAAGTTCTTCTTTTTTATCAATCGACATCTTAATTTGACTACTTACAAGCTCACTATACATTTCGTCTGAAAATATATCTGTGTATAAATTAATATCTTTAATTTGAAATTCATTTTTTAGAACTTCCAGATAAACTTGCAAGAAAGTATTGTAATCAATATGCAATTGAATTTGTTTCTTATAGAAATCTAAAAATAACTCTATTTGTTTTTTATTCAATTTTGGCAACTTAGTCTTTGTTAGGTATTGAGTCTTATTTTCTCTATACCCCCCCCTTCTTTCTATCGAAAGAGATTTGTGATACGCATTAATCAATTCTGAATTAAGTAATGGCACATAAGCAAGATGCTCATCCTTGTTCACAGGAATATAGAAAGCTGTCATGTCGATTAAAGCTCCATTAGTAACAGCAAAACTTGAGGTATTTGAAATGTTTGGATAAACAATGTATTTCTTAGTAAGATCAAAATTTTTGTTCAATTGCTGATACTCATACCACTTCTTTTTCCCACTTAATAATCCATCAATAATGATTGCTCGCTTTGAAAGATTTTCTTTGTGCGGTTCTATTATACGCAAACATTCCGAAAGCTCTTTTTCATCAATTAAAGTCAAAGATCCATCGACTCTTTCATATGGAAAGAAAATCCAATTACTGAAATTTACTAAATAACTACTAATATCACGACCGATGATGTATTTTTGGAAATACAATTTATGTTTAGAATCTAGGGTTTGATATTCATCATCTGATATTAAAAAAGCTTGATTATAGCCAGTCTTAATCCCAACTTTAGGAACTTGTAAAATATCTTGATAGTCATCTAATGATTTATTCAACTCAATAGATCGTTTAATTTCCATTCCTGACAGAAGCCATTCAGATTCATTTAAATCTGACTGGCGAATCAAAATAGAAGAATTATTTTTTATATCAAAATCACTCTTAGGTAATACTTTTACATCCTTAAAGAGAATTTCATTTCCTCTAACATCTGTTTTCTTTAAAATTATTATAGCGGGATATGCTGTAATACCTTCAAAGATTTGAAGATCATTGAAATCAACTAATTCAACAATTTGCGAATTATCTAGAATAAACTGTCTTAGTTTTTCAGCATAATTAGTCTTTGTAAATTTACTGGAAACAATAAAAGCCATATATCCACCATCCCGCAATAAGGACAATGACATCTCAAAGAAGTAAACATATAGATCGTTTTTGCCTTGAAATGTTTTATAGTTTTGAGAGAAATATTTAGAGTACGGTTTAAGAATTTCGGATCTAACGTAAGGAGGGTTTCCAATAATAACATCGAATCCGCCATTCTGCATAATTGATGAAAATTGTTGATGCCAATTAAATGCTTTTTCACTCGCAAATTGACTATCTGCGATTACACTATTTCCAACTCTGATATTTTCATCTAGCTTTTGTAATGGCTTATCTCTTCTGGCTGTTTTAAGCCATAAAGATAGTTTTGTAATTTCTACGCTTTCCTCATTTAAATCTACACCATGTAAGTTATTGATTAAAATTGAACTGTCTGGATTAGAGTAATCCGATTGATAAATTGACAGCTGTCTAGTTCCTGAAAGTTCTTTAGTTTTTTCTTTGTGTCTTAACTTATGTTGTAATGCTAAAAACTCATGTGCTTGATTTAAGAAAGCACCACTTCCACAGGCGGGATCAAGAATTTTAATATTATCTAATTTATCAGGATTTTCATCTAAAAAACGACCAACAGTATTTTCGACAATATATTTTGTAATATATTCAGGGGTATAATAAATACCATCTTTCTTTCTTTTAGATTGCTCTTTGTCATTAGAAACACCCGCTAAATCTGATTTGATTAATTCGATATCACTAATACTTTGCTCGAAAATATGACCAAGAATATTTACATTCAGATCAGTTTCAAAATCATAATCACTAAGTTTTATAATATCTAACCAGATAGAATCTTTAATATTTAAATTATCTAAAATCTCATCATACTTAAATAGACCGCCATTATAACCATTAATCTTTGGATCAACATCATTTCGACCTTCATCAATATCAATGAATAAATTGCGAAGTTCTCGCCAAACTTTTTGATCATTTCTATCACGTGATTTTATACCCAAATCGTATGCTTCTCGAAGAATATTACTAGGTAATAAATTAGCCGTATCTTCGCAAAAAAGTATAAAGATTAGACGGTCAAGGATTTTTTGTGATTTTTCAAGTAGTATTACTTTCTCAATCTCTTTATTGTTTTCAATTAAGTGATTAAAAAGATCGATCCTGATAGCCTTATATTCACTATAAAACTTTTTCGATATGTCTTGCTCTTGTTCTAATGATTTCTCTGCCAGATCATCAATGACTGAATTAGCAGATTTTGATATTAAATTGTCTTTGCTTAGTAAGTAATAAAACTTTTTAAATTCAAGCTCTTCATGAAGCTTTAAAACGTCAAAGGATTCAACAAATTCTTCCGTTCTATGTTTATGATAAAGTCTAATTTCTCTAAAATTAGAAATAATAATCCACTTACAGCGATCAAATTTGGTAGCATAAAGATAGCCTTGTTCAACTGGGGTATAGCCCTTTTCTCTTCCTATTTGTTTCTTATCTAAGATGGTACTAGCATCTTTTAATTCAATAACTCCAACCGTTGTCTTAATTTCATTAGTAAAAAATCCGATAGATCCATCAGCTTTCTGACCATCAACTTCAGTTTTAGGCTCTGCTATTAATGACCATTCTTCAACACCTGAAGTTTGATCTTCATAGCCTAGGATTTGCTCAAAAAACACATTAAGAAACTTGCCTTGAATTGATGTTTCTTTTGTCTTAGATAAATCACTATCAGTTAATGCCTTTTGCCATCCTTGGATTACCTTGAATATTGCTTGAAGCTTATCGCCTACTGGAAAGGAATATTGTGCGATTCTTTGTTCTAATATTTTTTGATTAAAAAGATTCATTACTTATTATTTAAAAACTTCTCTAAACTACTTTGCTTAATTCGATACTGTTTACCCGCTTTCACAGCTTCCAATTTGTTAGTCTTAATCCAACGGTAGACCGTAAGGTATACAACCTTTAACTTACTAGCGACCTCTTCAATGGAATAATATTCTTCTTTATTCATTTTTAACATTGTTTAACATTTCAAACTTATATCTTATCTTTAAAGTCCTCAAGCTTAATTGTTTTAAAATCTTGGATAGCAAGCTTGATATTAGTAAATATATCTACCTGACCATCTAAGACTAAGTCATTGAGTCCCTTATTAAGCCGATACCACTGTTTATCGCCAAATCTATTAGTTAAGTTTCTAAACTCTCTAACTCCTAATTCCTGTAACAATGCCGTTGCTCCAATAACTTTAAGTAATCGACTGTATGAAAGACTTGGGTTTTTTATCTGTAAACTAGAAGCTAACTCTTGAAGAGTATCAAATTCAAGTTTTAATACCTTAGGGCATCTATTTTCAATATGCTTCACAACTGAAAGCAAAATTTGCTTTGAAATAAAGCTACTGAATAAATTTGAGAAGATTAATGAAGTGTTTTTAAATTTTAGTTTTTCTATTACTTGGCTCAACTTCTTACGATTTCCGATCCTAACTTCAATCCTTAGAACCTCGAAAGGTTGCTTCAACTTAATATTTTGGAAAAGGTTTAATTGAAGGTCATTGTCTTTTTCAATCGTTCGCTTATCAGATTTTTTAGCTTGTTTTAAGTCACTTAGTTTATCATACAAAATTACCTCAAAATCATTACTATGGTACTTAACTGCCTGACCTTCATTTCTAAAATCAGTTTGATTAAGATCTAAGGACTTATTGAGATTAATCTTTCTTAGTTCTTGAAGGTAAGTATATGGGCTTGAGTAATCAGTAAGGATTATGTTCTTAGAATAATGTATTGTTGAAACTTCAGCATTTTTCAAGATCGTTGGGCTTTTTACACTAACCCCCATAACTAAGAGTAAATCTTTAAGCCTGACACATATCGGATCTAGTTCCGATCCATTTAGCTCATCAAAGTTATTACCAAATAATAACTTAGGGGCTGAGAACTCAATCTTCAGAAAAATAACGAATCCCCCGCTTCTAAGAGCTTTAATAAGGGTTAATCTAGGAAGATAATTATAAAGCTCTTTATCTCTATTTGTTGGGTTATTTATGGCTTTGAAAAGAGATTTTCCAGTGACTTTTATGTATGGGGGCTTAAATAGATTTTCAGTACAAGGCGAAAATCTATTGTGATCGCTAATCTGAAAATCTTTATCTGGTAAAGTTATTGACACAGTATCTATCATTTTTCATTACATCTTCTAATTTTTTCAATACTTCTTGCTCAATTATTGAAGCTACTTTCTTATTCAAAGGGAAAAACATATTAAGATTTTTAACCCCTATTTTCTTTGTGGGATAAACAAGCCGATAACTTCCACTTGGTCTAGTCATGATTGCAATTGAACCACAGTAAATTGATTCGTAAAGTACCATGCTACAAAATGCGATTAGCCCATTTTCAGGCTTAACTGGCAGTATTTGAACTTCACTAATTATTTTCATTACTTTTTAATTTCTGATCAATTTCAATAAGGATTTTAAATAAATTTAATAATAGATCTCGCTCAATTGGTAATTCACAAATAGAAGATTCAAGTTCTACTATTTCACACTCCTTTGAGTAGTAATCATTAAATTTTCTAATCTTGTTTTCCACATTAGATTAATAACTTTTCAGCTCAGTAAATAGGAATGCAAAATCGACATGAAAAATATAAGCTATCGAAAAGACTTAGTTATATCTTGTGAGTTTAATTTGTTTAAATTATGGACTGACTTGAAAAGGTACATTCAACAATCTAACCAATTGAATTTATTAATAAAAAACTTTAAATTTGTTAATGCAAGATTAGTTTTACAGATTAAGTAAATAATCATAAATAATTTATGTAGTTATCTTATTTACCAAGTAGAAATTTTTAAATCATAAAAACTAAAAAATTAAATTTTGGTTCGATTGGTTAGGTGGATTAAGAAAACTTTGAATCGTACTTGAACTGTATGGCAAATCAATTTCTAGGTTTATGAATGAGTCCCTTAACTGACCCCACCCGTCTCTATTAATTTTGAGGTTTCCCTGCGGGAACCTTCAAAATTAATAGGACGCGGTGGCCACGGCGAAGTTAGCCAAAGGCTAACGTAGACGGGCAAATCCACTCTTCTAAATAGAACTCAATTCATATTA
>JANNBC010000001.1:0-41629 GCA_031385045.1 bacterium | reverse complement strand
TAATATGAATTGAGTTCTATTTAGAAGAGTGGATTTGCCCGTCTACGTTAGCCTTTGGCTAACTTCGCCGTGGCCACCGCGTCCTATTAATTTTGAAGGTTCCCGCAGGGAAACCTCAAAATTAATAGAGACGGGTGGGGTGGATGACGGGGCTCGAACCCGCGACAACTTGAATCACAATCAAGAGCTCTACCAACTGAGCTACAACCACCATTAGTTATTTTGAAGTTAACTAATATAAAATACTAATAATTTGAAGTCAATTCAGGAGCTTTTGGCAGAGTTCTTGAACTTCGGAGTATTTTTTCTCTTCGTATAAGCGGATAATAGTTTTAGCTAGTTTCTTTTGAGGAAATTGCATTGGATGTTGTGCCAGCCAACGCCATCCAGAAAGAAAAGCACCTTGGACAATGATTTGAGAATTGTGACGATTGTTAGAAATATTTAGATATTTTACAGGAAGCTTACTGCAATTATCAAGTAAGTTGGTAGTTAATTCTGGGATTTCAATAGTTGTCTCAGCGGTGGCAATTTGCCAAGTATGTTTAAAGGGAAGGATGGCAAACTTTTCCGGAATTTCACCTGATAAGATAAAGACTTTCTTCTCACGCTTAAGAGCTAACTCTAGAAATGATGGAAAATCATAAAATTGCGGATCGCGTTCGCCGAAAATTCTCTCACTTAGTAGTCGCTTATATTTTGGATTACCTATGGAGCCTTGAATAACAACTTCAATTGCTTTGTTAGTCTTTAAAACTTCTTGATAGTAGGGGATGCCCATTGTTTGGCGATCTAGATTAGAAATAAAAATTGCTTTTGCTGGGAGTTCTTCCAGGATCATTTTTATTTCTAGCTCTGCAAGGCGATCATGTCGGGCATCAGCAGCACTGACTTTTGTTGGAAAATTCCAGCCAACTGGAATCATAATTAGAATAAATAAGATCCAATATTCGGAACGTCTGGAAGCTAATTCTTTAACTAGGATTGGCAGTGATAGCAGGAGCGAGAGTAATATCCCTGGATAGAAACGCATCAGCAATTCGCCATGGACTAGTACTTCATTGGGATAGATTAATTTGGAGGCAAACCAAAGATTTCCGGCAACACTTAGTAAAATACCAAGGGCAACTAATTTATATTTTTTAAAGCGAATTATCAGTACCAAGCTACTAATTAATGCCAGTGGTGCGTAGAAAGTAATTAGTTTTAGAAGGTGCCAGAGATAACTAATGTCCTCTGATTCACTTACATGGGTTAGGTTAAAAGTTCCATAGTAAGCTCTGGTCAGATATTTAATCAGGTCTGAAAAATTAGCTAAGGGAAAAAATAAATTTGGATCGGGAAGATAGATCTTAGAAATTAGGTAAAGATGTGGGGATAATCCCAGGGTTAGTCCAAAGATAAATTTAAAAGCTTGCGACCAACTTTTTGTAGAATAAACTGCAACGAAAATTAAAGGCGCAAAGAAAATTGACATTTGGTGGTTAGACCAAGAGAAGCCAGTAAAAATACCAAGAAATAAAATCAGCTTTGATTGTTGATGTAATATTTTTAGGGCACAGAAACAGCTAATCATTATTAGCAGATTATTTAGAGCAAAGACCTCGCAGTCAGTTGCGGAGCGATATGTTGCTGGGAAAAATAACCAACACGAAGCAATGGCAATAGACACCCAAGAAGATTTTAAGAAGATCTTAGCGGTTAAGAATAAGAAGCTGCCTGCTAGTGCCTGACAAATGGCCGAGAATACTGCTAGCGTTTGATAAGGATTGTTTGGGAAGAGCTTTACTAGATAAATTGAAATCAATGAATATAGTGGAAATCCTGGTGGGTGGAGGACTCCAGAGGAAAGCGCTTGGTAGGCCATCTCAGCGCCATCGCTTTCTTGAACTCCGATTGCGGCAAGAGGGATATAGGCCAAGCAGGATAAGAGGAAGATTAGTCCTGCGAGTAGTAAGTTTTTCTTCATCAGAGAAAATATTAGTATATTTTAAAGCGTGACAGAAATAAAAACATCCATTTTTAAACGAATTATTTATCTAGCATGATTAGCTTATATCCTCTAAACTTAGTTTAGATTTTATTTGCTGTAAAATGGACAACTATTACCATAAATTGGGAGTTTCGACCAAAGCCACACCTGAGGAGTTGAAAAATCGTTTTGAGAAAAAGATTAAAAGTTATCTATTCTTCGGCTTAAGTGCGCGAAAAATCAAAAAGATTGAACGCTTAAAGTTGGCATTTGAGACCTTAATTGATCCAGCACAGCGTAATAAGCATGATCTGGAGCTGGGACTCTATCCCGCTAATGAGCAGGCCCCATGGCGACCTTTTTATCAAAATTATTCTAATCAGACATTAAAGCAGGATTTGAGTTTTAGTACCGAGCTTCTAAGTGAATTGGTGGAAAAGTTTGACGGCAAAAGAATTGTTCCAGGGATAGTCTTTGTGCTTTTTGGATTATTAGCTATCTTGATATTAGTTTTATTTGCTCTTTTAGATCATCCTGAAACAAAAAAATCTGTTCAAATCAAGCCTGTTGTAATGCAGGATAGTTTTCAGATTTTTAATAAAGAAGAGCAAGAGATCTTTAAAAATTTAACTCCAACAGAGAAACAGGATTTCCTAATTACTCTGCGGCAGATTGAATCCTTAAAGGCAGCTTCTAACTTCCCTCAAATCCTAAACAGTTGTAAGCTTCATCTCGAAGCTGTGAGTTTAGCAGAAGAGCTGATTATCAAGTATCAGGGCCTCTTGTCCTGTTTACGCGATGCTTCTACAGTAAAAAAATAATTCCCTAGCTTAAAGTTATTTGGAAATTTGCTCACTTAAAAACTATTTTTAAAAAGTTACTATTATGAAATTGTTAAAGAAACTTTCGGAAGCTGCTGGTGTCTCTGGAAATGAAGAGAACATTCGGAAAATTATTAAGGCTGAAGTGAAGGATTGCGTGGATCAGCTTTATGAAGATGCTATGGGGAATTATATCGCCGTGATCAAAGCTCCTAAGTCAGTTAAAAATCCTAAGAAGTTGATGGTTGATGCTCACATGGATGAAATTGGATTTTATGTAAATCATATTGATGATCGTGGGTTTTTGAGAATTATTAATGTCGGTGGATTTGATACACGCAATCTTTTCGCTCGTGAAGTTACTGTTCATACTAAGAAGGGAGAAGTTATTGGTTTATTAAATCCAGGGATTGTTCCACTTCATATTTCTTCACCAGAAGATGGACGAAAAGTTCCTGAGCTCAGTGAGTTCTATATAGATTTAGGATTACCAGGGAATAAAGTTAAGCAGCTTGTCGAAATAGGTGACATGGTTACTTTAAAGCAAGACTTTAAGCATATTGGTGATATCGTTTCTGGAAAGTGTTTGGACAATCGCTGTTGCGTTTGGCTAGGAATTCGGATGCTTCAGAAAATTAAAAAGCCGAAGTTTGATGTTTACATGGCTTTTACGGTTCAAGAAGAAGTTGGTCTTCGTGGGGCACAGGCTGCTGCGTATGGAATTGCTCCGGATTTAGGAATTGCACTTGATACTACTATTGGTGATGCGCCATTTGGTGTTGCCGATTATAAGCAAGTATCCAAGTTAGGGCATGGGGTTTGTATTAAGATTCTTGATGGTTCAGTAATTTGCGACAGGCGTTTTGTTGATGAATTTAAAGATTTAGCAAAGAAAAAGAAAATTCCTTTTCAGTTAGAAATCTTACCACGTGGTGGAACCAATACTGCTTCAATTCAAAAATCTCGTGCCGGTGTTAAGACTGGAGCTTTAAGTATTCCAACTAGAAATATTCATACCGTAACGGAATGTGTTCATCCTAAAGATTTGGACGGGGCGCTTAAGTTACTATGTGCCTATATTGAAGGATAACTTTGAATCTTAAATCATTTCAGAAGTTACTTGCTAAAAGGATCTACGTTCTTGATGGACCTGCTGGGACTGCTATTCAAAAATATCAATTAAATGAGCAGGAGTATGCTGGTAGTAAATTTAAAAATCATTGTTGTTCCGTTAAGGGTAATAATGATTTATTAAATCTGACACATCCTCAAGTTATCTCCGAAATATTTGGAGCATACTTAGAAGCTGGCGCTGATTTTATTCAGACTAATACTTTTAATTCTAATCTAATCTCTCAGAGCGATTATAAGTTTGAGAAGGATTTAGTTTATGATCTAAATATTGCCGGGGCTAAGATTGCTAGAGATTTAGCTGATAAATATTCTGAGAAAACTCCTGATCAACCAAGATATGTTTATGGATTGTTAGGCCCCACTAATCGGACTGCTTCCATTTCTCCTGATGTTAATAACCCAGCATTTCGTAATGTTAATTTTCAGCAATTAGTAGATGACTATACCTGGTCTATTAAAGCCTTAGCCGAAGGTGGGGTAGATCTATTAATGATTGAGACTATTTTCGATACGCTTAATGCTAAGGCAGCAATCTTTGCTCATAGTGAATTTTGTAAAACTTCTGGCATCGAATTGCCTTTAATGATCTCTGGTACAATTACGGATTTAAGCGGCAGAACTTTAAGTGGACAAACCGCCGAGGCTTTTTGGATTTCTGTTTCACATGCCCGGAACTTACTTAGTATTGGTCTAAATTGTGCCTTGGGTGCAGAGCAATTACTTCCTTACTTGAGCGAACTCTCTAGGATGGCAGAAGTGCATGTTAGTATTCATCCTAATGCTGGACTTCCTAATGAGTTAGCTGAATACGATCAGACTCCTCGGGAGTTTATGTTAGAACTTGAGCCGTTTTTTAATAAAGGTTTAATTAATTTAGTGGGTGGCTGCTGTGGAACTACGGCTGAACATATTCGCTTGTTAGCTGAAAGGACCAAGACCTGCGCGCCTCGGCCAGTCCCACAAAAACGTCCCGGGTTGCAACTCTCTGGATTAGAGCCGTTGGTCATTAATACAGTTAGTAACTTTGTAAATATCGGAGAGCGCAATAACATTACTGGTTCTGCCAAATTCAAAAAATTAATTCAAAAGAAAGATTATGAAGCCGCTGTGGACGTTGCTAGAGAGCAAGTAGAAAATGGAGCTCAGATTTTAGATATTAATTTCGATGAAGGCTTGCTTGATTCGGAATGGGAGATGGTTCACTTCTTAAATTTACTAGCCGTTGAGCCGGAGATTTCTCGAGTGCCTTTTATGATCGATTCTTCTCGCTGGTCAGTGATTGAGGCTGGATTGCAAGCAGTTCAAGGCAAGGCAATTGTTAACTCGATTAGCATGAAAGAAGGCGAACAGAAATTCCGTGAGCAGGCAGAAAAAGTTAGGCAATATGGTGCTGCTGTGGTGGTAATGGCGTTTGATGAAAATGGACAAGCAGATAGTTTAGAGAAGAAAATTGCCATTTGTCAGCGAGCTTATAAGATTTTAGTAGAAGAAGTTAAGTTTCCAGCAGAAGATATTATTTTTGATCCGAATATCTTAACTGTCGCTACGGGAATGGAGGAGCATAATAATTATGCCGTTGATTTTATTGAAACCATTCGTTGGATTAAAGATCACCTGCCAAAGGCTAAGGTTAGTGGTGGGGTGAGTAATATTTCTTTTTCTTTTCGGGGAAATAATTATGTGCGTGAAGCGATGCACTCGATCTTTTTGTTTCATGCCATTAATGCCGGGCTTGATATGGCAATTGTTAATGCCGGGCAACTTCCTAACTATGAAGAAATTGATGCTGAATTACTATTAAAAATTGAAGATGTTTTGTTTAATCGTCATTCTGATGCAACGGAAAACCTAATTACTTTGGCGGAAAGTTTTAGAGAAATTGATACGACTAATGTTAAGGCTAATATCGATTGGCGTAATTTGGATGTAAACGCACGCCTGACCCATGCACTGATTAAAGGTTTGGCTGATTATATTGATGAAGATGTGGAGGAAGCTCGCAAGCTTGCCACTCGTCCGCTCGATGTCATTGAAGGTCCTTTGATGGAAGGGATGAATGTTGTTGGTGATCTTTTTGGATCAGGTAAAATGTTTTTACCCCAAGTTGTAAAAAGTGCTCGCGTGATGAAGAAAGCGGTTGCTTACTTAATTCCATTTATGGACGCCGAGAAGCAAGAAGGTGATGCTAAGAATAATGGTAAGATTTTAATGGCGACAGTAAAGGGTGATGTCCATGATATTGGAAAGAATATTGTGGGTGTAGTGCTTGCTTGTAACAACTATGAGATTCACGATATGGGAGTCATGGTGCCACCAGAGAAGATTCTAAAGGCTGCTAAGGATTTAAAGGTTGATGTGATTGGGCTTAGTGGTTTAATTACGCCGTCACTTGATGAGATGGTTTATTTTGCCAAGCTTTTAGAGAGTAGTGATTATAAAGTTCCCTTATTAATTGGAGGAGCAACTACTTCTAAAAAACATACTGCGATTAAAATTGAGCCCCATTATTCTGGCCCTTGTATTCACGTAAAAGATGCTTCTAAAGCTGTCCCAGTCCTTAGTAATTTATTAATGCCGGAGAACAAGGATGCTTTTGTTGCTCAGACTAAGAAGGAATATGAAAAGTTACGTTCTGATTATGAAGGTCGTGATGATATTAAACAGTATTTTAAGATCGAAGATGCTCGAAAAAATAAATTTCAAATTGATTGGTCCGAGTTTAAGCCCCATACTCCCAATAAATTAGGAGTATATACATTTAAGAATTTTCCTTTAGAGCAATTAATTGAGTATATCGACTGGACACCATTCTTTAGTACTTGGGAATTAAAGGGACGTTATCCTGATATTCTTAATTCTCCAACTTACGGTAAGCAAGCACGCGAGATTTATAAAGATGCTAAGGCAATGTTAGCCCAGATGATATCGTCTGGGATTCCCCAAGCCAATGGGGTGATTGGTTTGTTTCCAGCTAATTCGATTAATGATGATGACATTGAAGTCTATGCTGATGATTCACGAACGGAAGTTATTGCCGTTCTCCACACACTTCGTCAGCAGTTAAAGAAAGGAGAAGGGCAGTCAAACTTAGCACTTTCTGATTATATTGCTCCTAAAGATTCGGGAATTAACAATTATATCGGAGCATTTGCTGTCACAACTGGAATTAATTTAGAATTATTAATTACTAAGTTTAAAGCCGAGAGTGATGACTATTCTGTGATTATGGCGCAAGCAATCGCCGATAGATTAGCCGAGGCTTTTGCCGAATGTTTACATGCTATCGTTCGCAAGGACTACTGGGGCTATGCCGAAGATGAAATGTTAACAACTAGACAGTTAATTAAAGAGGAGTACGTGGGCATTCGTCCAGCGGCGGGATATCCAGCTTGTCCAGATCACACTGAGAAGGAAACAATTTTTAAATTAATTGAAGCTACTAAGCATACTGGGATGGGTTTAACAGAGCACTATGCGATGATGCCAGCATCTTCTGTCTCTGGACTGTATTTTATGAATCCAGAAGCTAAGTATTTTGGTTTAGGGCAAATATCTAAGGATCAGGTTGCTGATTTAGCTAAACGGAAAGGTAAGACTTTGGCTGAAATGGAGAAGTGGTTACAGAGTAATCTTAACTATTAGTAAATATTAGTTACATTTCCTAATATAAGATACTTAATTGCAGTAATATCTTCTTTCCAGAGCTTGATTATCAAATAAAGGAAGGAAAGGTTAGTCTTGTAGCTGGTAAATAGTAAAAGATCTTCAGATTTGATTACCATTTAAAAATTAGTCATAATCCTTCCCATGAAACTAGTTGTTGCAAGTATTACCAATCCACAAAAAGAGATCCCCACAAGTTATTTAACCTTAGAAGGTTTGCAGAAAGAGGGAATGTCTCGTAAAGATTTCCAAGAACTTTGGTCTAAGATTTCTAACTCTCAGTATAAACTTTTTTTTACTAGTTTTTCTAAGTTTAAAAATTGTCTTTTGCCAGTAAAGTTAGATCGTGAGTCTGGTCAAATAGCTTTAGATGAAAAAGCAACCTTAGCAGGACTTTCAGTCAGTCAGATTAAGTTAGACCCAGAAAAGATTTCTAATGAGTTACTTAAAAATTTTGGAATCATTAATCCACAAGATCGTAGCTTTGTACTTAATCAAGAAATTACTAGTCAGTTAAGAACTGTCTTTCTGGCTCTAACTCCAGTTCCAGGAACAAATAATCGGATTCAAGTTATCACTCAGCAGACTGAGGAATTACAAAGACTCGCCGAGGCTAGTCCTGGGTTAATTGGTTCACTTGTTTACTTTCGAGGAGAAGTAAACGCTGAACATAAAATTGCCATGCGTTTTAGCAGTATTGCCGGAGCACATCGTAAGACCTTACATGAAGAGACTCATCATTCCAAAGAGATTGTCGCACTCACCGGGATTGGGCGGGAGGTTATTGAACTTAGAGCTCAGGTTGGTGAATGGGGGCAGTTAGACGAGGCAGAAAAGGTTTGTGTCAAAGACTTTGCTAGCATCGTTTCTACAAAAGTTGGTGAGCAGTTAAAACATGTTTTATTACTATCTAAAATCCTTGGTCGTGATCAAGTAATCAAATCTCAGCAAGTTGCGGATCGCACTGGGCGTCCAAATAGTAGTGCTACTTGGGCACGTTTACATGCTGCACTTGATAAATTCTCTAGAAGATTAAAATCAATTACTAAAATTACCACTGCTAATCTAGAAGATCGTCTAGCGCTACTTAAGTATAAAACAATTCATGCTGATATTTTTGCTAATGCTGAAAAAAATCTTGCTAGAAATCCTTTCCCAGCGAAGGCTTTGCGCGCTTTTACGGATGGAACTCGGAAGCTTGATCCGGCGCAAACTAACACTGAGATTACGAACTATCTTACTAGTTTAGGATTAAATGATCGTCAGTTATCTCAGGTAGAAGCTCGGCCTTATCTCACTTTTAAAAAGCAAATTGAATCACAAATTGCTGAGTTAAGAAAAGCTGCCGAGGATAAAAATCCAGAAGCAGGGAATCAGGTTTTAAAGCAGATGCATTTAACTTTGCAGTTAGTTGGTTTTCAAGGGGCGCTTGATAATTTAGCTGAGATATTAACTCATGGACCTGTTGCTTTTGCTGGTTTTAGTACTAGGCTAGAGGATCTAAAATCGGCCAGTCAAATATTTTTCCAACGTAACCAAACAGATCTGTCATGTGCCGCTTGCTTTTCTAGGGAGTTAGAGAAGATTGATTTGGCAATTCTTGCAGCTAAAGAATACGCAGCTGCTGAGGTTACTGATAAATCTATTCGTCAATTTAAGGGGCGATTCTTTTCAAAACTTAGTTTTGAACAAGTCCTGTTAGCTTAACTCAAAATCTAGATTTACTCTAAAATATTGCTCAATTAAATTAATTTATATACTAATAAGCATAGAGTATATTATATTTACTTTATCTAGTTGGGTGTTAATAGGATTTAATATGAGCATGAAGAAAAGGATGGTTTTGGCTTTTGTGGTGTTAATTGCTGTAGCACTCTATGGTGCATTCTATCAACAACATGCTCCGCAGTTGATAGGTCCAGAAGTTGATAAGGGTGACGTCGCTTGGATGCTAACTGCTACTGCTCTAGTTCTTTTGATGACTCCTGGCCTCTCCTTTTTTTACGGTGGGATGGTTAACCGTAAAAATATCATTTCCACAATGTTGCAAAGTTTTGTGGCCATGGGGGTGATTAGCATTCTGTGGGTAGTTGTTGGCTTTAGTTTAGCCTTTGGTGATTCTTTAGGCGGCTGGATTGGTGATCCAAGAACATTTTTCATGTTTAACGGAGTTGGGGGAGCCAGTCATCCTAATATTGGTAGCACAATGCCATTAACCTTATTTGCTTTGTTTCAACTTAAATTTGCCATCATTACTCCAGCATTAATTACTGGTTCTTTTGCCGAACGAGTTCGCTTCTCTGCCTATCTTTTATTTATGTGTCTCTTTAGTATTTTTATTTATTGTCCCTTAGCTCATTGGACATGGCATCCGGAAGGTTTCTTATTTAAGTTGGGCGTACTTGATTTCGCTGGCGGTACAGTAGTGCATATGTCTGCTGGGCTTGCTGCTTTAGCCGGGGCAATTTTTCTGGGGAGCAGACAGGAGCATGCTAAAGGAAAAACTCATACCCCAGCCAATATTCCTTTTGTGATGTTAGGAACTGGAATGTTATGGTTTGGTTGGTTTGGTTTTAATGCTGGGTCAGCCTTAGGCGCTAATGAAACAGCAGCCTCGGCCTTCTTAACCACGAACACAGCTTCTGCCGCGGCAATGTTAGCCTGGTTATTTTTAGATGGAATTCTTGGCCGTAAATTATCAGCGCTTGGTGCGTGTATTGGAGCAGTTGTGGGACTTGTAGCAATTACCCCAGCGGCAGGATTTGTCACCGTTGGACAATCAATCTTTATTGGAGTCGTTGCCAGTATTATTTCTAATTATGCAGTAAACTGGACTACTAAATCTGGGGTTGATGACACACTTGATGTTTTTCCATGTCATGGAGTTGGAGGAATGGTGGGGATGATCTTAACTGGAGTTTTTGCGGCTAAGGTTGGTTTAATCTATGGTCAAACACAAACATTTATTAATCATTTGCTGGCCTTAGTTGGAGTAAGTTTTTTTGCTTTTTTTGGTTCTCTTGCTTTGTATAAAATTACAGATTTAATTATTCCAATGCGTGTTACTTCTGAGCAGGAACTTGAGGGACTAGATCTGAGTCAGCATGGTGAAAAAATATAGTAAGTTCCAAAACTAATGTCTCTTAAGAGCTAAAGTTGTTTGATTTGGAATAACTACTTATTTGCTCTTAACTTTAAATTGTGCGCGAGGATCTTCTGTTTGAATGCCGGCTTTTCGTGCTAACTGTAGGAGAGTCTCTAGGAGCAAACTATTTAAAACTTCCAGACTAGTAAAAGCTGTGGCCGGAGCCATGCGAACATTTAGTGATACTTGATGGTAGGGTCTAGGAGATAATTTAAAATCAACTTCACTTGTTTTGATTCTTAATTGTGTTCCGCTTCTGGTAATCTCAGTCTGTACGGTAGATTTTTTTCTTACTGCCGATGCCAGTGAATAGAGTCGATGATTATCAGGATTGTAAGCTACCATAAGTGGAAAAATATAGTGATTTCTTATTGCTAAGCAAATCCTTAATGTCTTTCCCTTTAAATTTGATACAAAAAAACAGGCATTTTAGCCTGTTTTTTTGTTTTAGTTAGTTATTAAGGTTTGATTCTTAATAATCTGCCTGGCTACCTTTAAGGTTTTTCTTCTCAAACCAAGGCATTAATGGGCGTAATTTCTGACCAACTGCTTCAATCGGGTGTTCTTCGCCAGCAGCAAGTAGGGCATTAAAGTTTTTGCAACCAGTGTTGTTTTCTTCAATCCATTCTTTAGCAAACTCACCATTTTGGATGCGGGTTAAAACTGCTTTCATGGCTTTTTTAGTTTCAGCAGTTACAATTTTTGGACCTACAGTTACATCACCATATTTAGCAGTATCAGAGATTGAAAAGCGCATTCCAGAAATTCCAGACTCATACATTAAATCAACAATTAATTTTAATTCATGTAGACATTCGAAGTAGGCCATCTCTGGTTGGTATCCAGCTTCTACAAGAGTATCAAATCCAGCTTGAACTAAGGCAGATGCTCCACCGCAAAGTACAGCTTGCTCACCAAAAAGATCTGTTTCAGTTTCTTCTTTAAAGCTTGTTTCAATAACTCCCGCACGAGAACAACCAATTCCCTTGGCCCATGATAATGCAATTTCTTTAGCATCTCCTGTAGCATTTTGCTCAACAGCAATTAGGGCAGGGATACCTTGACCATTAACATACTGACGACGAACGATATGTCCTGGACCTTTTGGCGCTACCATGATCACGTTAACATTCGCAGGGATTTCAATTGTTTTGTAATGAACAGCAAATCCATGACTAAAAAGTAAAGTTTTTCCAGCACTTAGGTTTTCTTTGATATCGGAATTAAAGATGGCAGCAATCTTAGTATCAGGAGTTGCTACAAAAATAACGTCAGCAAGTTTTACTGCTTCAGCAGTAGTCATTACTTCAAATCCTTTGTTTTTTGCGGACTCAATAGATTTGCTACCTGTGTAAAGTCCAATTATTACTTTGATTCCACTTTCTTTTAAGTTTAGAGCGTGGGCATGCCCTTGAGATCCAAAACCGATTACGGCACAGGTTTTGTTTTTTAAAATGTCTAAATTACATTCGGAATCAGTATAAACTTTGGCGTTCATTGTTTAGTTATATAGTTAAAATTAGACCAATAAAATGACCCTATTTGGGTTGTAAGTCAAGGAGTCAGAGCCAGTAAGGCTCTGACTCCGCAGTCCACCAAAGCTTCAGCGTCGGTGGACCTGTGAGAAAAACCATCATTTCAATTCTCAGGGAAGTCGGGGAATCAGAAAAACAACTGGGTTCAAAATGCTGTGTTAGTTTCACTCAACTTAAAAATCTGTTTTTCCTGTTTTTAATGGTATCAGGGAAGTCTTGGTTAGGAGAGCATTTATCACTTCATAGCTCCTAGCGAAGACGGAACCTGTCGCGTCGTAAGCTTTAGCGAAGACGGACTTGCCGATTCTAGAGATTTGTATAAAATCCAGCTTGATTTACCGTTTACAACGCAAAGCTATGATAAAAGTTACTAATTTAGTCCGCAGGTATGGTGATTTTACCGCGATTGATCAGGTTAGTTTTGAAATTAAAAAGGGCGAAATTGTTGGATTATTAGGACATAATGGTGCTGGTAAGACAACAATCATGAAAGTTCTAACAGGCTATCTAGAGCAGTGCTCTGGAGAAGTTAAAATTAAAGGACTAGATATCGCGGATGATTTAATCACTATTCAAGAAAAAATTGGTTATCTACCAGAGAACGTTCCGCTATATCCAGAGATGACTATTCTGGATTACTTAGAATATGTCGCAGATTTGCGCGGAATTAATCCCGAAGATCGTGTTGCTAAGATTTCTAAAGCTGTGAAGCGAACTAATTTGCAGTCAAAAGCCTTAAATAAAATTGAAACTTTATCTAAAGGTTTTAAGCAACGAGTCGGAGTGGCACAGGCGATTTTACATGAGCCTGAAATTCTAATTTTAGATGAACCAACAAACGGCTTGGATCCTTCTCAGATTCAAGAGATGCGTCATCTGATTAAAGATTTGGCGGTTGATTCCACAATCATTTTATCCACTCACATCATGCAAGAAGTTGAAGCTGTTTGTGACCGAGTCTTAATTATTCAACAAGGGAAGTTAGTTTTAGATTCCACAATGGATGAGATTAAATCTTCAGGTGGAATTATTCTTAGCGTTGATCGTCCAGAGCGAGAAGTGGAGGCGCAGTTTGCTAAAATGTCTGGAGTGCAAAGTGTTCGATTGCTAAATAAGGAAAGTAGTATTTATAGTTATTTACTTACTCCACAGTCTGGAACGGATCATTCCTTATTAGCGGATATTTCTAATCGAGTGTTATCTTCTGGTTGGAGACTTTATACTCTGACTCCTCGGGAGCAGAGTCTTGATAGCGTGTTTCGTTCTTTAAATCACAACTAAATTAAATTATTGATATGTTAAGTCGCGTTTTAAAAATTGCTCAAAAAGAATTTTTCTCATTTTTCTCTTCCCCAATTGCCTATATTTTCTTAGGTACGTTTGTGGTTGTCTCTCTCTATAACTTTTTCTGGGTGGATAAGTTCTTTGCTCGGAACATTGCTGACTTGAGACCACTGTTTCATTCTTTGCCACTACTCCTGTTGTTTCTAGTATCAGCAATTACCATGAAGATGTGGAGTGAAGAAAAAAAGATGGGTACATTGGAGTTCTTATTAACAGCTCCAGTTCGCATCTGGGAGTTGGTCGCGGGGAAGTTTTTCGCTTGCCTAGTACTAGTAGCTTGTGGCTTAGTCCTAACCTTTAGTTTGCCAGTGATGGTTGCTAACCTCGGTGAGTTGGATTGGGGTCCAGTGATTGGTGCATACTTTGGTTCTTTTTTCTTAGCAGCAGCCTATATCGCGATTGGCTTGTTTGTTAGCTCTCGTTCTGAAAATCAGATTGTTAGCTTAATCATTAGTATTTTAACTTGTTTGGTATTTTATTTAATTGGCCAGACAAGTTTAACTTCTTTATTCTCTACTTCATTCGCCGAATTTTTAGCGATCTTAAGTACTAGTGATCACTTTGATTCCATCAGTCGCGGAGTAATTGAGATTAAAGATCTTTATTATTACTTAAGTTTAACAGCGATATTTTTGATCTTAAATGTCTTTGCACTTACTAAAGTAAAGTGGTCGCAACAAGCTAAAGCTAAGAACTTTCAGTTTCGTTTGGTAGTCGTGTTAATCATTGCTAATCTTTTAATTGCTAATTTTTGGGTAAACGATATTCGTTCTATTCGAGCAGATTTAACAACTGGTCATATTCACACACTTTCAGATTCTACTAAAAACTTACTAGCTCAAGTTAAGGAACCATTACTAATTAGAGCTTATATTAGTAATACAACCCATCCACTTTTAATGCCCTTAATTCCGCAAATTAAAGATACCTTAGAGGCCTATCAAAATGCTGGAAATGGAAAAGTGAATGCGGAGTTAATTGATCCTAAAGATAATCCAGAGTTAGAAGAAGAAGTTGGTCGTCGTTTTAATGTTAAACCTGTGCCTCTTCAGGTGAGTGATCGCTATCAAGCTTCCTTAGTCAGTGCCTATTTTGATTTAGTAGTGCAGTATGGGGATAAATTTGAAACATTAAACTTTAGAAACTTAATCGAAGTTAATCCGGTAGGAGATACTGGGGTCGATGTAAAGCTTAAAAATTTAGAATACGATTTAAGTCGGGCAGTCAAAAAAGTACTTTACGGATTTCAAGATGTGGAAAGTATCTTTGCTAACTTAAAAGAGAAAGTTGTGATGAAGGCTTATATTTCATCGCGTTTACCGAAATCACTTGAGGCTTTTAAGGCAACTACCTTGGCTAAGTTAGAAGAAACTAAAGTGAAATCTTCTGATAAATTTGATTACCAAGTGATTGATCCCTTAGCTGATGGTGGGGCAGTCGCTAAGGAAGTCTTAGAGAAATACGGATTACAACCGATGGTTGCCAGTCTCTTTGATCAAAATCAATTTTATTTTTATTTGATTTTAGAAAATTCGGATTTGCCAATTAATGTTGGATTACCAGAAGAACTGAATTCTGAAGGCTTGCAGAAGGCGCTTGATGCCGCGTTTAAAAGACTTACTCCTGGTTTTCTTAAAACTGTTGGGTTAGTGATGCCTAAGCCTGCCCAGCCAGCTAATCCTTATCAACAAGATACTGGTAAGCAGTTTAATTTTCTTTATGAAAGCCTCTCTGCCAATCACAATATTCGAAATATCGAATTAGAAGTCCCAGTTTCGGAAGAAATAGATCTGTTGCTCTTATTAGCTCCAAAAGATTTATCGCAAAAATCTTTATTTAATTTAGATAACTTTCTGATGCGAGGAGGAACCATAATTCTTTCTACTTCTCCTTATCAAACACAGGCAAGTCCTGGTGGCATCATGATGGAAAATGTTAAATCAGGCATGGAAGATTGGCTAAAGTCATATGGCATTACTTTTAAAGAAGGTGTTGTGCTGGATGAGCGAAATGAGCCTTTTCCTGCTCCTGTTAAGCGCGATGTCGGAGGCTATCTAGTGGAAGAAATTCAGCTACATAATTATCCACCATTTGTTGATGTCCGTGGTGAGGGATTAGCTAAAGAGAATCTTTTCCTAAGTGGCATCTCTCAGGTTACGCTTAATTGGCCATCAGCTTTAGAAATTAATCCTGACTTAAATAAAGATCGGGAAGTTCATGAATTCCTAAAAAGTAGTGACAAGTCTTGGTTGTTGCAAAAGTTTAATCCCAACCCTGATTATCAAAGATATCCAGAGTTAGGTTTTGAGCAAATGCCGGAACTTCGTTCTTATCCAATTGGAGCAACAGTACAGGGAACTTTTGAGTCTTATTTTAAAGGAAAGCCATTAGACTTTCTTAAGGAGCAACCTGCGGCAGTGGACCCTAACAAGCCTGATGCACCAAAGCCGGCTCCACTTGATAAATTCTCAGCTTTGATTGAAAAATCACCAAGCTCTGCTCGAATTATCATTTTGGGTTCTAATGAATTTTTAGCAGATCAGACCCTACAGATGTCTTCGATGTCTGGGAGTACACGTTACACTAATTCCATTACCTTAATGCAGAATGCCATTGATACCTCTTTGGAAGATCCGGCATTAGTAGAGATTCGTGGAAGAAGTAATTTTGCTAGAACACTTGATCCCATGTCAGCTGGACAGAAAATGTTTTGGGAATATTTTAATTATGTTTTTGCGCTAGTCTTATTGATAGCAATTGGGGTGGGGTTAAAAATTAAAGCTAGTAGAAAAAGTATTTGGCAAAAGAAATTTTATCTTCAATCGGAGTCTAACTAAATGACTAAATTACCAATAACAAAAGTCTTGCTAATTCTTTTAGTAGTTCAGGGAGCAATTCTTTGCTTTAAGAATTCTAGTGCGTCAATCTTGCAGGTTGATTCAACTTCTAGTCAGTTTGTAAAAATTGTACCTGAGGCAGTTAAGAAAATTAAAATTGAGCAGCCAGATAAGAGCTTAGAATTAGAAAAAACAGCAGATGGTTGGCTTATGCCCTCTGCTGAAAATTTTCCGGCAGATTCCTTAAAGATTGATCAATTATTACATGATCTGCAGGCGCTTAAGGCGACAAGTCCTGTTGCTACTAGTTTGTCTGCTGCCAAAAAATTAAAAACAGGTGTTACGGGTTTTGAGAAAAAGTTAACGCTTGTTTCAGAGGATGGAGAGGAAGTTATTTTTCTTGGAAGTTCCCCAACATTTAAAAAGCTTTATGCCCGAGTTAATGGAAGTGATAATACTTATATTGTTGACTATCAGGCGGCAGAGCTTAGTCCAAGTACGACCTCTTGGTTTAGTGCTGATGTCTTAAAAATTCAGCCTAAAGAATTAGAGCTAGTCGAATTTAAAGATATAGTTTTGGAACAGTCAGATGGAATCTTAGGTTTTGCAACTATTCCTGAAAATAAAGAAGTAGATCGGAAGGAATTACAAGGCTTTGTTAATAAGCTAACAGAGATTGCCTATAGCGAGATCCCCTTAAAGGTTGCTCCAGCAGGTTGGGAGCAAGCTGCTACTGTAGTTAGCTACGATCTAATGCTAAAAGGTGCTAAGCAAAATTATTTAATCAAAGGACCAATTAAGCAAAAAGTTGCCGAGAAAGATGTTGAGAAATATTTTCTTAAAGCGGCGCAGTTTCCCTTTTACTTTGAGTTAAGCAAGTATGAAGTTGATGCTTTAACTGCCTTTACTTTAGATAAAATGTTAAAGGATAAAACATCGGTAGTGCCTGCTACTTCAACAGAGGAGAAGAAGTAAACTGATAGATAGCAATAAACTAAGAGTTCCAGCTATAACCTGTTAGCCAACTCCAAAGTTTTAGATGTTCGAAAAGTAAAAAATTTAAGCCTTGTTTTCTTTGTAAGACCCAGGCCAGCAGGATCGTTGTAATTACTGTATTCATTGCTAAAACGTAGGCTAGTCCCACATAGTATCCACCGTTAATTTCTGTCAGATCTGATTGATGTTCTCCAATGTCGCGATAGGACAGTAGTAGATCATTACCAAAGAAAAATCCTAATAATAGAAGTGGAAAATAATTTGCTGTTTGATAGGCAACAAAGACTAGACCAATTCCTGGGATAGTGATTATTGGAAAGAAATAAGGAGCCAGAGAGATAATGGCATTAAACTTGGCTGTTTCCTTGGTATACTTATACTTAAAATGTCCGTGCGCCCTACGGATTTTAAAGGCAACAAATTTATTACCAACAAGGTTAGAGAGCGCGGAGTGTTTTAGCTCATGGATAAAAACGGAAAGATAGCCACGAATAAAAATCCCCGCGAACCAGATTCCTAAAAGTAGCCCAGCAACAAACCACATAAAATTGTAGATTGCATGCTTGTCAATCAAGGCGACTAAAAATAGCGGATTAATTATTGCTAAATAAATCAGCGAGAGCAGGGAAGCAAAAAAAGGAATTCCTCCCATTACTCTAATTTATTTTAAAGCTTCAATTCCTGGAAGCGCAACACCTTCCATTAGTGTTAAGAATGCACCACCACCAGTTGATAAGAAGTCAAAGGAGGCTTCAAGTCCCATTTGCTCCACCGCAGCAACTGTGTCGCCTCCACCAACTACGCTAAGTCCAGAGGCCTCAGCAATTGCTTTTGTTAGATCTAGAGTTCCTGTGGCAAAGTCAGGATTTTCAAATGCTCCCATCGGACCATTCCAAACGATAGTTTTTGATTCTTTTAATACTTTAGCAAAAATTTCTGAAGATTTTGGTCCAATATCAAGGGCGGAAAGATTAGTTGGTAATTCTTCAGCCAGAGCAACTTGGCCTGTTCCGGGTTTATCAAATGATTCTCCTAGGCGAAAATCAACTGGCAAGTGTAATTGGCAAGAATTTTTTTTGAGTAACTCTTGCAGTTTGACAATCTCCGGAAACATTTCTTTTTCATGTAAAGACTTGCCAACTTCTAATCCCTGTTGGGCTAAGAAAGTATTGGCCATTGCGCCACCAATAATTAAATGATCTGCTTTAGAGGCTAGGTTAACCAGCACAGGAAGTTTACTAGATACCTTAGCTCCGCCTAGTACTACGCAAAGTGGGCGCTCTGGCTTTTCTAATGCTTTACTAAAGTAGTCTAACTCTTTTTGCATTAATAGGCCGGGGGCTTTGTCTGTAAATAATTTAGCAACGGCAAACATTGAGGCATCTGCTCGGTGTGCTGTACCAAAAGCATCATTAATATAGACATCTCCAATCTGGGCAATTTTTTTAGCAAAGCTTTCACAGCCTTCTTGCTCTGCAGCGTGGAAGCGTAAGTTTTCTAACAATAAGAGCTCACCAGATTTTAAGTTGTTTGCCAATTCTCGATTGCTTTCAGCGATGCAATCTTCAGTAAAGATTACTTTTGCTCCAGATAATTTCTCCAATTCAGAAATAATTGATTTAAGTGAATACTTGGCTGAAGGTTTCCCGTCTGGCCGACCCAGGTGAGACATTAACACGGGCTTGCCGCCTTTTTCTTGAATAAATTTAAGAGTAGGAATGAATTCTCTAATCCGTTTATTATTAGTGACATGTAAGTCAGCATCTAGCGGTACATTAAAGTCCGCACGAACTAGAACAATTTTATCTTTTAAGTTTAAATCGGCAATGCTTTTCATGATATTAATTATAAATACTAAGTTTTTAAAATAGATCTAAAATCACTAGCCATTATTGCTCAGAGTTCTAGCATTATCTGACTGTGAATTGTGCTTGCGTTCAAGCTAACGTAAGGCAATTTTTAGCATATTATCTTTCTCGAGGAAATCGAGTTTTATCGCTTACCAAAGCGATTGTACATTAATTAAAAACAGACACTTGTTGCTGTAGTAACATTACCCGCAGTCTGAATACCAGAATCGTATTGTTCATTTACTGCGGATAAGAATTTTTGAGCTGATTTCTTCTTGCCAGTTAATCGCTTAAAGATTCGGGATGATTTTCTTGCTTCTTGAACTAATTCTAAGAGCTTACTTTTGTAGAGTGTCGCTAGCCCAGAGAGATCCTCAGTAGTACAAAACACTGAGCTACAGGCTTTGGTAATCATTGGTAATGACCAAGATAGGGACCAGCTTGTTAGATATAAATCTTCAACTTTTAGATTTGATTCCAGAATGTCTTTTTTAAGCTTATCAGTGATGGAGCGTTTTAAGATATTGTTATTTAGGTTTTTAATTAAGATGGCCAGTTGCTTTGAGGCACCATCCATTTTTAATTGGTCTTCAATATTACTTTTAGAGACGCATGAAATACAACTTAGTCCGTCACCTCCACAACCTTGACAGCGGTCAAGATTATTCTGCTGACCATTCTCATCAACACAATTAAAGATTTCAATTGTTGGGGCACATTTACCATCCTGACAATCTTCTTCTAGCTGACAGATATTGCTACAACCATCTTTTAAGGTTGCATTTCCGTCGTCACATTGCTCTGTGAGATCGACGATTCCATTGCCACAGACTTCGAGTCGACAGAAACTACTACAGCCATCGCCATTTAGGGTGTCTCCATAGTCACATTCTTCATTGTAATCTAGAACTCCATTACCGCAGACTTCTTGCAGACAAGAGGCGCTACAATTATCTCCGTTGACTTGATTGCTATCATCGCATTCTTCGCCGGAATCTAAGATGCCGTTACCACAAATTTCTAAAAGACAAGTATCGCTACATGCTAGTTCAACTGGTGGGGCTTCTGATAGTTTTTGGTTTTCAAAACAATCAGGTTCATCACTCGAGCATTCAGTCTGTTCTTTCCCGTGATCACATTGCTCACCAGCGTCTTCCTCGACAATGCCATTTCCACAAACCGCAAACTGGCAATTACTGTTACATCCCTCGGTGCTATCACAATCTTCGCCTGGATCGATTTCTTGATTTCCGCATAGATCTTCAAAAGTACAATTAGCAGTACAACCATTTAGCGTGTCACATTCTTCTCCAGCCTCAACAACTTCATTTCCACAAATAGAAATTCTAACAGCACTTTGGTCTTGACTATTGATAGCACTACCAGAAGCCGTGGCACTGTTTTCTAGTGATTCATTAATTGTGTAGGAATATTCTGCTGTCGCCCAAGAACCAATTGCTAAATCATCAGCTTGGCCATCAGCATCTTGATCTGTTAATCCGACTAATGAATCACTTAGATTAACAACTAGTGTATCATCATTTAAATTTACATTTAGCAATGGTGCCTTGGCTGTATTAGTCACTTTAAAACAGAATTTAACATTGGTATTACTAACTACAGATAATTCTTCCAGATCATCAACTCCACATTGGCCTTCTGGTAGAGTGACAGATTTTGTTAGCTGAATTCCTGGCTCTAAAGAAATGTTTCCAAATGGAACAAATTTTAATCCTTCAGACCCAACTACCGCTGTATTAAAGTTCTCTGATAATCCGTTAATAAATGAGGAACTTTTATCTGCAGGAACAGTAGCTGTTAATAGTCCAGTTGGTAGGCTCGATCCAACTTTTGAAAGTTTCCCACCATAAAGCAGATAGGCATTGAGGTTAGGGTTAATTTTTGTGAAGACTACTTGCAAACCAAGATATTTATCATCTCCAATGTTTGGACAAAGTGCTTCCGAAGTTGACGGAGTTGAGACGCTTAAGATGTTGGCATTAATTGCTTGAATTGAATCTTGTGTGGAAGAGGCAACAGGCATTGGAGAACCATCTGGTAGGGTAGTAGGATGGTATGTGGTATTCCAAGTATTAAACTCGGTGAAAGCATAGAAGGTATCACTAGGAGTTAATTTAAGAACTTGGGTGTGTAAACAAAGAATTAATTTTAAATTTGAATCGTTAATCTCCTCAAGGTTTTGAATCTCAACAACTTGAGCAGTAGTTTGGGTTTCGGCATATCCCTTGATTGTTTCATTGCTCCATTCTTCTGTTACTGGATTCCAAGCTTTTGGAGCTAATTTATTAGCAGGAACTAAAAAATCAATCGCCAAGCAGTCAAAAGCACTTAATATGATTAATATCGCGGAAAACGTAATCTGGCGGGTTAATTGATTAATCATAAGGCAGAATTATAAACAAGACTCAGAAAACAGCTTAGAGCTAAGTTGTTGGTGTTTTCTCCCATAAGGATTTGGAGGAGACAAACTTATCACTTGCCATTTTCTTAATCAATTTTATTTACGAAAATACGAAAAACCCCTCAATTTTTTTAGTTTATTGGGTATTAATATATAAGCTTTAAGGAAGAGGAGGGAAGGTCTACTTTTAGTCGTTAAACCCCTCAATTTTTTAATCTTGAGTATCGAAATTTAGGGTGAATTATAGCAGCAGATTTTGATTTGAATTAATTCTATATATTTGCTATAAAATCATCCTCTTCAAGGTTTGTGGTGCTTTGATTCTAAAGTTAACTGCAAGATTTTTACAACTTGTTATTGTGTAAACTTGCTCGACTGCGAAGAGGGAAGTTAAGGGGTGTATGCTAAGCAAAGCAGAAGTTACTAAAATTGTTGAAGAAATTGTGATCGGACATGGTTCCAAGTTGTACGAGTTGGAGTTTTCACCGACACGGACTGCAACTGTTCAGGTTTTTGTAACTAAGCCAGATGGTCCAATTAATTTAGACGAATGCGCGCATATTCACCGCTTGATTAAGAGGCATGAGTCTCTAGTTTCTTTTTTTGAGAATCAAGGTCTAGAAGTTTCTAGTCCAGGGATTGAAAGAAAGCTAAAGAAAGCAGAACATTTTGAGGGTGCCGTAGGTGAACGTATTAAGATCAGCTTGAAGTTTGGTCCCTATGCTGGAAAACCACTAGTCGGTGTCCTGAAAAATTTTGAGTCCTCAATTGGAAAAATTCAGGAAGAAGTCACTTCCGAGTTAATCAGTTTTGAAATTAATGATGTGAAATCAGCTAAGGTTGATTTCAAATTTTAACAGATAATTATTATTGGTAATACTATGTCATTTGATCTTAATGCTATCTTAAATCAAATCGGTCGCGATAAAGGGATTGATAAAGCAGTCCTAGTAGAAGCTATCGAATCAGCAATGTTGTCCGCTGCACGTAAACATTACGGACATAACTTAAATTTAGAAACCCAGTTTGATGAAGAAACTGGAATTATTGAGTTATTGCAATTTAAAATTGTTGTTGATCAAGTAGAAGATCAAGCGACTCAGATTTCTGTTGCTGATGCCCGCAAAGAGTATGATCCAGATGCGATGGTTGGTGATGAGCTTGGTAAGAAGCTAGACACTGATGTCCTTGGTCGAATTGCTGCTCAAACGGCGAAACAAGTTATTGTTCAGAAAGTTCGTAATGCGGAGCGCGGAGCAATCTTTGAAGAATTCAAAAACTCTAAAGGCGACTTGGTTAATGGTATTGTTCAGCGTTATGACCGTGGTGACTTAATCGTTAACCTTGGACGAACTGAAGCGATTGTGCCAAAACGAGAGCAAATCCCGCGTGAGAAATATCGCCAAGGGGATCGCGTTCGTAGTATGATTTTGGATGTTGATCCAACAAGAAGAGGACCTCAGATTATTTTAACTAGAAGTCATCCAGATTTTTTAATTAAGTTATTCCGTGAGGAAGTTCCGGAGATCCAAGAAGGAACGATCGAAATTAAAGGAGCTGCTCGTGATCCAGGGGTTCGGGCAAAAATGTCAGTTTATTCTACTGATCATAATTTAGATCCAGTTGGTGCTTGTGTTGGTATTAAAGGTTCTCGAGTTCATGCTATCGTTCAAGAATTGCGTGGTGAGAAGATCGACATTATTCCCTGGTCTGGAGATGCTCCATCTTTCGTAGCTCGTTCACTTTCTCCAGCAGAAGTTAGCCGTGTTCTATTAAATGAAGATCAACACTCAATGCAAGTAATTGTTCCTGATGATCAGTTATCTTATGCGATTGGTCGTGGTGGTCAAAATGTTAAATTAGCTTGTAAGTTAACAGGATGGCAGATCGATGTTCGTAGCGTGAGCGTTGCGGAAGATGAGGCGAAGCGTAGTCGTCAACAGTTAGAAGCAATCCCTAATATCCAATTTACTCATGCTGAGTTACTTTATCAGGCTGGTTATCGCAATGTTGCCGAAATCGCTAACTTATCAGTGGAAGAGTTAATGGAAGTTGATGGTTTTGATGCCGAAAGTGCCGAGAGCGCGATTAAAGGTGCCCAAGAGATTGCTGACCTTGTCGAGATAACTCCTGCAGTTGAAGATACAACAATTACTAGTGACTTGGAGTCATTATACTTACTACCAGATTTGAAGAATAAGTTATTAGAGTCTGGCATTCGCAATATTCAACAGTTAGCAGTAATTGATGAAAATGTTTTGAATGAATTATCAGTTTTAACTGAAGAAGAAATTGAGATTGTTAAGACTGCTGTAAATAGTTTTTTCTCTAGCCGACAAGAAGCTAATTAGTGAGTAAGCCTTTACGTCAATGTCTAGTTTGTAGAACTAGACATGAAGCCCAGTCTTTACTGCGTTTTGTGATGGTGCAAGATGTTCTAGTCTGGGATTCTCAGCATAAATTGCCGGGAAGGGGAGCCTACTTACAGGCTAGGAATGATATTATTGAGCAAGCTCGTCAGGTGAAAATTTGGCGACGAGCTTTTCGGCTTAGTTCAGAGCAGGTAATTGATTATGCTAATCTGAATAAAGTTTTAGACCATGTTTTGGGAGAGTTGCAGGATAAATGATTGAAGCAGATGGAGCATAGTGATTGTTATGAGCAATAAAACTACCAACTGGCAATTTTTCATTTAGCAACCGGCCCTTTTTAGAATGTATTACGAATGAGTAAGATTAGAATTTACGAACTAGCAAAAGAATTAGGCCTCGATAATAAGAGTGTCGTTGTGCGAGCACAGCAATTGGGTATCCTTGGGATTAAGTCTCACTCTAATTCTTTATCCGATGAAGAAACAACCCAAATCCGCCGATCGTTTTTACGAGGTGGGCTTGATGGTGCCGATGCTGTTGATACTTCGCAAGCAGAGAAAACCGTCCAAGTTAATATTGATTCTGAGACTGGTGAAAAAAGCGCGTTAATTGAGCGTCGCCAAGGTAACATTATTCGTCGTCGTAGAACGGCAGTTGTTGACCAAGAAGAAGCTGCTAGTGAAGTAGCTATTGAATTCAAAATTGAACCAGAAGCACCATTAACTAAAGCTGACAGTATTGCTGAAGCCAATGATTTATTCTTAAGCGCAGATACTATCGCCGAAGAAAAAGCTGAGCAGTCAGAACAGGAAGCTGAGCAGGAAATTAGACCAGTAGTTGCGGAAGCTGAAGTTGAACAGTTATCGACAATTGATTTTTCTGTTCCTCGTGCTCACCAACCGTCTAGTGGCCCAAAGGTTTTGGGTAAAATGGAATTAGTTTCTAAAGTTACCAAGCCTGAGCGGGAAGTTAAGGACACTAAAGATCTTCGTCGTGGAGTTAAAAAAATTGGTGGATTTAAAATTGTAGATTTTACAGGAATTGAGGAATCTGATGATTCTGATAAGCGTCGTGGTGCTAACAAAAAATCCAAAGTTGTCGAATTCTCTCGTGGAGACTTAGTTGATTATGAAACTAAGCGACGTAAATCTAAAAATTCTAGAAGTGATGACCGACATGATTTTGGTTTTGAAGGAAATGGTGTTGTCGCTAATGCTACCAAGGCTTCTAAACGTGTAATTCGAATGCCGGGGGAGTACATTACGGTGGGTGATCTTGCTGGACAAATGAGTCTAAAAACTGGCCAAGTAATTGGTAAGTTAATGGAACTGGGAGTTATGGCAACTATTAATCAGCCAATTGATCAAGATACTGCGACAATCGTTGCTTCTGAATTTGATTTCTCACTAGAGTTTTCTGGATTTGATGAGTCAGATCTAATTAAGATTGAAGGGATTGATGATCCTGAGAAGCAAGTGCCTCGTGCTCCAGTTGTGACCGTTATGGGTCACGTTGATCATGGTAAGACTTCGCTTTTAGATTACTTAAGAAAATCTTCTGTTGTTGCCAAAGAGCATGGTGGAATTACTCAGCATATTGGTGCTTATCAAGTTACGACTCCAAGTAAAAAGATTGTTACTTTCATCGATACTCCCGGTCACGCCGCCTTTACTGAAATGCGTTCTCGCGGAGCTAACTTAACTGATATTGTTATTCTAGTAGTTGCTGCTGATGATGGTGTAATGCCACAAACATTAGAAGCCTTGAATCACGCAAAAGCAGCGAAAGTTCCAATCATTGTTGCGATGAATAAAATGGATAAGCCAGAAGCTAATCCTGAGAAAATCAAATCACAATTAGCTGAACGTGGTCTGCAGCCAGAAGATTGGGGTGGAGACACTATGTTTATACCTGTCTCGGCTAAGGTCGGAACTGGGATGGATGATCTGCTAGAAAGTATCATGTTGGTTGCCGAAGTTCAGGAACTAAAAGCTAATCCAGAATGTCGTGTTAAAGGTACTGTGATTGAAGTTAAACAAGAGCAAGGTCGTGGAACTGTCGCCACTGTTTTGATTCAGGCTGGTACTTTAAATACAGGTGATTTCTTCTTAGTTGGTGCTGGAACTGGTCGAGTTCGTTCGATGATGGATCATGCTCGTAAGCCGATTAAAACAGCAATTCCTTCTACTCCAGTGGAGATTACTGGTTTTAACGAAACCCCTGCAGCAGGAGACGATTTCATAGTAATGGAATCTGAAATGAAAGCAAAAGAAGTCGCTAACTTCCGAGCAATCAAACAAAGAGACCGCTTACACTTAGAGTTAGCTGGTGGACCAATTAGCTTAGAAGAGTTTACACGTCAGGCAGCGAGTGCCGCTTTTGAGGAGTTACGTGTAATTGTCAAAGCTGATGTTCATGGTTCTTTAGAAGCTGTTCGTCAATCATTAGAAAGCTTATCCACAGAAGAAGTAAAAGTTAAAATCTTACACTCTGCGGTTGGTGGTGTTAGTGAATCTGATATTCAGTTAGCACTAGCATCTAAAACAATCATTGTTGGCTTTAACGTTCGCGGTGAGCCACGAGCAATGCAACAAGCCGAAAATCATGGTATCGAGGTGCGTTTCTACCGAGTAATTTATGAGCTAATTGATGATGTTAAAAAAGCTATGTCGGGCTTGTTATCTCCTGAGAAACAGGAAGTTAATTTAGCTCGGGCAGAGGTTCGAGATACTTTTTCTGTACCAAAAGCTGGCGTGATTGCTGGTTGCTACGTAACTGATGGGAAAGTGGAAAGAGGAGCTCGTGTTCGTTTACTTCGTGATAGTATCGTAATTTACGAAGGCAACATGAAAACTCTACGACGTTTCAAAGATGATGTTAAAGAAGTCGCTTCAGGTTATGAGTGCGGTATGGCCATTGAAGGTTATAATGATATCAAAGTTGGTGATGTGATTGAAGTTTTCCGAGTTAAGGAAGTTCAAAGAACATTAGCGTAAAGTAGTATGACAAAAACTCCCAGAGCATATCGAGTAGCAGAACAAGTTAGAGAGATTTTGGCAATGGAAATCATTGCTTCAGTGGATCCGCGATTAAAGATGGTTTCTTTAACTGGGGCTACAATCAGTTCTGATTTGCGCGAGGCTAATATCTACTGGAGTGTTTTCGGTGATAATCGTCATCAAGAAGTAGCTGATGGACTTATCGCTGCTAAAGGTCGTTTGCGTAATATCCTTGGTAAGAAATTATCATTAAGAGTTGTCCCTAATTTAAGATTCTTTCATGATAATACTTTAGAAACTATGTCTGAAGTAGAGCAACTAATGAATAAAGTTGCGGATAAAGAAAAAGAAGGGAATAACGATGAGCCAAACGAAGAGTAGTTCTTATCAAGAAGTTGCCAAATTAATCTTATCATCCTCCAACTTTGTTGTGATTAGCCATGAAAGCCCTGATCCTGATGCTTATGGATCGAGCTTGGCACTTTCATCTGCCTTAAAAAAATTAAATAAAAAAGTAGTTACCCTTAATGCCTCTGGCATAGTTGGTGATTTAAAGTTTCTACCACTAATTGATACAATTGAAATAAGTATGCCTGATTTGCAGGACGCTTTCGTAATTACGACCGATTCTTCAGGGATCGCTCGCCTTGGTAAGAGTTACGCGGAAATCTTAAATACTCGTGGAGTAGATTTAAACATCGATCACCATGTCTCTAATGAATATTTTGGTACTTGTAATTTAGTTCAGAATACTTCTTCTTGCTCGGAGATGATTTATAAATTAATCCAAGCCTTGGGTGTCGTAATTGATTTGCCGATTGCTAATCTTTTACTTACTGGCATCTACTCCGATACTGGGTCATTGCAATATAAAGGAGTTAACTCGGAAACGTTTCTGACTGTTGCTGCACTGATTGAATCAGGGGCAGATCTGCAAGGAATGAGTCAAAAACTTTTTCAAGAAAAGTCTCTCGCTATTCTTAAATTACAGTCTCGAATGATTGAACATGTTAATCTTTTATTTAACAATCAATTTGCCTATTTAGTTATTCCTGAAAACTGGATGGAAGAGTTGCAAGTTAGCTATGATGAACTTCATCATGTTAAAGATGTCTTCCGTAATATCAATGGCGTAAAAGTTTCTGCTACGATTCGCCTTGATCAGGGGGTCTGGAAAGCAAGTATGAGATCAATTGATCCAATCGATGTTAATCAAATTGCTCAACCACTTGGTGGCGGTGGACATGCCCAGGCATCAGGAATTAAATGGAAACGTGAATTGCCAGAATTTATCGAAGGACTAATTGCCGGTGTTGAGAGTGAGTTGCGAGCAAAGAAATGTCTGTAGTCGGTCATGCTTCGGCGGGTGTGATTTTATTAGATAAAAAACTAAAGATTACTTCTCAGAAAGCAATTCTAGAAATTAAAAGAAAGCTATCCCTAGAAAAGATTGGTCATTGTGGAACGCTAGATCCATTAGCTACTGGTTTACTCGTTTGTTTAACAGGAAGAGCAACTAGACTTGCTTCTTATGTTGAGAAAAATGATAAGATTTACTCTGGTACAATTCAATTTGGTATTCAAACTACAACCGATGATCTTGAAGGGGAGATAGTCTCTCAAAGTGATAACTTGCCGAGCTTATCTCAAATTACAGAAGTTATTAATTCCAAATTTTCTGGTCTTATTTCTCAAATGCCACCAAGCTATAGTGCACTAAAAGTTAATGGCCAAAGAGCATATAAGTTAGCTCGCGAGGGAAAAGTTGTTGAGTTAAAGCCCCGACAAATTGATATTAAAAGTTTTAAGTACAACTTGATTGCGGAGAATCTTTTAAGTTTTGAAATCAAATCAACAGTTGGTACATATATTCGCTCGATAGCTCGCGAATTAGGTGAAATGCTTGGTTCTGGAGGGACAATTGCAAGTTTGCGGAGAGAAGCATCTTTGCCCTTTTTTATTAAGGAAGCGAAGGAAATTGATACTCTAGAAAATCAAGATATTTTCCCTTGGACTTTGCTTTTTCCCGATGCTAGCTTGATAGCTGTTACTGAGGATCTTGCCTTAAAACTACAAAATGGTTTGCCTCAAGCCTTAGTTGATTTCACACAGGATTTAGATCCCGCAAATTCGCCAATTATTTATCAATTTAATGGGGAACCATTGGGTTTAATTGTAAATAATGCTAATAAATGGGAGTTCGCTTTTCGGGCTAAGGCCTAAAGCTAAGAGATAAAATCATTTTATTTTTGGTAAAGATTAATGTCTTCACTAGTAGTTGTTGGATGTCAGTGGGGTGACGAAGGTAAGGGTAAACTAGTTGACTACTTAACTTCTGCTGCTGATTATGTTGTTCGTTTTCATGGTGGTAACAATGCTGGTCACACAATTGTTGTGGAAGGAAAGACAACCAAACTTAATCTAATTCCATCAGGCATTTTACGGGAAAATTGTTGTTGCTTAATTGGCGCAGGATGTGTGGTTGATCCCAAGATTTTTACAGGGGAAGTTACTGGCTTGCAAGCCGCTGGATATAAAATTAATCCTCAAAGATTAGTCCTAGATCGGGACTCCCACCTAATTCTAGATTATCATCGTGTTCTTGATCTCGCTCGAGAAATTAGTCGAGGAGATCAAAAAATTGGAACAACAGGCAAGGGGATTGGTCCTTGTTATGAAGATCGGGTTGATCGCTCTGGGGTTCGCTTGGCTGAATTATTTAAACTTGCTGACTTAAAGCCCCGAATTCAAGAAAAGATTGTTAAAATTAATAAAACTTTAAAATATGTTTTAGATTATCCAGAAGAAATTAGTTTTGATAAAATTTGGAGTGATATTGAATTAGCCGCCAAAGAGCTTTGTCCTTACATCGGAAATGTCAGCTTAATCTTAGACCATGCCCTTAAAAATCAACAAAAAATTGTTTTTGAAGGTGCTCAAGGCACATTACTAGATCAGATTCATGGAACAGTTCCCTACGTGACATCTTCCAACACAATTGCAGGAGCAGTCACTATTGGCTGTGGTGTTGGTCCAAAAGCAATTGATAATATCTTAGGTGTTGTTAAGGCCTATTCCACCCGTGTCGGGGAAGGTCCATTTCCAACTGAATTGCATGGTGTGGCCGGAGAAGAGCTTCGTCAAAAGGGACATGAGTTTGGAACTGTGACTGGACGACCAAGACGTTGTGGCTGGTTAGATACTTTTGCCTTAAAGCGTGCTGTTCGTTTAAATGGAGTAGAGACTTTAGCCATGACCAAACTGGATGTTCTTTCTGGAATGGAAAAAATTAAAGTTTGTATCAATTATTATTTAGATGGTCAGAAGTTAGATGATGTTCCATCTTTAGCAGCCGATCTTGCTTTAGTAACTCCTGAATATATTGAGTTACCAGGTTGGGAAGAAGATATTTCTGCTCTTACTAAATGGCACCAGCTTCCAGCTGCCGTTAAACTTTATTTAGCAACAGTTTCTGAGATTATTGCATGTCCAATTTCTTTAGTAAGTGTTGGTCCCGATCGAGCGGCAACATTGTTTTCTAATACGGCAGAGACAATTCGAGTTTTTACCGGTAACGCTTAGTGTTTCTTAAAATTCTTTGTCGCTATTAAAGGTTTTAATGAAACACTATCTATTTTATTTTTGCGGTGTGAAATTGGATAAATCCATTATTCACACTCGCCGTAAATTACTATTTTTGTAATTATTTTTTGAAATTTACTATGGATAATAATTTAGCGCTGATTGTAGATGATGAACAAAGTATTTGTGAAACATTAAGCCATGTCTTAGAAGACCTTGGCCTTAGTTGTTGTCATGCTAATAATGGCAATCAGGCTTTAGAAATTATTAAAGAGAAATCACCAGCTTTAGTTTTCCTAGATATTTGGCTACCAGGGATGGATGGCATGGAAACTCTCGAGAAGATTCGTAACCTAGATAGTCTTTTACCTGTTGTGATGATTAGTGGTCATGCAACTATTTCTACAGCTGTCCGAGCCACACAATTAGGAGCAATCGATTTTATTGAAAAGCCACTTGATTTATTAGTGATTCAACAAGTAGTCAACAGAGCCTTGTCAGCTAAAAACTCTAATCTGGGAAATTTGCCAGAAATTGAAAGTTTATCTGAGCAGAGCTGCCAGATTACTAGTGATGTTTTTCAAAATGATTTTTTTGTTGGTAAATCTAGACAGCAAAAAACCTTAGCAGGTAGTAGTATTCTCTATGGAGTAGGTGTGCATAGCGGTCGTAAATCAGGACTAATCTTGGAGCCACTTCCTGAAAATTCTGGCATTCACTTTGCTGGCCCTGGAAGTAAGCAAGCTGTTCCAGCTCATGTCAATTATGTCAGCACGACTGGTTACGCCACAACAATTAAGAATGCAGATTCTCAAGTCTCCACAATTGAGCACTTAATGTCCGCCTTGCATGCTGCTGGTATTACCAATCTGTTAATTAAGTGTAATGAAGAAGTTCCTGTAATGGATGGTTCGGCGATTGAGTTCTGTAAGATCTTTCAAGAAGTTGGAATCTTGGAGCAGTCGGCAACTATTCCCGAATTAATGGTCACTAAAACTATTGAAGTTCGTAAGGGTGAAGCCTTTATTCGTTTAGAACCGGCGGAAGAACTAATCATTGATTACACCTTAAATTATCAACAACCAATCGGGGAGCAACATTACATTTTTAAAATGGATAGTTTTGAAAATTATCAAAATGAAATTGCTAGCTGTCGCACTTTTGGTTTTGTAAAAGACATTGATTACCTTCAGAAGCAAGGCTTAGCTCAAGGTGGAAGATTTAATAATTTTGTTCTAATTGGAGAAGATGGAGTTATTAACTCAGAGTTACGTTTTCCAGATGAGCCAGTTAGGCACAAAATCTTAGATATGATCGGGGATATTTATCTTCTTGGTCGGCCAATCGTTGGAAAGATTACTGCTAACATGACAGGTCATTCTCATAATAGTGAATTACTAAGAAAGATCCTAGAGGCCGCAGTCTAGTAAGTATAAAAACCTTTGCCAGATTTTCGTCCCAACCATCCAGCGTTAACATATTGGCGAAGTAGTGGGCAAGGTCGATACTTGTCTTCTCCAAATTCTTCTTGGTAAATTTCTAAGATTCTTAATAAAGTATCTAGTCCTACAAAGTCAGCCAATTGTAAGGGCCCCATTGGGTGATTCGCACCTAGTTTTAATGCCTGATCGATCTCTTGAGCATTGTTACCCTCGGCCAAAAGGAAAATGGCTTCATTAATCATTGGACACAAGATTCTGTTTACAATAAATCCGGGAGTATCATTGGCTGTGATTGCTTCTTTCTCTAAGGTTTGAGCAAAAGCAATTACTAACTGTTTCGTCGTTAAGCTAGTTTTTAGTCCAGCAATAACTTCAACTAGTGGCATTACTGGAGCTGGATTAAAGAAATGCAAACCAATAAATTTATCAGGACGAATAAAAGAGTTCGCCATTCTAGTAATGGATAGTGAGGAAGTATTAGAGGCTAAGATCGCTGATTCTTTGGCAACGGCAGATAGATTTTTAAAGAGGGAAGATTTAACATCATAACTTTCAATTACAGCTTCAATGATCAGATCGGCATCTTTTAGTTTGCTTAGATCATTAAAGGTTTGAATATTATTAATAATCTGAGCTTGAAGCACAGAGGTAATTTTACCTTTTTCTACTAGTTTGAGACCTGAGGCAGTTAACCGGATTTTAGCGTTATTTAATATTTGAGAATTACTATCAAAGAGTTGAACCTGATAGTTTTTGCTAGCGCAGAGCTCTGCAATTCCTAGACCCATTTGCCCAGCACCAACCACAGCAATTGTTTCAATTTTAGCCATATTGTTTGATTTTTAAGAGAATACTCGCTATCCTCAAGGATTATCCAGTATTTTCCCTTTTTTTTAAATAGATTATTTCATGTTTAGTTTTGTTGCTCGGGACTTGGCCATTGATTTAGGAACCGCTAATACTTTAATCTATGCTAAAGATGCTGGTATTATTTTAAATGAACCAAGTGTCGTTGCTGTTAAAAAGGTTGGCAACAAGAAGGTTGCAATAGCTTTTGGCGCAGAAGCCAAGGCAATGTTAGGTAAGACACCTCCTGGAGTCGATGTCGTTCGCCCAGTTAGAACAGGGGTGATTGCTGATTTTGAAGTAGCAGGAATGATGTTAGCCCATTACCTTGATAAGGTAACAGATAATTCCATTAATATTTTCAAACCTCGAGTGATTGTTGGAATTCCTTGTGGGATTACAGAAGTTGAAAAAAGAGCCATTCGTCTTTCGATCGAAAATAAAACCAGAGAAGTGCAATTAGTAGATGAAGCGATGGCCGCAGCTATTGGTTCAAATTTACCAGTTGATGAAGCCACCGCAAATATGATCGTAGATATCGGTGGGGGGACAACAGATATCGCGGTGATCAGTTTAGGTGATGTTGTGCAGGCACTATCAGTAAGGCAAGGTGGTGATACAATAGATGAAGCAATTATTAATTATTTACGTCGTGTACGTCACCTATTAATCGGTGAATTAACAGCTGAAAAAATTAAATTAACAATTGGTTCTGCTCACCCTGACTTTGACACTCTGGAAATGAAGGTTAAGGGACGAAGCTTAACTAGTGGAGCTCCACACTGCATTACTGTAACAAGTAAAGAAATGCGGGAGTCTATGTCTGAAGTCGTATCCAGCATTATTGCTGCAATTCGACAAACTTTGGAGATTACTCCTCCAGAATTGGCTGGAGATATTATCTCTACAGGATTAAACCTTTCTGGTGGTGGAAGCCTACTAAGAGGTTTAGAGAAGCGTCTTTCAGAGGAGCTTGGAATTAAAGTTCATCGTGCGCCAGATCCAATTTCTGCAGTAGTAGCAGGTGCTGGATTATTTTTACAAAATTCTCAACATTACCAAGAGTATCGTAAAAATGCGGCAGAAAGGGAAATGTTAATTTAATTTTCCTGATTATTTCGAATAAATATTATTTTTCAGCAACATCGGATCTTCTTTAACGATTAAGAAATATTAGTGAGTGTTGCTAATTTGTAGCAGCATCTCCAATATATTTTTTACAAAGGAGAGATAATGTTAGAAATTAAACCAATCAATACATCGGCAGTCCCATCGCAATTCGAATTAGCAAACGTTAATAGTGCAGTTTCACAACAGTCAGCGATGACAAATTCAATGTCAGCAAGCATGCCTGGGCAGTGCCAGCATACAATTATGGATAATCTGCTCACTGGCTTTAGTAATATAATACTGCAAGTCGTTGGAAATATATTCCAGCAAGTAGGCTTGTTAAGTCCCAATGCAACTAATTCAATTAATCAATCAAACCAAATTACTAGCAATGAAAACAATAATATGATTAATAAGCCAAGTATTATTGATAAGGGAATTGATTTAGTAAGTACGTTATTTGGTGGTAAGTTAGGAACAATTTTAAATATATTTAAAGGTGAATCTGGTCTTTTTGGTAAGGCTAAAGAATTATTTGGAAAGATCTTTTGATGCCCCGTATTATTGAGGAGAGTCGAAATTGTGTAATAATATTAAATATTTATTTTGTTATTTGCAATAAAATTGGGAGAGTTGCCTAGCCATTAAAACGATAAAGAAACTTAATTAAGCAGATCTGAATCTTAACTTTCAAGCTCCAGTATATTTAAGGTTAAGTCATGTCTAGACAGTTCATTTCTTCGGTTTCTTGTAGGAGGTTACTTTGTAGCCTTTTACTCATAACAATTTTACCAACATTACTCTTTGCTCAAGATCGGATTTCCTCAAATGTTTCGTGTCCTCCTGGACAAAAGCCAACTTTAGTTTCCGATCCTAATATTTGTGGTTGTAGTAGCTGTGAATGTTTTACCTGCTCCTATTGTGGAGATGGACTAGTTTTGCAAGGTGAGGAATGTGATGATGGAAATGCGAATTTAACGGATAACTGTCGTAAAGATTGTAAACTTCCATACTGTGGAGATGGAGTATGGACTTCCACTATTGATTTACCAAAGGGTAAAACTTGTGATTTTAATGATCCTGCCACTCGTACGGGATGTCGTACCAATTGTACTAAGTGTGGTGATAATCTTCGGAATGATCTTTCCGAAGAATGTGATGGAACAGATAAGCCTGCCGGTAAAGTTTGTCGAGATAATTGTAAGTTAGTTTCATGTGGAGATGGTTATATCGATAATCTTAATCATGAGACTTGTGACTATGGAATTACAAGTGGGCATAGTGGGTATGTCGCTGGTTGCCGAAGTAATGGCTTTAAATGTACATACTGTGGCGATGGTGAAATTCAAGCAGGAGTTGAAGAGTGCGATTCTACCAATCTAGGAACAGTTACAAATCCTAATGCGAGCTGCTCTGCTACTTGCAAAATAAATTCATATTGTGGAGATGGGCAATTAGCCAGTAACGAGACTTGCGAAGGAACAAATTTTGGTAATTATAAAAATCCTAATAATATTCCTCTTGCAAATTTAATCTGTACTGCCAGTTGTGAAGTACATGTTAAGAAATACTGTGGTGATGGTGTTGCCACGCCAGCACTCTGTGTTGATTTCACAAATAATACTGGCTATTGCACGGAAGATGAGGAGTGTGATGGTATTGATTTTGATTTATTTTATAAACGTAATCCAGATAAATCCAACATTCCTCGAGATGCTTTGGTCTGTACCAGCGACTGCAAGGTTATCGTAGAAGAATATTGTGGTGATAAGATCGCTAACTCTGATGAGACATGCGATGGCAATGATGTTGCTCAAGCATATTTAGATCTTCATCCAGAACTTCCGCGTAGTGCCATTACATGTACCGATAAATGCACTGTGGAAGTTAAAACTTACTGTGGTGATAATGCAGTTAACGGCAATGAAGAGTGTGATGGTTGTCATTATTTAAAAAGTCCAGTTCATCCCTTAGCTTCCTGTAATCCGGAGACATGTAAAGTAACACCTTATTGTGGTGATGGTCTAGTAAATGGAACAGAGGAATGTGAAGGGACAGACTTTTCTGGATATACTAATTCTAAAAACATTCCCGAAAGTGCTCTATTTTGTAATCCACAGCAATGTAAAGTAATTGTGAAAAATTACTGTGGTGATGGAGTTCGTGGTAGTGGCGTTTGTGAGGTTCAACCAGCAGGTCCAGGTCAGCCTCATCCAAATAGTTCTTGGATTAAAAATAGTGCTGGAGTTCTTGAATATGTAAGTGATTACACTTGTAGTTCAAGAGGGATCAGTGCAGGATATACGGTTTGTTCAGAGCTTGAAGAATGTGATGGGAATGATATTAATCCAGAAATTCTGGCAATTAATCCAAACGCAACTTGTTCTTCAACATGTAAAGTTGAGGATGATGCTTGTGGGCGTGATCCAAGTGAGCAGTATTACGGTGAGGCCAATTGTTGCCTAGGTTTGGAGTATCCAGAAGATCAACAAGGTAAAGTTGAAGATATGGGTAATTATACCATGTTTAATATGAGAGTTTGTGTGCTTGGTTATCATTCTCGTGAGAATGGAGTTTACGGTGGTTGGTATTATACAAATTCATTAGATAAAGATGGAAAGCTTAGCACACAACAATTTATCGATGAAGGCACAAGGATTCTGGAAGCAATTGAAGGGATCGATGTTGATCAAAATGGTGAAATCCTAACAGTTAATGATGCTTGGGGATGGAAACCAACACTTGTTAATGATTTGACTGGTGGAACTTCTAATGCACTACGGCCAGCAGGTTGGACGCAGCAATTAGAAGATGCTTTTGTTAATAATAATCATGACTATGATGGTTCTGGAAAATTATTTTTTGGAGCTGGTGATGGCACTAAAGGGATCGCCCGAGTTGATGGTTTTGTATACAATTGGGGGAGTGATCCAACAAATAAAACTGTGATTGATACAACGGTTCATTATTACAACAAGGATAATAAGCGCGTACCTTATGAAAATACATGTGCCTTCCAAGAGAATGTTTGTTGGACCTGTGCAGCTTTAAGATTAGAAGGTTGCTTTGTGCCAGAAACCAAAATTTTAATGGCGAATGGAGAAGAAAAAGAAATTCAAGATATACACGCGGGAGAAGAAGTTTTAAATCCAGTAAGTGGTAAAATCGCTAAAGTTAAGAATGTTCTAGAATCTTCTGAATCTGAAGCAATTGTAGAAATCGCTGTGGGGGATAAATCTGTTCGAGTGACTCAGAAACATCCAGTAAAAACTAATGATGGGGTTATTCTAGCTCGTGATGTTAAAACTGGAGATCTCTTAACTTTAAATGGAACAAAAGCAGAAGTTACCAAAGTAAAATATCTTCCGATTAAATCTAGCCAAAAAGTATTAAATATCCGCTTAGAAGGTGATGATCAATTAGATAACCATATGGTGCTTTCAGATGGAATTGTTACTGGGGATCTTACTGCTCAGGAGATAATTAATCAGTAAATTCTTTGGTAATGAGTTAATGTCCTTTTAATTAAGCAAGTTGAAATCTGAGTTTATCATTAATTTGGTAAACTCAGATTTTGTTCAAATAAACTAAATGCCTATTAAGTCATTGTAATGAATAGCTTTCTAGCAAAGCTATTACTGGAAATAGCTAGTTGGGGAGTTCTAGAATCTAATTTCATCCCATCTGAATCCTAATACACAGGTGTCAATCGTTTTAAGGTTAAGTCATGTCTAGACAACTCGTTTTTTCCATACCAGATGGGAGGTTACTTTGTAGCCTTTTACTTCTAACAATTTTTCCAATTATACTGCTAGCGCAAGATCGTGCGCCGATTCAAGTTTCTTGTCCTCCTGGTCAGGAGTCAACCATTGTTTCCGATCCAAATATTTGTGGTTGTAGTCATTGTGAATGTTTTACCTGTTCATATTGTGGAGATGGGCTCGTTTTACTTGGTGAGGAGTGTGATGATGGCAATGCAAATTTAACAGATAATTGCCGCAAGGATTGCAAGCTTCCATACTGTGGAGATGGAGTTTGGACAACTACAATTGATTTACCAAAAGGTGAAACTTGTGATTTTAATGATCCCGCAACGCGTCTGGGATGTCGCCCTAATTGCACTAAGTGTGGCGATGGTGATGTGAACGATCCCTCGGAGGAATGTGATGGAAGCGATGTTCCAACCGGAAAAGTTTGTAGAAATAACTGTAAAGTAATTACTTGTGGTGATGGTTACATTGATGCTGCTAATCATGAATCCTGTGATTATGGAATTACCAGTGGAAATAATGGCTATGTTGCCGGTTGTCGTAGTAATGGATTCAAATGTACTTATTGTGGTGATGGCGAAATTCAAGCTGGAATTGAGGAGTGTGATTCTACTAACTTAGGTTCTGTTACTCATCCTAATGCTACCTGTTCTGTTAATTGTGAAATCAATCCCTATTGCGGTGATGGCATCAGAGGTAACAATGAACTTTGTGATGGTATTGATTTTGGAATTGATGAAGGTGTTCAAATTGGTTTAAATGGGCAAGTTTGTAATGCACAGTGTCAGATTAATCCATACTGTGGTGACGGCCGAAGGAACTTAAATGAGCTTTGCGATGGTACTGACTTTGGAACTGCGGAAGGAGTTCAAGTAGGTACTAATGGACAAGTTTGTAACTCAAGCTGCCAAGTAAATCCATATTGTGGTGATGGTGTCAGAGATGATAACGAGCTATGTGATGGCAACGATTTTAAATTAGATGCTGGCAGTCAAGCTGGCAAGCTAGGTGAAGTTTGTAACTCCAGTTGCCAAATTAATCCATATTGCGGTGATGGAATTAAAGATTCTAACGAACTTTGTGATGGCACAGATTTCGGTATTCTTGCAACTACGATTAGTCCTGCTGTGACATGTAATGCTCAGTGCCAAGTTAATCCATATTGTGGTGATGGAAAACGAAATGCCAATGAATTTTGTGATGGAACTGACTTTGGAACTGCGGAAGGAATTCAAGCAGGTCTGAATGGACAGGTTTGTAACCCGACATGTGAAGTAATTCCATATTGTGGAGATAATCTTAGAAATAATAATGAGCTCTGTGATGGGGATGATTTTAAACTAGACTCAGGTATTCAAGCGGGGGCTAAAGGTGCAATCTGTAACTCTGATTGTAATGTAGATCCATATTGCGGTGATGGAGTAAGAGATAACAATGAGCTATGCGATGGGACTGATTTTGGGCTGGAGGAAGGTCTTCAAGTAAGTGCTAATAATTTACTTTGTAATGCTCAGTGTCAGATTAACCCATACTGTGGTGATGGCCTAAGGAATGTAAATGAACTGTGCGATGGTACTGACTTTGGAACCGCAGATGGAATTCAAGCCGGCTCCACAGGAGAAGTTTGTACTCCGTCATGTGAAGTCATTCCATATTGTGGTGATGGCCTTAGAAATAATGATGAGCTATGTGACGGTGATGACTTTAAACTAGATTCTGGTGTTCAAGCAGGAAATGCTGGTGCAATCTGTAACTCAGATTGTAATGTCGATCCATATTGTGGTGATGGAATAGTTGATCTTGGTGAGGATTGCGATCTAGGAGCCAGTAATGGAACTGCTTCGGAATGTTCAATCACTTGTAAAGTTAATTCATGTGATAATGTTCCTGTGCCAACTCAAGTCGATCGTGGGAATGGTACAAACCAGTTCTGTCCTGATTATCGGATAGTTTGTGTTCCAGGTGATGGGGTAGATTCAGCGTTTAATTTTAGAAATTTTCGCGGTATCGCAGACTTATTCTTTGGAAATACTAATTCCAATGCCACTATTACTCGAGTTGATAGTTCTGGAAACATTACGATCAATAATGGTAATAATGGAAATGATAATTTTACTTCGACTCAGATCTCAGCCGATCCTAATGCTTGTTGGACTTGTGCTTGTAATCGTGGCAGTGACGGATGTTTCCCTCCTGGTACTAAGATTACCTTGGCTAATAACGAAAAAGTTTTAGTTGAGAATGTTCAGGTAGGCGATCATTTATTAGGAGTAGCTGGGCAAACACTGGAAGTTCTAAAGGTAGTAGAAGGTCCTGAAAAAATAGGGTTAATTAAATTAACTTATGGCCCGGAAAAAATTACCGTCAGTCAGAAACATGTTGTCTTAACAAAAGCTGGCTTAAAACGAGCTGTCGATGTGAGGCAAGGAGATTTTGTGAAAAAAGCTGATGGCTCTTGGGTAGTTGTTGATAATCAAGAATTATTACCTGTCGCCGTTGGTCAAAATGTGATTAACTTTATCTTATCGGAAATTACAGTTTCGAATGTAGAAAGTCATTTACTGGTCTCTGAGGGTATCTATACTGGAGATCTAATTCTGCAATCTGAATTTGATAATCTGAAGAAGTAATTAAACATAGTAAACCCAAGAATGAATTTCCGAAAAAGTTTTTCGGAAATTCATGTTTGTTTTACTATCTTTGTTGTTTTTAGGCTTTTCAAACCTGGCTAAAGCCAGGTTTGAAAAGCCCGAGTCCAAAAAATAATTTCCTTAACGGAAATCCTTTTTTGGACTCTCTATATATACTAGGCTTTGCAAGCAAGACCTTATTACTTTACTCAAATCAATATTTGATGATTTACAATTTGTTTACTTAAATATTACAATAATCAAAAGGCTTTTATTTAAATATAACCTTCTTGTATTACACTATGTACATTGGAGCACTCTTATGAAATTTATCCCTTGTTTAATTGCCTTTTTGTTACTTGTTGGTTCGGAATTATCAGCTGAGGTTAAAGCCTTAGCCTTAAAAGATAAGACTTTAACGGTGAAAATAATTCTCGACGAACGTTGTGTTTTTGGTGATCTTGATGCCATTAAATATGAATTTCAAGAGCGAGTAGAGAAGAAACAAAAGGCAAAAGTTATTGTTACTTTAGAGGCTTTAAATGAAGATAAGGTGATTACCAAGACCTTATTAGATTCAACTAATCCTAATGATAGTAGTGCAATTTTTAAATTTGATTTATCTAAATTACCGAAGGGGCCACTTGCCTTATTTATTTGCTCTGATTCCGAAGGTAAAAATTATTGTGCCGACAAGAATGCTGCTAAATTTACTGAGGTTTTTTCAAGATATCAATTTAAAAACGATCCTAAAACAGGTAAGCCAACATCCACTAATTCAGATTATTTAGATCCTAATCTTTTTCCAAGTGATAAGATTTATTTTACCTCTATTCTTAATCTTAATAAAAGCATTGAGTATTATAATCCACTTTTAGTAAACGATCTCCCAGCTTTAGTTAAAAATATTTCTAATGCTAAAAAGGCTACTTCGTTAAAAGATTTAGTTCAGGGCTTAGGCTCTCTGCCGCTATCAGTAGCTGAGAATCATTTTATTATTAAGCTTCCGGCCTATAGTCCAGGAAAGTGTAACAATTAATTACTACAGTTCTTGATTGTATTGTTTAAATTTATAATTTAAATATAGTAAACCCAAGAATGAATTTCCGAAAAACTTTTTCGGAAATTCATGTTGGTTTTACTATATTTGTTGTTTTTA
>JANNBC010000056.1:0-21443 GCA_031385045.1 bacterium | reverse complement strand
AGTGGTGAGACCCGACAGGATTCACCCCAAACGACACCACGAGTGTAACAGAGGACGAGATCCTAAGATCTATCATCACAGAGCAAAACATAAAATTAACTTCTAATTCCTTAAGTCAATGGCTGTGGGAGCCAGGCAACTTTTCTAAAACTTTTCTAACCTGGACTTGTAATATCAATTTTATAGCATGATCAGAAATAACGATTGAATTATAGATTTTTTATACGTACTGTTGCCAGATTCTTTTTTGGAGTTTTTATAAAATTATATTCGAAGTTACTGGCACTAATCACTTTATGTGCCTTGATGGCCAATTCTTCTTTCGCAGAAGGTATTCCTCTTAAGGAAGGCTATGTATGTCGTGATAGCGTCATCTACCTTCTAGATAATGAAGTTAGTTATTTAGCAAAGAAAACAGCGATAGGTCATAAAATTGCTAATCTTCGCACAAACTTATCAATCGAACTAAATAGAGAACCTGGTAAAACAAAAAAATTTAAGGCTTGTATTAAATCAAACAAAGCAACTCTTGCTTCACTCACAGATTGCCTCAATGGAAATTTAACTAAATTAATCTTTAATCAACTTGCCGGAAATTTCTCAGGTACATACTTAGCCACACCGACTAGCGATGTCATACCTTTTCCAGCGATTAATGGAACACTTACATTGGCTATTGGATAAGTTGGTGCTAACACTTCGCTTGATATAGTTTTTGACGAAACTTTCAACTCAGCTGTTGGCTCAAACTCCTATAGCGTAATTTTCCCAATAGATGGCTTAAGTTTTTCTGGCGAGAGTTCCTTCTCACATCCTGAACATGGCGAAGTGATTGTGAAGATCGTTGACTAATACAATGTGGAAGTTGATATAAATGAAGCTAACGGTGATCCAACTAATCTTATTTTCTTCTTTAATTTTGAAGAAGACTACTTAGTTCGTAGTGGCAGTGCTTATACTACGAACGATGGTTTCCCTGTGGCTTACGGTTTTATAATACTTTCCAGAAATCCAGCAAGCTAATTATACCTTATCAAGTAGATTGGGGGGCATACCCCCAATCTATAATGATTACATATCTTTTTTCTTCATTCCGTCGTCCATTAGCATCTTGTGCATGTGATCCATCATCATTTTTTGTTCAGATGCATTAAGCATTCCATTCTTATCAGTATCCATTTTCATAAATACTTCAGTTTTAGATTTCATGAATTCATCTTTAGAAATCATTCCATCCTTATTGGTGTCACATTTAGCCATCTCCTCTTTCATGCCCATATGTTCGGCGAAAGCTATTGATGATGTTGTGAGTGCAAGAAGACATATTGCTAGTATTATTTTCATTTTATTCCTTATATTTTTTTGGCTTAATTGCCTAATCACTTGAAAAGAGACTAAGATAAGCTAGTCAGAGAATGTTACCTATGACTTCCATCATATAGATTTGAGGGCTGGATCTTGATTCAGATTAAAATACAAACTATAAGAGTTGTTGGGTTGCAATTATTAAGTTACCATCTAAAACCGAATAACTTAACAACTAAGGCCATACCGTGCATTTAGAAGAAAACTAGGGAGATATCTTCCTACTCCATTGCTGGCAACTACACTAGAAAATTGATAAGAATAAAATTGGCTATTTTTTATTGCCTTGCAGTTTATAGATACAACATAACTCATAACAGCCGAACTCGTAGAATTAGGATATAATTGACCTTGTATTTTAATATAAGGAACTGGCGTATATCCAGGTAAATAATTTTGCCAATCGTTTGTAGTAAAATTTACTGAATTAAGTGGTATCGCAAAGACTTGGCCACCATTTGTTATTGAGGGACTAACAGTTACAAGGATTTGACTAAAACCTTTTCCTTGGATTACTCCAGCGTTTAATGAAGTCCTAAAATTTAAGGCGTGAGTTGAAGTTTCCGCCTCATATGCACGCAACCTATATTGATCATATAACGCAACTGAAATACTAGCCAATATGCCAATAATAGCTACAGTTACAAGTAACTCTACCAAGGTAAACGCCTTATTGTTTATATAAATTCTTTCCATATAACTTTATCTATATCGGATAAATTCTTAGAAAACATTAATTTTAGGTCTTTTAACTTTTCAAATCTCAACAACCCTGCATCCAATCGCTAGTAGTAGACACATACCGCCCTAAATACATTAACGATCGATCATTAAAATTAGCAAAGAGGTAATGTCCATCTTTATCATTAACCTTACACGAACCGATTGTCACACTTAAGGGTGGAATCATGTAGGTGTTACTAGAAGCTGAAATTCTACCTTCAAAAACCATGTAGCTAGGTAAACTTAATCCAGGAAAAAGTATTTTATAATCATCAGGGCCTGTGAACACGTCTTTACCTTGTACTTGCCCCTCTTCTACTAAAAATCCAAAAGTGCCATTTAATCGATTAACAAACACTTGACCAATTTTTCCATCCGCTAGACCAGAGATGCCAGCTACAATTGCTTGTCTTGATAAAGAAATAAATTCAAGTCGATCAACTTTCCAGCGATATAATTCTACATTAGTGATTGCTAGCGAAGCAAGAATTGCTAGAATGGCAACAGTTACTAACAACTCAATTAATGTAAATGCTCGCATAATACTGACAAATCTTATTAAATTAAGAAATGAGGACACTCAATTCCCCAATTAACTTTCATAACCCTTAATGTTGTTTTGCATTAAGCACCTTCAATTTCAGCGTAAGCCCTACCTAGAACTTAGTAGAGCATGTATTTCATATTATAACTGATATCATATGCATTTTACAGCCTAAATTTTTACGCCCATTTCTTTACTTGAATCATTTTGAATTGCCTGGCACCGAATGACATGAACTAAAGGAAAACCACTGATAGTTCTTGTCCTCCACTAGTTGTTTCATGTATTGTAGATTTCAAATTAAGCCCAATTGGTAAGAATCCATTGGTATTTAAATTGCAAGTTTATGAACACTATCGCTAAAACACTTTTTTTCATCATTATCCTTACTTTTGCTAACAATCTCTTAGCAGAAGATAAATTTAAGGTGGGAATTGTACTTCCACTTAGCGGGCCAGTAGCCCCAATGGGAGAAGCTTTTCGTCGTGGAGTAGAACTCTGGCAGGGTCAAAAGCCAAATGATACTGAGAAACTTGAAATTATCTTTGAAGATCATCGTTATGATGGCAAAGATACAATTAGCGCTGCTCAGAAACTTGTGGAGATTAATAAAGTACAACTCTTGGTTGTCTGGGGGAATACTCCAAGTGGAGTAATTGCGCCAATTGTAGAACAGAAGAAAGTTCCAACAATTCTAGTATCAATGAATCCTGACGCCTTAAACCGAGAGTATGTGATTACCTTAAGTTCTAAGGTTGATTTACTAACCAGCTATATTGCTAAGTTTTTTAAATATCACAAATCAGTAAACCCCGCGGCGGTATCGATTGATATTGGAAATGCCGTAACGGGAGTAAAGTTGCTGAGCAAAGAACTAAATGGTCAGCTTTTAGAGAATTTTGTTCCTAATGATACTGCTGATTTTAATTCTACAATTGCAAAATTAAAAAGTAAGCAAGTTGATGCTGTTTATTTATTAACAATGCCAGAGCAAGCAATTACCTTTGCTCGACAAGCCGCTGCACAAAAGTTTATAGTGCCAATTATTGGCGGTGATATCTTTGCTGATTCAACATTCCAAGAACTCTTCATCGCCTTATCAAGCAAATTAGCCTTTGCCTATGCTTCGATTGCCGATAGTTTTATTGCGACCTTGCAAGCAAAGTTTAATAATATTTCTTACTTTGGCGAATCTGCCTCTGGTTGGGTCTGTCTCGATCTAATTTCTCAATTAAGTCAGTTAGCTAAGAAGGATCAATCAAAAGATTATTTTTCATATCTTTCCAAAGCAGAACTAGATAATTTGCCAATTGAAAAATTAGAGTTTGTGAAAGATAAGGAATTTGGTCGTCATCTTAAACATCAAGTAGCTGTATACTCTAATCAAGGTGGTAAGTTGGTGAAGGATTTTTAGATTCTTCTTCGAATTTGAGTTACTTAAGATTAAGGAAGCGTGGCACAAGATATAATCACAATATTTTATTTTTTTGGAGCCAGGCAACTTTTAATTGGATTTCGAGCCATGCTACTTTTTTGACATTATTCGTTCTCTGGTCGGATTAGCTTACCATTATTATCCACTTGATCAATAAATCCAATAATATCTTTAGGTTCGATCCTTACAAAGCTGGCATTAACCCCAATCATCCCTCTAATCATATCGATTAAATCATCTGCTGTTGGGTTCTTCATATGACGAAAGGCATCAACGACAAAAGCTACTCCTGGGCGAATACCCTCTTCCTTGTAATGTTGATAATCTTCTATCAGGTCAAGTGCACCGCCACCTATCCTAATAACAACTGGCGCATGTTCCTTTGCCAGTGGCGCTAGATCTTCTTGTATCTTTTCTAAAATATTTCTGGAGTCAGTCGAAAGATCTTTTCGCTCTAATAATCCTGGAATCGTAAGTAACATCCGGTGCCCAGCCTCTCCCACTGAGCACATGGCATAACTCGCCGCAGTCCAAAATTGACCTGTTCCAAATACTCTTTCGCCTATTCGATCTGTGATATCGAGATCTAAACCAGGAACCTCATATGATTTCTCCCCTAAAACTTCATGGCAAATGCGTCGAAACTCTGGCCAATTGCTCTGATTGATAGGGGCAGATTCGCGGTTAATCCCCCGCTCCAAAATACTATCTAATAACATTCTATTAGTGCCATGATAAACAATCGGCTGTGTAGCAATATAATTAATAAACTGACCAAGATTCTCACGTGTAATAATAGTATCTGGTTTTATCTCTTGTCTAATAATTTTAGGATTTTCAGATTGCGCTTTCCTCTCTTTTAAATATTGCGGGTTTCATATCACCCACAAACTCCTCCCGAGAATTACTTGTCACCCTTTCTAAGGCTAGTGGTAACGCTCCTTGCACTGGCTCAACGGCAAGGGAAGACTGCGCTTTTCTCTCCGACATATTCATACAAACAACATCTGTCTAAACAAGTAATTTGATTCCATTCTCCATGCCACCAGCTAAAATAATGCCCTTTAGGCCTTTTATTGCCGGAACCTTATCTTGAACGTAGCCGAGCATGAGTAGTAAAAGCTCTGAAGCAAAGCATTGATTTGGATTGATTAACTAGAACTTCCTTTGTTTCGCTATACTGAATGTCAACATTTTCTTCCAAGCCTAAAACCACATTAGAGCTAACGGCACAAATAGTGACTTTCGCTAGTCAGACAATTCCTAATTTCAATGATTGTAAATATGTGATGGATCAAGCTTCAGCTCTGGCTGAGCAAGGCATGACAGACCTGACTCGCGTTGTAATGAGATCCGAGTATCGCGAGGAATTTAAAACTAAAGATAATAAAAGTGGTAGCGTTCCCGCAGGAACAATTATCCCTGTTGCCCGAACTGAAGATTATCGGCAGTTTCTAAAAAATGTCGGTGGAACACATTACTGTGAGATCGCTGAAAGGATAATTATTCTTAATGCATACCAGGATTTTAAACCATTAGTTGAAGAATTAAAGTTAGAACTTCTTCAGCTAGAGTCTACAACAGAGCATCCGACGTTTCTTGGTAAAGGATCAAACGCTAAAGTTTTTGCTATCACTCATAATGGAGAGCGATATGCTGTACGTATTCCAAACGGTGGAAAAGTTAATGTCTCCGTTGTAGATTTTCATATTAGCGGCGCCTGCCTAAGTCTTGATCTTCCTCAGATGGAAAAGATTGTTGCTGCTTCTTATGATGATGGAGTAACTGTTGCCAAGCTAATGTCAGGAAAAGAAATTGGAAAATTAACAATTGAGGATGTCCGATCAATTACTAATCAGCAGTTATTGGATTTGTTGGAAACAGTAATTGAAGCTAATCGGCGTGGTATTGAAATCGATCCAAAACCTTCCAACTTCTTCTATGATCGGGAAGAAGGATTTGGGATTGTTGATTTTACATCTTCAAAAAAGCTTTCAAAATCATCTCTAGATCAGCCTCCACAGAATGTGATTTGGTGGTTATCAACGGTAATAGTCAATGCCACTTTCTATGGCACGCCTCATAAAGTAGAAATGACTCAACGTGATTATGCCGATCAAGCGGATAGACAGTTAGCAAATCATGAGGTTCTCATTCGTTTAAAAGATATTATTAAATGCAAACTAGAAAAGGCAGATTACTTAGGGGATGTACTTCAAAAATTTGATGAAACAATCGCTAATCATGAATTAACAATTAAAAATCTTACTGATCTAGAGTGGGTTAACGCACGAATTGCGGAAGACCAGCAACGTAGGGTAGCACTGGAAGAAAGGGATCGTACTGGACTGGCCATAGGGGTTGAGAATTCAGATCTTATTGTCTAACTCAATTTCATTTCCTAGCAGGCAATTTTTCTCGCGGATCGATTCTAACTAGGAAGCAATTTATACTTCTAAGTACTCTTTTTGATAATCCTTAATAAATCATCATTAAATTTTAGGTTAATTTAACTCTGGAGACACTAAGATACACTTACAATTTTTCAAAGTTTTTTGGTATCAAATCCCTTTCACCAAGAAGTTTTAAATTCAAATCAATCTTATATACTTAATAAAAATGGACACCCTCATCATAATATTGTGGTATTTAAAAAGTATGTGATCTTGCTCACTACAGAAGAAGAGTTCATGAAACTCAGAAAATTAGAGCTGATATTGATTCAGAGTAAAATACAAATGATCAAAATTGCCTGGTTCCAAATAAAAAACCCAACTGTCAAAACTTTAGTTGCAATCTCTGAGGCTCTAGGAGGAGAAATCAAAATTAAGCTGGTAGCTAAATAGGAACATTTTGCCTTTGTATTGCAACTTATACTTAAAAATCTCGATTTAAGAATAAACTCCTATGAATTGTATTTAAAAACTGGTATGATAAATCGTAATACTTTTATAAAATATCAAATGAGTACCAGCAAAGTTGCAATTACCATAGAAGAAAAGACGCTTAAAAGAATCGATCAACTCGTTGCCAGTGGTGTTTTTCCCAACCGAAGCAAAGCTTTTCAAGCAGCCTTGGAAGAAAAGATCCAGCGAATCGATCGTTTCCGATTAGCAAAGGAATCCAGCAAGCTTAATCCTAAACATGAACAAAAGATGGCAGACGAAGGACTATTTATTGATAATCAAGAATGGCCAGAATACTAAGAGGTAATATCTACTGGGCAGATCTCGATCCGACCAAAGGTAATGAGCAAAAAGGATTACGGCCAGTCTTAATTTTAAGTCATGATATTTTTAATAAAAACTCAGGAACTGTGATTGCCCTAGCCCTAACTAGTCAGAAGCAAAGCGTGGGATATCCTTTAACTCTAGAAATTACATCTGCAAAGTTAGTCAAAAAATCATGGATTAAAATTAGCCAAATTCGCACTCTATCAACTGAGCGACTTGGCAAAAGACTTGGAGAAATCTCAGATCAAGAGTTAGAGATGGTCATCAATGGACTAAATGATATCATCAGCTAAAAACCCAGAGACAAATCTAGTATCAAATTAACTTAATAGTTCTAATCTTTCCTGATGACTGTAAAAATCTAAGGCGTAAAGATTATGAAGCAACGTTAGTCCCCTAATAGGATCGAATTGAACTTTTTGATATAAATCTTGGTAATCTTGAATGCCTAGATCTGCTAAGCCTGAGAATACATGTCGCCCACAAAGAAAGTAAACAGACTGATAATTATAGGTGTCCGAGATGCCCTTTTTAGAAAATTCATAAAACATCTCCATCTCAGCAAAATAGTTATAAAAACTAATTACAGCTTGCATCTCTTCCCCTGCACTTAGAGATTTTTCCATGACATCAATTACAGCTCCAAGCTTGGCGGCATATTCCATTACAGAAGCATGTAGCATGACTGTAATTGACTCTAAGTTTTTAGCATCAAGAGGTATTAACGCCCTAATTGTCGAATCAGATTTTAAGATACTCTCTAGAATTTCTGGATGAGTTGGGGCTTCAGTCTTAGCAGTGATCAACTTTGCAAATAAATGATCTCGGGCATGATGCTCCTCTTCACTGCAAATAGCAGGTAAACAAATTACCTCCGCATACTTTGTTGCCAACATCATTTCTTGTTTGATTAAATGATCGAGCACTTGTGGAAAAAAATTCTTTGCAGCTATTAACTTTGGTAATATTTGATAATAATTTTTACTATCGTTAATAACTGCATCTTCATTCACTAAAACAAATTGTCCAATCGCAAAAGCAACTTGATCGGGAAGATTACCACTATGACGTTTTCCTTTCGCCAGATAGAATCCTTCATCTCCATAGACTTTTTTAAATTGAATAGACTGCTGATTAATTTTTAGAATCTGATATTGCACCCGTAAGGCATCAGCCAAAATTGAGACTTGTAGACTAACTCCAACTCCAACATGAACTAGGAATTTTTCAGCTAACTCCCCAAGTGACTGAATCACATCAAGCTTGCTATCGACAGTAAGGATATCTTTTAATCCATTTAAGGCGATTTGTTGTTCTAGATTTAGTAACTTACTTGTTCGTTTGAAAAAATGCTCCAAATTTGGATTATTTGTTCTCATCGAACTAGTGATTAGATCTTCAAATAGGGCAATTATTCGGTTGGCAACATTGGGATTAATGGTCGCAAAGACCTCAGCACTAGATTTTGGGGCATTAATTTGAGGATTATATTGCTGTTGCATTTACTAAGTTATGAACAACTGAAGAACAATGTGACAAACAATCTTAGGCTAAAATTAGGCTGGATTTTCTTTTGGAGCTAGGCAACTTTTTGCACTTCAGTACTTATTAATTCTTATTAGTGGCTTATTTTCATTTCTAAACAACAATTTTTTACAATCAGCGATAAATGAGTATTAAATTTTACTTTAATTTATCTATGGAAATATTAAAAAACACTTATAATCTTTCTAAGTTTTCAGTATCAAACCCCTTTCGCTAAGAAGTTTTAACTTCAAATCAATCTTATATTCTTAGTAAAAATGGACAGTCTCAGTATGTTATTCATAACATTGAAGCATTAAACGGCTTTATGAACTTGCTGACTATGGAAGAAGAGTATTGGAAGCTCAGAAGAATAGGGATGATATTGATTTAGAATAAAAAACAAGTGATACAAATTGCTCGGCTTCAAGAAAGAAAGTTCCGATTCTATAAATTGTATTTATAGAATCGGACTATATGTCTTATTTACCGATATAATTATTTATTTCCCCAACCATGATTGTTGCATGTCGTGCCTCCAGGCATCCTCATATCCTTGCAGCCTCTTTTGCGCTCACCCTGGCTACATCGATGATTACCTGGCTCAAATCCACTTGGGCAATGCTCATCTTGCACTGCTGGAGTTTGTTGCTGTCTTTCTCTATCATAGCCATCATGATTATCATCGTAAGCACGCCTAGAACTAATAACTTCAAATTCTGCACGACAGCCTCGATCAACCCAGACTCCTCGATCATCAATGCCCCAAGATTCACCTTCAACACAAGAGGATTTGCTAAAAATGCGTGACAAACGAATGTCAGCATCATACGAGTGAGGAACATCACAGTAACTTCGGCGGTCGCTCTTTGATTCACAAGTTATATAATCACTAGCAAGTGCCGAGCTAGCAAAACTTAAAGTTGTAATAGCTAATATAAAAAATTTGTTTACCTTCATATTAAGAATCTCAAAAATAAAAAGCCTGATTCATTATCAGCAATCAGACATCCTAAGATACTAGCACTGTAATGGTAACTAAAATGGTAAATTTCTATTATTACTAATTAACTGAGCAGTTCCGATGCCTTACTCTTGAACCAGACACATCTATTCTCAAGTCTAAAATTATAAATCGAGTAAAAAGAGGATATCTAAAAAATTCCTGACTCCAAATAAAATTAACCGAGTTACTAGGGCTCCACCCAAGTAACTTGAAGTACAGGACGATCAGCTCTGGCGGAAGTATCTCCATGAAAAATTAATTGATCGGCTACTCCATTATCATTATCATCAGAGGCGAATGCTAAACGAAATTGTGTTGTGCCTGTATGATTAATATTGGAATAATCAATATCGTGAATTGCACCAGAATAATTACCAAGCAATAAGCTATCTTCTAAGAGTGTCCCAGCCTGAAGATCGTTAGCTAAGGATTCAAAATCATTTTTCTTAAGTCGGGCATTTGCACCAAAAAAACCATTCTTGATTTGTAATAACAAATCACCGTGCGTTGTCACCGGATTAATCCCTCTAATTGCTCTGCGCTTCAGAGATAACTCTACACTAAGAATGACAGCAGAATCAGGAATTAAACTAGTATTAAAACTTAGCAATGAGAGCAACTGACGATTGCTTGCGGTGTCACCGACCTTAAGAGTTTTATCAGAAATTACCCGTGCCCCAATTCCAGAACTACTACCTTCCACGATAAATCCATCTTGTCTTTTTCTACTCACAAATGAAGATGAAGTAGTAAGATAATATTCCACGGCACCAATGTCACAAGCACCGCCACTAATTCCATCTCCATCATTAGCACGAGGCAATCCTCTTTGATCTATTAAATTACAGGAGTCCCCTCCACTATCTAATGGCGATGGACTGCCCCGATCAATTAACGGACTACCAAGATTAATTCCGTAGGTTAATGTTCCCCCACCATTATTACTAAGCGCAATTAATTGGGGATCAATAGGACTAACATTTGTTCCCACTTGATCTGAGCTACTAGTTAAATATGTACAACCTGTATTATCAGCAATAAAATTATACCCATTAGATGCTAGAGTCCCACTTGTTTGAACACAGTTCGGACTTGTTACACTATTATTTCCCCAGAAGACAGTATTTCTAAAACCAACATTACCTCCAGTGACAGCAATTCCACCACCTTGGCCATCACCTTCAGCTGTATTATTAACAACTGTTAAATTATTTAAAGTTGCAAAGCCAGAATTAACTTCAATTGCTCCACCAGCACTACTACCTGCTATGCCAATTGAATTTCCACTGAAGGTAGAACTATTAATTTCAACAAAAGGAGGAGTCACGCCATAGGAACTAATTGCTCCACCATAAGATTCCGCATAATTAGCTTGAAACAAAGAGTTAGTAATGTTTAAATGTCCTTCATTATTAGCAATTGCTCCACCAAAATTGCTACTTTCATTATTTTGAAAACGAAGATTAGTGATATCAACATCCGTCAAATCCTTCAGATACAAGCCTCCCCCTGGTCCAGAAACATTTCCATCTTCAATTGTTAAATTTTCAATTTGAAAAATGACTCCGGAATGTACTTCTAAAACTCGATCAAGCCCAGCGCCACTTAGTAATGTGAGTCCTGGGCTTACTCCAATAATTTGTGTATCATCAGTAACATCAAAGTCACCGGTAAGATTATCATCTTCGGCACTACCAACTATGCTAATAGAGAATGTGCCTCGACCTAAAATAATTTGATCAATCTCAAAATCCGATCCTGCCACACAATTATCAATGGTAGCATTATCATTTGCAGCCTTAATTGCTTCTCGCAGGCTACAGTTGCCATTGATACTTAGATCATCTCCCTCTGTTGTGACATTAATCTCAACTGCCATCACGGGAGAGACAGCTCCAAAAAATCCACAACTAAAAGTTAGTAGCAAACAAATTGGTAGCAATGATCTTTTCATGTAATTTGAAATAAATAAAAGTCTAAGAACTTTAGGATACTGGAGTCAGACTAAGATTGCTATAATCTTTTTTACTTTGAAGTTTTGGGGCAAGCGATATTCAAAGAAAGACTTTGCTAGGTTAAAACTTAACTATTGGTATATTAACCCCGATGTTAGTAACTATTTTGGTTTATAAGCAATTATTTGGCAGAACTGCCTTAAAGTGAACCCTTATCTAGTATGCTATACTCCTCTCAGATTAATAGTCGTATTTTTTAGACTACAATCTCAACTAGCAAAATTTATTTCCATGAGCAGTAGAACCCTATGATCAAAAAGAAAAAAATTATTGTAGTTGGAGCTGGATTTGCGGGATTGCAATTAGTGGAACATTTAGATGAAACACTTTTTGAAATATTACTAATCGACAAGTTAACTCACCACCAATTTCAGCCGCTTTTTTATCAAGTTGCAACTTCTCAGATCGAACCAAGTAGTATCTCCTTTCCACTTAGAAAGATTTTTCAGAAAAAAAACAATCTCCAGATTCGTCTAACTGAAGTTCAAAGTATTAATTCTAATCTAAATCAAATTCAAACAGACATCGGCAACTTTGATTACGATCAGTTAATTCTGGCTACGGGATGCAAAAGTAATTTTTTTGGTAATCCCAACTTAGAGCATTATTGCTATGGACTAAAAACAACCTATGACGCCATTAAAATTAGAAATGCTCTACTACTGGGGTTTGAAGAATGGATTTCAGCTGAAGATCAAGAAAAAGAATTCTTATTTAATATAGTAATTGTTGGAGGTGGACCAACGGGCGTGGAATTAGCTGGCTCACTTGCTGAAATTAAGAAAACCATCCTTCCTAAAGATTTTCCCCAAATGGATTTTAATAAACTAAAGATTATTTTACTAGAAGGTAGCCCACATACATTAAACTCGATGAGTGATTTTGCTAAGAATGCTTCTAAACAATATCTAGAAGAATTGGGCGTCAGTGTTCAAACAGGTGTATTTGTTAAAAACTATGATGGCCGAGTAATCACCTTAAATAATGAAGAAACTATTAAGAGTAAATTAGTCATCTGGGCAGCTGGCGTCACAGGAAATATTATCAATGGAATTAATGAGTCTGCTATCGTCAATAAAAGTCGTTTTAGAGTCAATCGCTATAATCTAATTGAAGGCTATCAAAACATTTATGCCCTGGGGGATATTGCTTTGATGGAAACTCCAAAATATCCTAAAGGCCACCCACAATTAGCGAATGTTGCCATAAATCAAGCTAAAAATTTAGCAAAAAATTTAAAGTCTGGCTTGCTAAATAAACCACTTGCTGAATATGAGTACTCTAATCTTGGAACAATGGCGACAATTGGTAAGCATAAAGCAATTGTAGATTTACCTTTTATCGAGTTCAAAGGAAGACTTGCTTGGTTTATCTGGATGTTCCTTCACTTAATGTTAATCCTTAGTGTTCGTAATAAACTAATTATTTTCATCCACTGGGCATGGAATTATTTTACAAAAGATACTTCTCTCCGTTTAATTCTTAAAGACCATAACAAAAGCAATTATTAAAGATCCAAACATATAAGTTAAATATCATTACAGAGAATGCTGGCACAACAATGCTCCTCTCCTCCCCTTAGAATTGCTTGCCTTTCAGTAAAGTAAAAACATAATAGTGAGGAAGCATCACCCAAACAGGACATTTTTCTGGATATGAGCATTATCATAGCCTGCTATCAAGACTGTGGTAAATTAAATTGACAATTTCATCTTCGCATCATTGATTAATCAAGCATTTTTAATTGATTAACATGAAATCACAAACAACAGACGTTCCTCCTTCAGATCAATTACTTGATTTGCTTAGTGTCGAAAGCCAATTTACTTATACCTTTTTTAAAAAAACAAAGGAGAATAGTTGAATAAAAAAACTTTTAGAGATAATGGCTTATCCATAGTACTTATAATTTTATTTCTTGGCTGTTGGGTTGCGCAAGCACTCAGTGGAAATATACTTCACAATCAAGAGCTGCATTTACTGGGATTCAAAGAGCTAAGTTTGATGCAGTATCTTTTTTCAGGGCATTTCTGGCAGGCGACAGGTGAAAATTGGGAAAGTGAATTTTTACAAATGGGTTTTTATGTAATGCTGACAGCATTTCTTTTTCAAAGAGGTTCTGCTGAATCAAAAGATCCGGACGAAAAGAAAAAGGTACGAAATTATCACCTTCGCAGATCGCCAAGCTTTCTTTACCGCAACTCTTTATCATTAGCGTTTTTATTACTTTTTACGTTTTCATTTACTATCCACGCCTACGGAGGATTAATTGTATCTAATGAAAACCGTATCAGCCATGGACTTGAATCCCAACAATTAACAGAATTCATAACAAGTGCAGAATTCTGGTTTCAGTCATTTCAAAACTGGCAAAGTGAATTTCTTGCAGTCTTATCAATTGTAGTTCTGACAATCTTCCTGCGACAGTCTAATTCGCCTGAAAGTAAAGATGTGGATGCTCTAAATTCACAGACTGGTGGCTAAAGACAATTTAAGGAGCTTTACTTTTTAGAGTCAGGCAACATTGAACCGGTTGTTATCTTTGACATAAGACTGGTTCGATGTCGAATGGACTAATCTCATAAAGTAAATAATAAATTCCTTGCTTTGTTAGCTCATATATTTATTATGGAGTGAAGTCAGGAATGAAGGCTGGCTCTTGATGGATTAGTTGCAAGCTCTATGAAATACTACTTAAGCTCCTATCGTATTGGCCAACACGGAGACAAGCTTATAGATCTCTCCAATGGGGGGCCGCTTGCATATATCCCTAACGCCCTTGACCATATTCCAGCAAAAGAACACTCGGAAAATAAAAAGCGTAACATTCAAGATCTTCTTGATATTGGAGTTAAAGCTGAATTATTAGACCTAAAAGATTTTTTCGGAGCCCTCAACAAACTTCAAGAAGTACTTTCAAAATTCAATGGCGTTTGGGTAACTGGAGGGAATACATTTGTACTTAGGCAAGCGATGCGGCTCAGTGGATTCGATGAGATTATAAATTTATTTCAAGATAGCTCATTTTTATACGGAGGTTATTCGGCCGGCATCTGTGTCCTAGCACCAAATCTTGACGGCATTCGGGTCGTCGATGATCATAAACAATTTCCATATCCAGAAATTAAAGAACCAATCTGGGAAGGGTTGGATATACTCAATTACATAATTTTACCTCATTACAGATCTGACCATCCTGAGTCAGCCGATATTGAAAAAGATGTGGAGCGCTGCAAGCAACTGAAGATTCCTTTTAAAACTTTAAAGGATGGGGATGTCTTCTACGGAGAAGATATCAGGACAATAAAAAGAGTTGTTGAACTTATACGATAATGGCGAGGGTTCCACAGTCTTATATCAATCACTGAGAGGGTGGTTCAAGAAGGAAAAATGCTTGTATTTATGAGTAATTAGATTCGATAGTAAAAAATACTCCCCTTTTCTCTACCTTTACCCTCTTTATTTTTGTCCACTTATCTTACTTATCTCTCAGTAGTGGCAGAAGCAATTTCATGAATATCTCTGATATAACTAAGTAAAAAGAAACAAATATTTTATCTATCCTTAAGAAGGAGTTTAGATGGCTGCATTTTCTTCGACCTCAATTAAGAATGAGTCAAACCTTAAATTTGATGACATACGTGCTATAATTGAAAAAAGTGATCCTAAAGAATGGATCTTTAATAAAACGGCACCTGGTGGCAATCTTCATGAGAGTTATAGACTTGGAAAGGAGGGATCTGATCAAATTCATATTTGGAAAAGTGTAGGCTGGACTGGAGAGGTGACTTTTTATGGTGTAAGTGTAAATGACATCAAAGTACGAGCTTCTTCAGAAGGTTCAGGCCAGGGAATAAATGTAGAGGCTCGTAATGAGTTAATACTCAGTCATGCTAGAGAAACGGGTATCCAAAGTAAACAACTTTTTGATACTATTCATAGTCGTATTGGGCAAAAAAAAGTAACGGAGCATTCTCATGTTAACTTATTAAATGAATCATTTTCTTCAAACTAAAGTGCCTTAGAACGCCTACGCATCTCAACTAATGAAATCTAAGCAGTTCATCTTTAGAAATCGCATTTCTGTTTAATTCGATATATTTGCTATTACTTTCCTTGAAATGTTTTTTATTAAGAAGCAATATTGCATAGTTTACTGATAATCTAATTATTAGCTATTTCCTTATGACAGATTTTGACCCCAGAGACAAAAGTCGGAAAATTTATGGTGTTGAGATTACAGCTCTCGAGTTAGAACTAATGACTCCAGTGATAACTAGATGTCATGAAAAAATTTCTGCTAAAATCTTAAATTCTCCTAACGCAGAAGGCGAGCGAGGAATTGGTGATTTAGGATCTTTATTAATAACTGCAGCAAGACAAGATTTGGACAGCTTAGTACTGCAAGTCGTTCAACATACATATTCAGTAGATGAGCCTGGACGATGGGATAAGGAACAGAGATATTGGTTGGATAATCTAGAATCTCGATATAAAGACATTATCTTTTATTGTGCTGTAATCGATCCAGATTTTCTCGCCAGACTTGAATCTCAGATTGATGATTTCTCTATTACTACCGTCATCCCGGCAGATCACGATCTTCGACAGGACGTATTACCATCTATTAGAAATTTAGATATTTTAGAAAATGCTTTTAGCCAGTACTCCCATTTTATTCAAGTTGCCTCTGTTTTAACGCCAGAATATGGAAGAGTAACCATCGTTCGTTATAATTTGGAACGACAGTCTGAATGTACTGCATATTCCATGGGCTTTAATATTGAGAATAGAGAAGGTCCTAGTATGGGTTTTGCTCTCGATGCTTTGGGGTTTCCAGAAAACCTAAGTTTAGTTTCTGCTGATGGATCAGTAGCTAGACTAATTAGTTTACCTGCTCCTACTTCTATGGATGTTTATGATGCAGTATTTGGTGTGCTTTACGCAAATGGTGGTAATGTGGATTATGGATATCCGGACTCCCCTAATATTTCATTATTTAAATAAATTATTTATTAGCATGCCTCAGGCGATTGACTTAGGTAGGTAAGTTTATTTATTTTATAAGAAAAGAACCTGTGAGCTAAATAAACCACAGGCTCCCCAAACTTCTTAGCCTCAAATACTATCCAAGCAAATCAAACCTATCCGCATTCATAACTTTAGTCCAAGCTTTAACAAAGTCATTCACAAACTTCTCTCTGTTATCATCTTGAGCATAAACTTCCGCATAAGATCTTAAGATTGAATTAGATCCAAATACTAAATCAACTCTAGTAGCTGTCCACTTTGTTTCATTAGTTTTACGGTCTTTAATCTCATACAAGTTTTGACCAGCAGGTTTCCAAGTGTAACGCATGTCTAACAACTCCGTGAAGAAGTCGGGACTAAGAGTGCCAACACGATTGGTAAACACACCGTGTTTAGTGTTGCCATAGTTAGTACCAAGTACTCTAAGTCCACCAACTAGCACTGTCATCTCAGGAGCTGTGAGTCCCAGTAATTGAGTTCTGTCTAACATCAACTCTTCAGGGCTCACTAGATAGTCTTTCCTCTGCCAGTTACGAAAGCCATCATGGATTGGTTCAAGTGGTGCGAAAGATTCAGCATCAGTCTGATCTGCTGTGGCATCGCCTCGACCTGGAGCAAAAGGAATAGTGATGTTAAATCCAGCAGCCTTAGCAGCTTGCTCCACACCAAGATTTCCAGCAAGAACAATTAAGTCAGCAAAACTTACGTTTGCTTCTTTAGTAATTGGTTCTAATGCTGAAAGAACTTTTTGTAATCTCTCTGGTTCATTTCCAATCCAATCGTTTTGTGGGGCAAGGCGAATCCTAGCACCGTTTGCTCCACCACGAAAATCTGAAGCGCGAAATGTTCGGGCACTGTCCCAAGCAGTAGATACCATTTCAGAAATTGATAATCCCAAATTAGCAATCTTAGCTTTTACACTTTCGACATCATAATTTTTATTGCCAGCGGGGACTGGATCTTGCCAGATCAAATCTTCAGCTGGAACGTCTGGGCCAAAGTAGCGATCTTTTGGGCCAAGATCACGGTGAGTTAATTTAAACCAAGCTCTAGCAAAAACTTCAGAAAGATAAGCAGGATCTTTATGAAATCTTTCGGAGATTTTACGGTAGATTGGATCTTTAATCATCGCCATGTCAGCATCAGTCATCATGGTACTAAGGCGGATGTTTGGATCTTCCACGTCTTGTGGTTTGTCTTCTTCTCTTAAGTTAATTGGTTTCCACTGGCAAGCACCAGCAGGGGATTTTGTTTGCTCCCATTCATAAGTGAAGAGTTGATGAAAGTATCCGTCATCCCATTTAGTTGGGTTAGCAGTCCAAGCACCTTCAACACCACTGGTCACAGTGTCTCTACCAATTCCGCGAGCCTTATGATTATTCCAACCAAGTCCTTGTTCGAAAATTTCACCACCTTCCGGGGATTGTCCTAACATGGAAGCACTGCCATTTCCGTGAGCTTTACCAACTGTGTGTCCACCGGCTGTTAGTGCTACAGTCTCTTCATCGTTCATTGCCATTCGGGCAAATGTTTCTCGTAAGTGTAAGGCAGTTTTTAAAGGATCAGGTTTTCCGTTAACACCTTCTGGATTTACATAAATTAATCCCATCTGCACAGCAGCTAAAGGATTTTCCATGGTTTCTGGTTTTGAAACATCACCGTAACGACTATCACTTGGTGCTAACCATTCTTGTTCAGAACCCCAGTAAATATCTTTTTCTGGATGCCAGATGTCTTCTCGTCCAAAAGCAAAACCAAAAGTTTTTAGTCCCATGTTTTCATAGGCAATTGTTCCAGCAAGAACCATTAAGTCTGCCCAGCTGAGTTTGTTACCGTACTTCTTTTTAATTGGCCAAAGCAGGCGACGTGCTTTATCTAAATTTCCATTATCTGGCCAGGAGTTAAGGGGTGCAAAACGTTGATTGCCAGTACCAGCACCTCCGCGTCCATCAGCAATTCGGTAAGTTCCTGCTGAGTGCCAAGACAAGCGGATCATTAGTCCTCCGTAGTGTCCCCAATCTGCTGGCCACCAATCTTGACTGTCAGTCATTAAGGCATGAAGATCATTTTTTAAACCTTCTACATCTAGTGTTTTTAATTCTTCACGGTAATTGAATTCTTGTCCTAGTGGATTTGTTTTAGTGTCGTGTTGGTGAAGGATGTCAGTATTAAGCGCATTTGGCCACCAATCCATTTTGGATCTTCCTTGTGATACAATAGCTCCGTGGTCGAAAGGGCATTTATTACTTGAATCCATATGTTCTTATTCTTCTAAAAGTTATTGTTATTCCAAAAAATAAAATTCAATAATTTGCTTACAGACATTTAGGACAGACACCTCAAAATATTACTTTAGCTTTTTGAATTTGCTTTTGGAGGCCAGGCAACTTTCTGCGAAATAGCGCAGATCTTGATTGTGAGTAAAGCACAAATGATCAAATTTGCCCAGCGCCGAGTAATAGTCTTCCTTACTTGAGTTATAAGATCAAGTCGTGATTACTAACTAGGGAAAACCCTTTCTCAATCCAGCGCTCTAAGTGTGCTCTATATTTCATTTTAGATAAAGCAACTTATCTCGAGCTTCTTTGCAACTAAACTAATAGTACTCTTATCTAGAAATTGCATCTTAGGAATGTAGGCCAATCGCGGAACTCCTGTTTTATCAATAATGAATTGTTCAGATTCTTTATTTGATTGCCCTGAAACAATGAAACCTAAAATATTTTGATTTGACATTCTTAAGCTTTCTAAGGTCAACATACTATGATTAATACTTCCAAGGTAATTGGAGATAACTATAACAACAGGAATATTTAGTTTATGGATCAAATCTAAATTAGTCATATTATCATTAATTGGTGACATTATACCACCGACTCCTTCGATAAATAAATATTTTGATTTGTAATTTGGGATAACTATTTTATCTAAATCAATCTCTATTCCTTCTAGCTTGGCAGAGGCATGTGGAGAAATAGGTTCTTTTAGCAAATAGACTTCTTGATGTACATGAACATCAGTTACCGATCTAATAAATTCAGAATCTGTTGAGTCGATTCCGGATTGGATTGGTTTCCAATAATCAGATTGAAGGGCATGGCAGAGCACTGAGGTTACAATCGTTTTCCCAATTCCTGTTCCGATTCCTGTAATGAAAATAGCACTCATGTAGTTTTCAGTAAGAATAAAAAAATTTAAAACATGCTTAACCTATTTTTTGAATTTATATAGATAAAATTCTTCTCTCCTCCCTTGACTAAAATAAATTTGCTCTAAGTACTTAGCTTCAAATCCATATTGATATTTTAAAATATCTATAAAATACATCGGCTTGTTATTCAAGTTATTCTTAATTAGAAATTGCTCAAAATCCTTGGGGTTATTTTTATTAATCGGTATATAAACCCGATAGTCACGAAAAGTTACAAAGTCTTTCTGTGCTAGATAGTAGAGTTTGCGCTTAGGAAGATAAGCCAGAATTGTAGTAGTATGAATAGGTGAATATGTTGCAATAATCGAATCTTCGGGAACATGATTTTCTATATATCTAGCCATGTCTTTCGACCCTGAGTAAGGATAAGAATAGTCTAAATACATGGAGCGAAGGCCAATAGGTGCCGTCAATAATCCAGAAGAAATGAGAATAATGAGTAGAACTTTTCGATACTCTTGTGAACACTTAACATTAATCATGAAGAGCCAGACTCCGGCAATCATAAAAACATATAAATTAACACTATGATACCAACTACATCTATTACGATACTCTACCTCGCACAGATAAAATAACCAGGGCAGATTAATTAATAATAGAGTAGCAATAAAAATAGCTTCCTTAGTTAAATGAATTAAAATTATTAAACTAATTAAAACCAATAAATACATATATACTATTAAAGGTTGAAATATTATTTCTGGTATAGGATAAAACGAAGTTAAGCTAGCTAGACAAGACCAAGAGGAATCATTACTAAACACACAATTACTAAATTTATCATTAAGCCCTAATAGTCTATGAGCTCCATAGAGATAAAAAATAGTAAAAATCCCAAACAGCAAAAGGGCAAATGAGAAAATCTTTAAACTTAATTTTTTTATAGAATAAACATTTTCGAACAAAAATATTATTGAGATTGCTAATGTAAAGACGCTAGAAATAGTCAGTAGAAATAAACTAATGCGATATCTAGTTTGCTTAAGATTTCTTTCAGGAAATAGCACAACTACTAAGAACAGCAGAAAAGTTGATAACGCATAATGCCTAGCAACTACAGGATATTCATATAACATCACGCTACTGAGCAAAATGCTAACACTTGCAATCTTATTAAATTGTGATTTAAATAAAATTAGATAAGCTGTTGCTAAACTAAAAAACCAATTAACTATAAAAATCGATTGAAAAGGTAAGCCTATTTTAGCAATTTGGACTTCCCCCCGTTTAGTGGACGCTCTATCATGCTAACTTAGCCTCGAACTCTGCAGGCGACATGAAGTTGATAGAAGAATGACTTCGACTAGTGTTATAAAAGTTTTCGATCCAATCTGCAACAATTTGTTTTACCTC
>JANNBC010000037.1:0-8919 GCA_031385045.1 bacterium | reverse complement strand
AAAATGAAGTACTGAGATTGACGTCAATTAAAAAAGACCTTTCAGAAGGAGAAGTAAAAAAATTTTGCATAGATCACAATCTACAAGGATATCTAGCAAATGATAATTACAAAACAATTCAAGGTAACAACTTATACTATGCATCTTTTACTGAATCTAGCTTAAGCAATAAAGAACAAGAATTCTTTTGGAGAACATTCAGACCCCCAGAACCTGTTAGGCTAGAATTCAAAATTATAATTCCACATTCTCAAAAGGTCTTTCTATTTAAAAAAATTGCATACCATGAAAATGGAATTCAATTAATAAAGGATTTACAAAATAAGCTCTTAGATGAATTTCAAAGACATTTCATATTTAAATCAATCTCGACTCTATGTGCTTTCTATCTATCAGAAAATGAATACTCACATGAAAAGGAATCTAGAATTTTATTAAATATACAAAATATCGCTAAGGAAAATTTAGATAGCTTTAATTTCAAAGAATCCTACTATCTTGACTTGCCAATTAATAAGCAAATTGAGCCATTTGGGATGCAAATAAATCTAATTAACTATTCTAGCAAAAACCCATTAACTGAGGGAGAAAAATATGATTTTATTCAAAGGAAATAATTTGTTTTTATAGTACTTAAATTTACGTCATGTTTTTTGCCTAATAATGTAAAAATAACTATTGTTTACTTTGTGCAAAACAGAAAAAATCTTATTCATTATTTTCAGAGTATTATTACTAGTAAACTTAAAGTCGAAGACAACTTACTAGTCATTTCTAATGAAGTTCTATCCAACACTGCTGACAACGAGCTTCGCTTCTATGCTGTCCATGCGGTGTCAAAACATCCCTCTATAGAAGCATTTCAACTTGTAAAAAATTATTATTTATCAAAGTTAGATTGGCAATATAAATACCAGTTTGGATTTCAGAAAGTTTGCTGGCTGAACTATATAGTTGAAGATATAAAAAATTGCTTTGCAAAGAAAAATGTTAAATTAGAAAGCATACACAATGAATTTATTGATGCGATAGGTTTTTTGGGACATGAGCAAGATAAAAATGAACTTAGCCTATTACTTCTTAATGGACTTGAAAAATTTAATTTGGAAGATAATCAAAATAATTTATTCAGAGCCATTTCATACCTGCGAAACCCTAATATAATTCTCAAGGCACTTGAGAATCTCATTTATAAAACCTCAATAATAAAGAATAAATACCCATGCCTTAAATGCAGTTATTCTTTGGATCAGATCTCATACATAATTCATAAGAATCTAAAATATTTAATCGATGGTATGGGATGTTGCGTAACCGAACATGATAAACTTATAAATAAGCTTAATGATTTAAATGTCTTTGGAACTTCGAAAGAAAAGGTTGATAAGTGGGTACAACAGGCTATAAAAAAACTGCAACAAAACAAAAAAACTGGCTTTGTTTATAGGCATCCTCTTGCCAATGAAATAAGTCATTCAGAATATTCATCATTTTGGCAAAGTTGTATTGCTGTGAGATGGATAAGAAATCCACTTTTCTCAGAATACGAAACGTATAAAAATGATAATGGTAGTCAACTAAAGGCAATTGTAAGAATTGCAGAAAATCAAATTAGGGCAGAATTTGATTTGCCATTAATTGGAGAAAAATGGATTTCAGAAACTCAGGTCTTTAATCTAGTAAAATCTATATTGCCAGAGCTAGAAGTGATTCAACATGCTCGTCTGCAATGGCTTGGCATGCAGAGTCTTGATGTTTATATCCCTGAGTACAAAGTAGCAATAGAATACATGGGCAAACAACACTATGAACCTGTAAAGTATTTTGGTGGAGAGGAGAACTTTCAAAAAACTGTTCTAAGAGATAAGCAAAAGGCACAATTGTGCAAAGAAAATGGAGTTCAGTTATTTTATATTAAATACACTGAAAAAATTGATATCCAAGCTATAATCAAACTCTTCAAAAAAACAGACATACCAATTAAATTTTAATTTTGCTCCCAAAAATTTCTTTACCCATTTTATATTATATATGTTCTATAATGATCATGTGATGTAATTCAATGTTAAGTCAATTGATAAGTATTTAAAATATATACTTATTTTCATTATTATAATTATCCTCATGACAAAGAATTTGAGTGTAGGAGTCTGTAATCTCACTTTGATAATGATTCCAACTTTCGATGATAGAGTCCACCACTTCGCACCTTCGGTGCTTCGGGTGGCAAGCCAGTTAGTGCGAAGTGGTGTCCCACGAAGCCTTGGCGTAGTGGGGCTACAATCTCTTCCTAGAAAATGCTTGTCCTGAGCCTGTCTTTAAATAACGTTCAAACTCAATCGCTTTTTTACTTTCCTCAAATGCAATATAAGTCTCGATCTTCCATGGTCTAAATTTCTGACTATGACTAGACTGCCCATTGTTATGCTCAGCAAGTCTTCTCTTTAGATCCTTAGTAAGGCCAACATAACGTTGAAATGGATTCTTGATACTTCTAATAATATAAACATAAGTCATCCCTACTTATCGTCAATAAATTTAAAAAGTTGCTGCTTACAGAAAAGGAACTTGGTACAAAATCAAATTCTAAAATCTTTTTTTAAATAACTAAATGAACTCAAACATTCTCACTAACTACTGACGAGACTCCTCAAACTCTATCTCCATATTACCTCTTACCCCCTCGAAGCGATCTTTTTTCTTCCAAGCAAACAACTTCTCTCTCATAGCTATTAAAAATTTCTGCTTTGAATAAATGGCAGTATCAATAATACATTCCAACATCATCTTCAAATCGCAAACATTCTCTGGCCTCATTAATGATCCCCCCAAGCGAGGATTGATTTCGAAAATCATCAGCTCATTTTCCTCATTTAATTTATAATCAATATTACATGGCCCAGTATATGATAATGGTTTCAAGAATTTTTCAAAAATTTTTAGTTTTTGAGGATCTCCTGGGATTTTTATTATCGTCTTAGGGCTCTGGATATTATTTTTTTGAGACAGATGATACTGGTAAGTACAGCTCCAAAAGATTTTGCCATTTTTACAGACACAGTGAGTAACATACTCCGTTGAACCAGGAATTAACTCCTGTAAAATATAATTTTGATTCTTAAATTCTTCGCGCTCAAGTTCTTGCTTTAGTTGCAGGGCGTTAGCAACGACACGAATTCCAAAACCGGCATTTAGATTGGTTCGCTTTAGGACACAGGGGAACTTTGCACTAAAAACATGCTGATAAGTTTTTGGACAAAAGCCTGTGAGGTTATTTTGTTCGGCATATTTAGCAAATTTTGCTTTATCTTTTAAAATTTCTAGCGCTACTTGGCTAGGAATCAGCGACGCAAATTCAGTTGGGCAACTGGCAATATGTTCCTCAAGAAGTGGAATAATAATCGTTTTACTATTTGGTGGAAGTATCTGAGTACTTAACTCAACTTTTTCTACAGAAAGCTGATACGGGAGCATTTCCCAAACTTTAGCTCCAGGAGACAAGGCTTCCATCCAGTCTTGGCTATGAGACCCAAATATAATGATATTATAGGAAGACAAATTATAGATTATTAATAAAACTTAAAACTATATATAAATTAAAAAGTATCACAAATAATTAAATTTACACTTATTAATTTTTTAATACTTGAACAAGTTAGCAAAGGTACCTAGAATATAAAATATGAAAAATATCTTAATCCTTTTGTGCAGTATCTTACTATTTGCTTGTGGAACTATCCCGGTTGGGATCACTACTTCGACTAGTCCACTTGCTCCAGGCATTCGCGGAACAGTTCCTACGTCAGCATCGGACTGTCAGTATAATCTATTTGGGCTTATCCCAATAACTACTTCACTAAGTACTCAGTATGCTTTAGACGTTGCCAAATCAAATATTGGGGTTAATGTCTTAACAGATGTTGTTGTAGATTATAAGTTTGCTCATTATCTACTTTTTTCTAATAGCTGTGTCCGAGTTAGTGGACTTGGTGTTAGATAAAATAACATCAGATCATACCTGATGTAATCACGGCTAAGCAAAACTAAATCTTACTGAGATTCATCTGGCGATTCTTATCGGCATAGAAATAAATTCTTTGACCAGCGAAGTTAATCTTAGATTTAATGATCAATGTGCTAGGAATTTCTTCTTTAAGCCATCAAAAAAACATCGATAGAATAGTTAATCCCTATAAATTTAAGGACAAAATTATCTTAGTATAGATTTAAGTCTTAGGATCAGTCCGTCGATATTAAGTAAATGCTAACTAGTAATGCCTTAATTAAACCCAGTGATTTAGACGCTCCAAGCGAGATCTTTAGTGGTGCCTGGCTTCAAGAAACAATTAAATCAGTAGGATTAAGTAACAATATTCCAAATTCTGTAGATCTAAAAATAGCTGCCAAAGATTTAGTGGCTCTAGCTTCATTTCTTATAATCTTGAGTCTCTTTGATTGGTTTTTAACATATCAGGCTGTCTCGACTTGGGGCATAAGAGTTGAAGGCAATAGCCTGCTTAAGATTTTAATGATGGAGATCGGACATCAGCAAGCCTTACTATATGTTAAGGGGTTAACAATTTTTAATGCCTTAATCTTAACTGTTATTGCTAAGAATTGTAAGATTGCCAAGCAAATTATTAGTCTTGTCTGCCTATTATATCTTTTTGGAGGGGTTCTTCCTTGGATTTACTTATTATATTATCAATAGTTAAGAACTTTTAGAACTCATTAATGCGAAGAACTGTTAATTTTTAGAAATGTTTATCTCTAATTTCTAGGCCTGTTTCTAAAACACGATAAAAGCCTTGGGTAATTTTTTCTGTGGCTAGATCAATTGTTCCACTATCACTAAGGTATTGATTAATTGCTCCGCCAACTTTCACGGTACCCACTCCCAAGGCAATAACTGCTACTAATCCTAACACTTTAGATGGCTGAGACAGCAAATGCCGAGCTAAACATTTTGGGAAAGAAATGTCTTCAGTTCGGTGGTTAATTCCATGTTGATCTCGCCAGGCAATACAATTCCAACGTCCTGGGGCAGAATGGAAATCTGGAGTAAAGAAACCACCACTTGGAGTTCTTTCCAAAACAGTTATTTGTTTTTGAAGTAAATTCACTTTACCTTGCTCTAATTCAACTTGTTCTTGGTAACGAGCCAGTAAACAATCAGCTCGTGCTGGTTCTGCGGAAAGACCAGATTGAGGGAAATTAATGATTGGGTTTTGGTTTAGTGTCATTGCAGAAGTTATGCTTAATTTGTGTTTATTGTGACATAAAAAAGTATACTAAAAACAATAATTTATGCCACATCAACACGTAAATTAGCATAATCAAGAGGATGTTAGTTCGTACCGATAACTTTTTGCCTAGATCTTCTCTCGCTGCCGAAACGGTAAAGACTATTTGCCAGCTAATTGCCAAGAGTACCGAAGGTAAAATTGATCAAGTACTTTTGGCTGATTCGGGAATCTTAAAAGCTAATAATCTTGAACAGCTAATCTCCCAGTTAAAGTCTCATTGCTATGCCGATCAAAAAGATTTTAGAAATTCAATTGAAGTTTTTAAAAACATTACAGATTTTGGACAATTATTAGCCAATCCTTCAAAAGATTACAGTGCTCAACTTTGCATGGCAGCACTAGCGATTGAAAAAATCAAACTAGAAAAAATTATTATTCAAACTGCTGATCAGCTAGATCCTTTTTCATTTAAAAAGATCCTACCAGAAGTAACTCCTGCAATGAGTACACCCCAGACAGATCTGAGTTTACCACAACTTGCCGTTAATCATGACATGCAGGGAACTCTGCCTCCAATTGAAAAAGATCGAACAAAATATGCCGAATTTTTTGACAGAATATTTAGTGCGCTTGATCAGCTTTTTGCTTTGCTTGAGAAAAAATATCAGTACTATTTAATACTGAAAAGAAAACAACTGAAACAAGAGAGAAAAAAAGATCAACGCTTACAAGTGTTGCCCAAATGATCGCAGAGAATTGGGAATCAACTAGAAGTGAAATTAAACGGATCGCTCAAACTGGAGTTGATCATGAAAAAGTAGTTGGCCAAGAAGATAGTAGCATTGTCGCCTGGTTTAGAAACCGCTTTATGAAAAGTAACATCACTAACCCTAGGCGTCTAACCAACGATCTACAAACAAATTCTGTCTGGGTCAGTATGGCAAATAATGGTTCTATGAGTCGCCTAGATTTTTTCTTAAAGGCTAATGATCCCGAACTTTTTGAAGAAATTTACCCGGCAAGACCAGCAAAGACTTTTGATACTATCGATCTTGATACTGCCTCAATCATTAGCTTTAACTGTTCAAGCAAGCGAGAATTAACCTTGCCGCTTAACTCTAAATTAGAACTTGAAGGGATCAATTTTTATGGTGCTGGTAATAAATTAATTGAGACAGAAGGAGTTTCCGTTCGGGTTGGAATTTTTGGATCAATTATTTTAACTCCTCCGCTAGGTGCCGTACGCTTGGAGTATGCTGTTACATCATGGCGAAACATGGAACAGATAGATTATCCAAGTATTCACAAAAATTTACGGTTAATATTACCAGTCTGCCAAGTCTATAAAGATCCGATGCAAAAAGAATTTGAGCAACAACTCCAATCATGTCCCAAAAAAGAAGTTATCTGGCTTCAAGCACAGCTAGCCTTAGGCTTTGTCTACTGTAATAATAATATTATTTCTAAATGGTTAGCACAGACTGGTGGCTTTATGGCAGACGCGGTCTATGGAAGTAGGGTAATTATTTGTGATTCAGGAGCCCACTATATTGCCAGTGCAGCAACATCTTTAGGTTTTCCCTGCTTAGTCCTTTCTGGACCCAATCTTGATCAAGACCCTGAATCGAGTAAAGCAAAATTTAAGTATCCCGGACATTCAATTAATCTAATCCTACATAAGCAACACGCCGAGGAGATTGATGTTTGGAAGAATTGTCATAAATTAGATCTAAGCTTTGCAAGACAGCTTACTATATATAAAAACCCTCGAGTAAAACAAATCTATCAAGAATTAAAGCAAGCACAAACAGCAGAGCAAATTCATAATCTAGCTGAAGAATTTGGTTTTATCATCAGTGAGACAGAGAGACCTTGGGTTAATTATCGTAAAGCAACTGATTCCAATATTTGTAGTTATTCGGAAGTCACTAGAGATCTTCGCTCCGATACTTATTTAGATTTTGAGTATAAAGGCGAAGGAAAATGCCACATGCGCGCCGCACACCAAACTACTAAAAATCTTTTAGCTGATTAATTAGCTGGCAAATCAATTCAACCTTTACTGCGTCACCTTTCACTATATTCTCGTTCTACTAACGAGGATACTCCATTATCTACCTGGAAAGAGACAATGAAGACTCTTGCCATTGCTTTTGGGCATGCTGATACTAACTCATCAGAACGTCAGCAAATATTACATATGTGTGCTGAGACTGGTTATAAGAAAAAAGACATAGTTAGTTTATTTGCTGTAATTAAATCTCAACCAGTAGACTTGTTAGGTGATTTAGAAATAATGTCTTTTTTAGATATCTTAGTTCATAGTCTCGATTGCCAAGAAAAAGATCCAAATTATCTATCATCTAAATTCGATAATGATTATCAGGAATTTTGTAACTACTGTAAGATCGCAATTTTACAGATAACAAGTGAAGCCAGAGGTTTTGCGAGATCACATATTCAAGAGTTAATTCCGCTTGCTCATTTTATTACCGTTAAACAAGATCCAGAAACCGACCAATTTCCAATGTTGCTGCACAACTTATTAAGTGCTGGAATGATTAACCTAACTACAGGAATTATTAATCTCTCTCCAAATTGCCTAGAACATTTAAATAAAGTCTTAGCTCATAAAGGAGATTCGTATTTTCAAAATCTTGACTTTAGCTCCGCCTTTAATGAGTGATATTGGAATAGTAATTTAAATTTTTCTGAGCAAGAAATATTCTTTAAAAACTTCCAAGCTTTTCTAACAATTACCAATTCCAAAGTTAGTTTTTCTCCCCTACAAACAGAACGTGAAAACCAATTAATCCGTTATTTAATTAAAGGAATTAAAAATTGTGACATTGGAATTAATTTTCCAAGCAAGAAATACCCGGGAAGTCTAATTTTAGCTGAATATACTAACTATGAATCAGCCTGTTGCTTTCGACTAGCAAAAATTTGGGTGAATATTGGAATGCTTAGTTCACTTCAAATCTTAGAAAATGCTTGGGTTAAATCGGATGAAAATAAGATAATCGCTGAGGTCTCTAAAAAACTTATTATCCGACAAGGGAAAGAAGGACTATCGCTTAGACTGTCAATAATTAATAATTCCGCTATCGAAATTCCCTTACATTGCGTCCCCTTAGTTATAACTGAATGTCTTAAAAAATCTGCTTATAATTCATTAACAATTCCTTACTTCCAATTAATTACTAAAGCTCACCGTACTCAAGCAATCTCTGCTGAGTTACAGCATGCTTTTGCTACAGTCCTTCTTGATAATCAGAAAACTTTGCCTAGAGATACACTATTTAATTATTTATTAAGTGCAGCTTTTGCTGATGCTTCACTGGCAACACAATTCTTAGCAATCTCTTGGGCCTCTTCACACTTTTTAAAAAGTAATTTTCAACAGCAAACTGTTAAGACTGGACATAAGCAGCCACCAATGACAAATGTTTTTATTCAGTATCTGAAAGACTTAGAGACTACTTTACAAACTAACGAATATTCCGACTTATTTAAAAAATATAACTTAAGTGAAGAGCCAGGCTCGAATGTCACTTACCTTCGTAATACTAATTTTGTTTTCGAAGAGCTAAGTGATCGAAATTAATCTACTTTTTTAACTAATTGCGAAGAGCATAATTTGTCTGCATTTTATGATGATTACCTTTATTTT
>JANNBC010000045.1:0-4349 GCA_031385045.1 bacterium | reverse complement strand
GAATCGAACCCGCACGAGGTTGCCCTCACAGGATTTTAAGTCTGAACTAAGCAATTTTTGACAAAAATTCACGACAGAATACAACAATAATATTAATAAGTTACACTACTTTTCCACATTTCACTTATTGTCAAAAATCGTCATTTTTTGCCGCTCACTGTGCCGAGAGTGTGCCTGGAATTTAGATGTTTTTTGAGAAGAAAATAAATTTTATATTTTTTTGATGACACTTAGGTATTTTATAATGTGCGTCCCGATTATTATTGTGTTTGAGATGATATAATTCGTTGTTCTCAAATAAAAAACTCTCTGTGCTGAAGCTAGTTAATTCCTAGAAAATAATCGGAGACAATTACTATTCTGAAAATTATTGCTATTTAACTTTTTGGTTTAAAAGCCAATCTTCCTTTGTAAGTTCATAAATTTCCTTTTGACTATATTTTTCATCTACGTAGCTTGCTGAAGTAGAGCTTACTAGGCGAGCTCCCATTTTCTCTTTAATGCGACTAGACCGATCATTCCCGATAGCATTTCCAAATAATAATTTTTCAAAACCAAGTGAACTAAAAGCGAAATTAGTAATAGGCTCAACCGCTTCCGTCATATATCCCTTGCCCCAAAATGATTTTCCAAGCCAAAACCCACGATTCGTTGGCGTCGCTTCGCGAAGTAACTCTACAGATCCGATTACTTCTGCTGGATTTTCCTTTAAGGTTATTGCCCAGACCCATCGGTCTTTACCTTGATTGGGAATAACATCAGAACGGAGGTAATTAAGCACTCCATCTTGGGGATAGGGCCAAGGAACAGAGGCAGTAAGATGGCGAATCACTTCATAATCCACAAACTGTTCTTGGTATGATGGAGCATCTGACTCAACTAATTCTCGAAGTATAAGTCGATTAGTTTCAAACGTTGGAACAGATTTCATTTTACAATCAATATATTTAACTTATCGCTTTAATAAAGCATGACAGGTTTACAATCAACATTAAAACTACGACCAATGATCAGCTCAGTCAATCAAAATTGTTAATAATTAAATCCGCTAAACAACTCCTATCTTGAGTCGCCAAAATTTTTGTTTCCTCGGATTGCCACAAGTTCCATTCAAACATTACTTTCTCAGGATCTAATTTGTATTCCTGAATATCTCGTTTTGTACCACGGTTAAAACTTTCTTCTGGACTTGTATTTAGCCAAATTTTTAAATCATAATGTTCAATCAAATGATCATCAAAAACCATACAACCTTCAATCAGCAACAAGTTATCAGAATCTAATTTTAATTTAGCTGGAATATTAAGATCCTCTTCTTTCGCTAGATAACCCCAATTATATCTTTCATATAACAAATCACACTGATTATTTAGATAAGGTAGAATTATCTGCCTACATAGTCTCTCACTGTCATACGAAATACTACTTTTAGATTCTTTATAAAGATTATGAAACCAATCATACTCAACAATAATGAACTTTGGAAATTCATCCTTAATATATTTAGCTAAAGATGATTTGCCCGCACCTCCCCTACCATCAATTGCAATAATTATTTTTGACTTTTGAGTGAGCAGTTTTTTAATTGCTGTAGATATTTGCGGATCAATCATTTATTTCTAATCAAGCCATTCCAATTTAGAGGAATCCCATTTCTTATTAAAATCTCTATCTGCCCCAACGGATAGGTAGATAGGAAGTAGAAGCTTCTTAATTTTCAAAACGATATCGAAGAATAGAACTTCTGACTCACTCTCATATTTCCCTTTTCTAATAAAAGCTTTCCATTGAGCTTGTTTTGAAGTATCTTTATAGAATTCTTCTGTAAAAGCCAAAGGAGTTCCCTCATTTATTTCCGTCTTTCTTCTCTGAAAAGTATTCTTAATCGTTTTACTTAAAATTACTCCATCAAAATCATAGCTCTTAGCTAGAACCCAGATATCATAAAAGTCTTTCATTCTACTATTAGCAATTCCCAGATTAATCATGGCATGAAATTTTTCGGCAACAGAAGTTTCACGAGAATAAGCTTTTAGAATTGGGGCTGGTAAATCTAAAATTGTGGGGTAATTTATATCAAGTGGTTCTGGAAAAACTGCATCACCAAAGCCAATGTCAATTTGAACACGAACCCGTGCTTTTTCAAGATAAGCAAATAACTCAACTCTTAATCCCTGATATTCATCTTCTTCCTTAATTCGACTTGTCTTGGTGGAATCACTATCAAAAATTATCCCATCATTTAAAAAATCTTGGGCACAAATTTCCCGTACTACCTTCTTAAAATATTCTAAATCAGGCTCTCCAAAACTTAGCAAATCAATATCTTTGGTAGGTCGAAAGATGTCCCCCCTTCCAGATCTGAAATAGCATTGCTCCTTTTAGAATAAATTTCTCTTTATATTTCGACTTAGATAATCGAAACAAAAATCTTTCTAATACAAACCTAGTTAGCAACATCTGAAAATCAAGATTATTTGCTCTAGCTAAACTTAAAAGCTTGTACCTAATTGATGCGGGAATATTTCTTTCCTTCATAGCAAAGATTCCATATATGGACGCATCACATTATGAACTCTACATACCTTTGCCGCCTCATACAGTTCATTCATAGTTGCTTTTTTGCTAGACCAAACCTCTCGCAGAGCTTCTATAGCAACATCAATTCCAATTTTATTTCTATACTTAAAACAATCAGCTACTGTTTTAGCAGGGGTAAAGACTTTTACTTTTGAATTATTAATCTGATACTCTTTGACACCAAAAGTTAATGCTAGTTCTGAGAATCTAAATATCCTTACTGGTGGATAGTCATATTTAGGCTTATGCGCATTTCTATCAATCGCTATCCAGATTTCAAAAGGCAACTCCGTTGTTAGCTCATGGAACTGCAAAGCAGATAGCAAGCAAACAACACCATTGGGAATTTTCTTGCATGCTTCTACAAGGGTTTTATTTTGATCAAAGTCTGCATTCTTTAGTGTGTATAATCCTCTTCCATGTCTATCCAAAACACCATCATTGTAAAGTTTATTAAGATAGATTCCAGAGATGCCAACTGCCTCAATATCCCTAGGACGAAGGATGTCATACTGGTTAAACATTTCAATTATTTGCTCTCGCTTTGAAGTTGTCATTAGTAAGGTAATATAGCTATATACAGATAAGTGTTGATATTATCTTACTACGTAAATCAACCTACTTCAACTATTAATTGAAGAATCATAATTTAGCTAGTAATCTTATTTTTTCTATCAACCCACTCAAAAAAAGCCTGCTCATCGATCAAAACCCTTCTTCCAACTCTCTTTATTACTTCATTAAACCCATTCTGCTCAGCATAGAAAATCAAATGCCGAAGCCCCCCTATTGGTGGCCACTCATAGTGCTTATTCCAATTAACAAAAGGTAGGACGCTCTAAAAGGGACGAATACAAATAATCAAGCAGTAACTGATTAGTGTCTAATTTTTTTCTTAGAAATCTAGATTAAATTTGTTCCGCCTAAGACTCAGCATTTACATAATCTTATTACAAAAACAAATCCACTAATTTTTAACTATAGAACATATCGACTATCAATCTGCGCGGATCGTAATTTGAAAGAATTGGCGTGCCCAAGATACCCAGAGTATGAACTAAGGGTCTGCGAAAAACTTTCCTTACTGATGTTACCTTTATAATATGATAATTCCCGTTGATTAAGCTTTTTAAGCATTCTCTTCTTAGTGCGAGTTCTAAGAACTTGGTGATGTGGCAAAACCACATATCCCAAAAAATCCCATCCTTGAGTTATATGACGCAAAATTATTTTCTGTGGATGCAATTGAAGATTCAGCTTATCTTCCAAATAATCGTTAATTTTGGAAAGTAGCTTCTCCAGTATTTCACGACTGCTATTTAAAAGAATAAAGTCATCAGCATAACGTAGATAATATTTCACCTGCAATTCATGTTTTATAAATTGATCTAACTCATTTAAGTAGATATTAGTAAAGATTTGGGAAGTAAGATTGCCAATTGGCAAACCTTTGCCTTTTATCCCTTCAACATGAAAACTAGTAACAACTTTTTTTAGTAACAACAAAGCCTGTTCGTCGTGAATCTGCTGACTCAAGATATCTAATAATAACCTATGATCAACGCTATCATAAAATTTTCGAACATCACATTTTAAGCCCCAAAGATTATGAGTGAAATTATGGCTCCCCTTTCCAATCATTTTATTTAAGTTTTTAACAGCTAAGTGGGTTCCTTTTCCAATACGACAAGAATAGGAGTGAAAAAATAACTTTGGCTCGAAGATTAACGCCAATTGATTATAAACACTTTGGTGGACTACGCGATCTC
>JANNBC010000042.1:0-35197 GCA_031385045.1 bacterium | reverse complement strand
AGTTAAGAATATTAATTCTCAACCAAGCTTAAGTGCTGACTCTACTCCGATTGTGATTCAAGCAGACGAGTATAACTTTCACACAATTGATTTACCTTTTGACTTTCCATTCTATGGAGTAAATCTTAGAAAAGTAATCGTTTCTCCAAATGGTTTGATTTATACAAAAACTCAACCTGCAGGTAACGATTATTTAAATAGTTCTACTGCACCACAGAATGCAATAGCCGCTTTACATACAGATCTTACAGCAGAGATTGATCCAAATGGAGTTCGTGTTGCCGTAAGTGCTACTGAAGCAGTAATTTACTGGAGAGTTAAACATTACCAAGGACGCTTTCAAGGAGACTTACATGTCAGAACAGTTCTGAAGTCTACGGGAGAAATTCAGAGCTTCTTAACTTCCGATGATAGTATTAGTTTAGGCTATGCTCAAACTGCAACTATCGGAATCAAAGGATCTACCAGTGCTGAGGTTACAACATACGCTAGTAAGGATGCCAATTTGATTACTAATAATTTAGCTATCAGTTACATTCCAACGTGTAAAGTAAATGAAGTTGTACCTCCGGTAACTCCTAGCTCAGACATCTCTGGAATTAGTGCTTATGCAATTAATGCTAATGGTGTTTATGTTAAAAAAGTAATTCCAGGAAGTAACTTATATTTTAACTTTAATGGTCAAGGCACTGGAAGTTTTCAATTAAATGTTGAGTTAGATGGTCAAATCTGTGCCGGTGCTACTCCAGTTAATATTGTAAATGGTGTTGGGCAATTAACAACTGAGACAAAAAGATTCTTAAAGAAATATAAGACGATTAAGTTTCAAGTTGGAAAAGCTAGTGAGCGATTACAAATTAAAAGAACACTAGCTAATAGAACTAGCCTGAAGTCAGCAACCCAATCTCCAAAACAATTTCGTAGAATTGTTCAAAAGGATTGCCAACGCTTATTAAGCGGATTGTAGTAAGTTAAACACTTAGCCCTGCAAACTTTGATCTAAAGTTTGCAGGGTTTTTTGCATATAAAGTACCAATGGACATTCCTAATAATATCAAAAGTTTCTGTAGACACTCAGATTTTTAGAAAACTTGCCAATTTTTGATTAATTATGTAATAATATAGCATATTTATAGTAATGACTAAGAGTAATTTACATTTGTAAATTAAATAACCTCATTACGGCTAATGCAATTCGTGGATTCATCCAAGATTTCATAGCTAAAACAACACTAATAGTGAGTCCCAGCAGAAGCGTTAGGTCTTTAACGTAATTTATTTTTGACTCACTATATATTTATTTGATGGAAATATGGCACGCGTAACCGTTGAAGATTGTTTAGAAAAAGTATCTAACCGTTTTGTATTATCAATTTTAGCCGCTAAAAGAACCAAGCAATTGCTTTCTGGGGCTAAACCTAAAATATCTGATGTTGAAAATAAGATGGCAGTTTTGGCTTTGAGAGAGATTGCTAATGGCGATGTGCGCGAGGCAACTGAAGAAGAAGCTGAACATATCGCTCAAGTTCAAGCTACAAAAAAAGCTCGTATCTTCCGTAGAACTGATGATGAAATTAGTATTAATGATGCTATTCCTAGTTTTATGAAAGTTGCACCTGGTTCTTCAGATAACGATTAATCCTCTAGCGTAAGTTGCTTTGTACTAGACAACCCTTGTCTAGGCATCAAGATTATTGTTGTAATGTCATTTTAATGACATTACTATTGAAATGGATTGTGAATTTTCATAGGTTTATTAAACAATAAATCTGGAAATTATGTTCATCATTCACTTTAGATTTAGATAAATCCTTAGCTTGAAGTAGTAGAAAGTTAATCAATTTTCCACTTTTTCAATAATGTCTAAATATTAGCAGTAATAAATAATAAAAGTCTAAGTACCTCTGAAAATATTTGTTTTAATAAAGTTTGAATGCAATTTCAGGAGCTCTCTGAAAAAATTAAAGCCTACCACCCCAATCCTGATTTGGTATTGTTGGAAAAAGCTTATAATTTTGCGTTTAAAGCCCATGAAACTCAAGTCCGAGCAAGTGGTGAACCATATTTCCTTCACGTCTTTGAAACAGCTCTACTAGCCTGTGAATTAAAATTAGATACTGATTCTGTTGCTGCCGCATTACTCCATGACGTAATTGAAGATTGCTCAATTTGTGAAGAAGAACTGCTCAAAGAATTTAATCCGGAAATCTCACTAATTGTTCAAGGCGTAAGTAAGTTAACCAACATTCGTTTTGACTCCAAAGAAGCCAAACAAGCGGAGAATTTTCGCAAGATGTTGATCGCCATGGCGCAAGATGTTCGCGTAGTACTAGTAAAGCTCTGCGATCGGCTACACAACATGCGAACGATCGGGCACCTTCCCGAAGTAAAACGTCAAAGAATTGCGCTGGAGACTCAAGAAATTTATGCCCCAATCGCTAACCGTCTAGGGCTTTATCCAGTTAAATCAGAACTAGAAGATCTTTGCCTACTTCACTTGCGCCCAGAAATTTACCATCAAATTGATCAAAGTTTTGAACAGTCCAAGACCGATAGAACAAATCTTATTAATAAAACCAGTGAAACAATTAAAAATGTTTTGGCGGAATCAGGTGTCTCCGGAAAAATTTATGGAAGATCTAAGCACTACTATTCAATTTGGCAGAAGATGGAAAGACAAGGAATTTCTTTCGAAGAAATCCATGATCTTTTAGCATTTCGAGTGATTGTTCCAACTCTTCGTTCTTGTTATGAAACTTTAGGCATTGTTCACTCCGCCTGGAAACCTGTCCCGGGTCTGTTTAAAGACTATATCGCCATGCCTAAGCCGAACATGTACCAATCACTGCACACGACTGTAGTTGGTCTGGAAGGTCAGCGGATTGAAATTCAAATTAGAACACCTGATATGCACCGCGTGGCAGAAGAAGGGGTAGCAGCTCATTGGAGATACAAAGAAGGTGAGAACTCTAAAGGATTTGATTTGAAATGGATTACAGATCTTGTTGATACTCAAGCATACTTAAATAGTCCTGATGAATTTATTCAGTCTGTTAAAGCAGAACTTTTTCCTGATGATATCTTTGTCTTCACACCTAATGGTGATTTAATTCGACTTCCATTTGAATCTTGCCCAATTGACTTTGCTTACTATGTTCATACTGATATTGGTAACACTACAACTGGTGCTAAGGTTAACGGACAAATGGTTCAGCTTAGTCATCAACTAAATAATGGTGATACTGTCGAAATTATTACCAATCGCAATCAAAACCCCAGACGTGACTGGCTAAATTTCACTAAATCTTCCAAGGCTAGGCAGAAAGTACGTTCCTTTCTTAAGTCTTCTGAGCGAGCTAGATCTTTAGCCTTTGGAACAGATCTTGTAATGAAAGAACTCAAAACTATTGGGCAGAATTTTAAGAAGCTGGAAAAAGCTAATAAGTTTACCCAAGTTGCTAATGCTTTTGGATTTCAACATCAGAGCGACCTGTTTGCTGAAATTGGCTACGGAAAAATAAAAGTAAAAGATGTTTTACTGAAGATTTTTCCACACTCTGAAGTAACTGAAAAAATTCACACAGAAGCTGAAGAAGAAGTAACACCATTACAAAGGATCTTCCGAAAGGCAGCAACATCTAAGAACTCAGCCCCAGTAAAAATTGCTGGAATGGATCAAGTTCTTGTGCGCTATGCCAGATGTTGTGAGCCATTATCGGGAGACCGAATTATTGGATTTATTACTAGAGGACGCGGAGTTTCCATTCACCGCAAAGACTGTACTCAGATTATGAACTGCGATCCGCAACGCCTCATTCCTGTACAATGGGAGACTGATGTTGAAGAGCAGAGAAAAGTTAGAATTACATTAATTGCCAGTGATCGCACAGGCCTGCTTGCTGCGGTAAGTACGGCGGTTTCAAATTGTGGTGTTAGTATTCTTTATTCGGATACGACAGTTCAACAAGAGACTCGCAAAGCCTTAATTAATTTTGAAATTATGGTTAATAATTCGGAACATTTAAATAAGATCCGCCGGGCAATTGAAATGGTACCTGGAGTAATTAAGGTAGAGCGCGTAATTAGTAAATCAGGTGAAGCTAGTTTATGAAGATTAAATATTTAGTATTAATTGCCTTTTTAGCTTTTATAGGTGGAGCATATCTTTTACCACCGAGCAATCAAATTGAACTTCCCAAACCTGCTACAAATATAATCTCAGCTCCACGGACCACAGAAGAAGAGAATACCATTGCTGTTTATAAAAAAACTAATCAAGCAGTAATCTTTATCTCAACTGTCTCAATGACAGTCGATCCCTTTGATTGGTTTCCACAATATAAACAACAGCAGGGTTCGGGATCAGGTATAATTATTGATGCTAAGAATGGAATTGTCCTAACCAATCTTCATGTAATTTCTAATGCTCAAAAAATTGAAATATTTTTATCTGACAGCAAGTCCTATCAAGCCAAACTCTTAGGAATGGATGCCTCTTCTGATTTAGCGGTTTTACAAATCATCGATCCACCTGCCGAGATCTTTGATATTCAATTAGGAGATTCTGATTTATTAGAAGTTGGTCAGCGAGTATTTGCCATTGGAAATCCCTTTGGATTAAACCGTACACTAACGACTGGAATAGTTTCCAGCCTAGATCGTACTTTAAAAACAGCAGAGAATACCTACCTTAAAGGATTAATTCAGACAGATGCGGCAATCAATCCCGGTAATTCTGGAGGACCACTATTAGATAGTAATGGAAATTTAATTGGAATTAATACTGTGATACTTAGCCAATCAGGTGACTCCGCTGGAATTGGCTTTGCAATACCAATAAATCGAATTAGAAAAATCCTTCCTGAGTTAATTAAGAATGGTAAAATACTTAGACCAGACTTTGGTTGGGTACTGGCAGATACCAACCAAGGGCCAGTAGTTCGGCGAGTCTTCCCAGATAGTCCAGCGGCTCAAGCCGAAGTTCAAGGACTGGAGCGACATATTAGCAAAGGTTATTTACAATCATTCTATTTAGATTATCAATCTGCTGATTTAATTTATAAGATAGGTGGAGAGCGAGTAAATAATAAACTTGAAGTTGAAAACCTAATTGAAAAACTTGAACCAGAAGAGACCCTAGAATTTGAATTTAGAAGAGGGGGCATAAATGGCACCCCAAAGATTATTAAATTAAAACCGGAATGGCGCTAAATCAAGTTAGAATCTTAGATGACTTAACAATTAACCAGATATCAGCTGGGGAAGTTGTGGATCGTCCAGTATCAGTCGTTCGGGAATTAGTGGAGAATGCACTCGATGCTGGAGCAACAAAGATTACAATTCACATCAGCAACGGTGGTCGAAGCTTGATTAAGATTTCTGATAATGGCTCTGGTATGAGTAAAGATAATGCTCTACTTGCAATTGAACGCCATGCCACCTCGAAGCTAAGTAAAGCGAGTGACTTAAATTTTATCAATAGTCTCGGATTTAGAGGCGAAGCTTTACCTTCGATTGCCTCAGTTTCTAAAATGCAAATAAAAACTAGGGTAGCTGATGACGCAACAGGAACTCTGCTGATTATTAATGGTGGCAAGCTACAGCAGGTCAAAGATACTAGCTGTAACCAAGGTACAAGCATTGAAGTTGCCAAGTTGTTCTTTAATACTCCTGCTAGAAAAAACTTTTTAAAGTCTAACCGAACGGAAGAGCTAAAAATCAAACATTGGCTGCAATCAATTGCCATTGCTAATCCTCAAATTGCACTACAACTTTATTTTGATGATGTGCTCAGTCTAAACCTGCCTGGCAATGAATTAATTTTGGAGCGAACAAAGAAAATCTTTCCAGAATCTTTAATTACGATTAATCATCAAGTAGGGGATTTAACTATTACTGGCTTCTTGTCCGCACCTTCATTATCATTAGCCGATGCCTCTGGACTAATGATTATTGTAAATAAACGTTTGGTAAGTGACCGACTAGTGTTAAGAGCTGTTAAAGAAGCTTTTGGAATTGCCTTGAAAATAAAAGAATTTCCCAAAGGCTTCTTACATCTTGAGCTACCACCAGCATTAGTGGATGTGAATGTTCATCCTCAAAAATCAGAAGTTCGTTTTCAAAATCCTCAAATAGTTTTTCAGTCGATTCAAGAGGGTATTAAGCAATCAGTCCAGAGCTTTGCCACTCCAAATTCTTGGGTTAGTAAAAATACGACTACTAATTGGCAAAATGCTGTCTATCAAGAACAAGCAAACTATTCTTCTGCCCCCAACTTAACTTTAAACTTACAAGCAAAACCAACTCCAGTATTTCAAAACAATAGTCTTCCCGAACAAATCTTGGTCACCCAATATGTCCCGACAAACGAAGTCAAACATGCTTCGAATCAACCACTAATGCAGGAAGCAGAGTATCCTAAGTTTTCTAGTTTGAAATTTATTGGTCAAGCACTGGGTTGTTATTTAATCTGTGAGTATCAAGAAGATTTATTTATTGTTGATCTCCATGCGGCACATGAAAGATTTAATTATAACCAAGTAAAAAATAATTTCCTTAAGCGAAATAAGGATTCACAAATATTACTATTACCAATCTCAGTTAGTCTAAGTTTTGGACAACAAGCTAATTTACTTCAGCAACAAGAAAATTTAGCTATTTTTGGTTTTAGGTTTGAAGCACAAGGGGAACAGCATATTCTAATCTCAGAAATTCCTTCAATCCTAAAAGGAAAAGATCTAATTACTTTAATTAAGGAGCTAGCTGTAGCCGAGGAAGAATTAGATTCTAATCCATCTTGGGATAATTACACTGATTACATCTGCGCTCGAATTGCTTGCCACGCTAGCAAACGCTCTGGAGATCAACTTTCTCGAGCTGGAGTTGCCGCATTATTTGATAGTCTAGATAATTCCGAATTTGCTGGAGCCTGTCCCCATGGTCGACCAACGATTATCAAATTAAGTAATTACGAAATAGAGAAAAGCTTTGGCCGCATCTGAGATTAAACCAAAAATTATCATTATTGCTGGCCCAACAGCCAGTGGCAAAACAGAATTAAGTCTTCAATTAGCCAAAGAACTAAATGGAGAAATAATTAATATCGACTCGATTCAGATCTACAAACATTTTGATATTGGAAGTGCCAAAATAGCTTATGATCTAAGACAGGACATCCCACATCACTTAATTGACATCCTAGAACCAACAGAAACCTTTAATGTTGCTTCTTATAAAAAATTAGCCGATCACTTAGTCCAAGACATAGCGTCAAGAGGTAAGGTTCCAATCTTTGTTGGTGGCTCAACTCTTTACATTAAAGTTCTTCTTCATGGCTTAACAGCTGAAATGGGTAGTGATCTTAAATTACGCAATGAACTAGAATCTGAGAATCTGGAAATCCTGGTAGCAAAACTCCAAAATCTAGATCCTGAACTATGTAAAAAAATCGATCTCCAAAATAAACGTCGCGTTGTTCGGGCCTTAGAAAGCATCGGCTCCAATCAAGGAACTGTGAGTGCCGCGCATAATAAACATAACTTTGAAAATATTGATTACCAAGCATTAATCATACTAAACGATATTTCTCGAGAAGTTTTATATCAAAGGATTAATCAAAGAGTTGAGGACATGTTAGCTGAAGGACTAATTAGTGAAACAAATAAGATTATTCAGGACTATGGAAACAACTGCCCGGCACTACGAAGCATTGGCTACCAAGAAGCAACTAAGCATCTATCAGGTGAATTAAGCCAAAAAGAGCTTGGGCAATTAATCGCTCAAAACACCCGACGCTTCGCAAAAAAGCAATTAACTTTCTGGAGAAACGAACCTAAGAAAAGAGGCTGGTCTGAAATCAAGAATACTTACTCTAATCATGAATCTAATTTAACCGCTTCTTCATCAAAGATAGATACAGACTTGTACAGGAATCAAATAGCCTCAAATATATCTAATATTTTTAGTGGTTTAGGTGTTCATGGGCAGGGTATGATAAGTATCTTTAGATACATTAGATAAAGCTAAAAATTTTATCTAGTGCAAGTAATAAATTTTTAGTATAAAATTAATTTTATTAATGTTTATGCTAATTTATAGCAAATTTAACTTATAGAATTGGAGTAAAAAATGTCTAGTGAGATTTCAAAAAAAGATTTAATCAAGAATGATTCTAAAAAGCAGAAAGGTGCTTCATTAGTAGAGTATGGTCTATTAGTAGCGTTGATTGCCGTAGTATGTATTGTTGCAATTACTTCGCTTGGTAGTTCAGTTAGTTCTAAGTTCACATCTGTTTCTACAGCAATGTAATTCTTTCTGTACAATATAAGCAGACAAGCAAAATTTTTTGCTTAATGCCTAAGAAAGAACTTCTTTCCATGTTTTTATGGAAAGAAGTTTGTTTTGTATATTCATTAAGAATCTCTCATCATGCTTAAGTTGCCTAATTAGTTTCATTTAAGGCTTCTTACTCCTGCGCATACAGCATCTTGTTGTATTCATTAGCGCTACCCAACGAAAAATGCTCAGACAATATTTTCGTTATCAAACCATTACTGTTGCTAGCCTAATACTTTTTCTCTCGTTGTTTCACGCCTTAACTATTACTAAATACCCAGAATCATCCTCAAATGATGGGCAAGTGGCTGCAAGAATTAAAGCCAATGTCCGCGAACATTCTAGGATTAGTCCAATAGAATCTTCCTATATCAATCTAATCCCTGGTGGAGAAAACCTCTATAGCATCTTCTCGCCAGCGATCCAAGATTTGCCTTATTACTTTTTTGGAAAAATTGACCTACTAACCGTGCGAGCAACGAGCCTTCTCCTAATCCCATTTTGTCTAATACTAATTTTTTTAATCGGTAAAGAAATCAGAGACTGGAAATTAGGACTAATAGCAGTTTGTCTGGTAGGATTTTCTGCTAATTTCTTCTATTTCTCTCATTTACCTAGAAATGATTTCTTGGCCAGTATTCTATGTCTAACATCACTCTACTTAGTTTTAAGTAACGCTAAGAATCAGCATTACAAAGACTTGTTAGCAGGAATAATACTGGTAATTAGTTTGGATATTCATCCAAGGACAATTGTTTATCTACCGCTAATCTACTCACTTTATATCTTTAAATATCGCCAGCTAATCTTTAAGAACTCTAACTTTTGGCTATTTACAGTAACACTCTTAAGCTTGGGGGGCTTATATTTTCTACTAAAAATCCTTCCTTATCAAGAAGCTATTTTAAAATTAAAGAAAATTACAATTTCCGATAGCAGAACTCCAACAATACTTAACTTAGATTTTAAACAATTCCTTGAATCACTTAAGGAGCTATTTTTCTATCTAAACTTAATTACACCAATCTACTGGACAATCTTCCTGGGCTTACTACTTTCCATTCGCTATCATCATAATTCTGATAAGATAATCTCACTCTTTACATTAACACTACTGCTAATTACACCAGCAATAATTCCAAGTTTTCATATTCTAAATATTACTATTATCTTTCCAATTGCTAGTATTCTAGTCGCTCATTTTATCTATAAACTAATCTGGGACATCCCTAAAAATTCAAAAATATCCCAGATTTTTCCGTACATTGGGCTCGCAATATTGCTTCACTTTAGTCTTTATAATTCACTGTCGATCATCTCAAGTATCAGAGATAATAGTTGTCATCATAATAAAATAGAATTTATTAATTCAGCAAAAAAACTAATCCCGACAAGTGCTGTAATGTGCGCAGACGATGCCTACTGGCTATCCTTCCAAGAAAACCCCTTCAGATCTTTTCTCACCATAAAATTCTTAAATAATCTCAAAGGTTATAATACAACGGAAGCCATGCATTCCTTAGGTGTAGATTTTTTAATTTATGATCGAACTCTAGATTCAATCATTACTAATGACACTCCTAAGCAACTAATCAAACAACCACTAGCAATTAATAAGACAGAATTTGATAATTTCTTAAAAGCCAATGCCAAGATCGTCCTGAGCGGTAATAATAAATGTGATTCAACATTAGCTTTATACCAAATAGATTAATAAAATTCAGTTAGTTAGGGGGTTTCTTTATCTGATCTAACGGTTTGTCAGCATTTTGAATTTAAATTAAATTAATGCTACTTTGTGTCAAAATTTAAAGATAAAGAAATTTAAAATATAATTTTTAATTTTTCTTTAATAGATAATCTTGCTCTACTTTGAATCTGGTGAGCATGCTTATGACAATAAATACTCTAGAAATAAAATAACGGAAAAGTTATATGCCAATTAAATCACCTTTAGATTTTGAATTACCATTAGTTGAACTGGAAACTAAGCTAGAAGAATTAAAAGATCAGATTGCTAGTGGAGATCAAAGTAAAATTGAGGATTACGCCAAATTAGAACGCCAAGCTCAAAAGCTTACGGCTGATATCTATGGAAAACTTATTCCTTATCAACGGGTTCAACTCTCTAGACACTTCGATAGGCCTTTTACATTAGATTTTATTAAATACTTAACTTCCGATTTTATTGAATTCCATGGAGATCGTCTATTTCGTGACGATCCAGCAATCGTAGGGGGAACAGCAAGACTCGCAGGCCTAAAAGTGATGTTGATTGGACATCAAAGAGGTCGCACCACTCAGGATCGTCTTTATCGTAATTTTGGAATGGCTAACCCCGATGGTTATCGCAAAGCATTAAGACTTTTTAGGATGGCTGAAAAATTTAAGCTACCAATCATTAATTTTATTGACACCCAAGGCGCCTTCCCAGGACTAGAAGCTGAAGAGCGTGGCCAGGCGGAAGCTATCGCCAGAAATATTCAGGAATTAGCGGAAATTTCGGTTCCAATTATTTGCGTTGTAATCGGTGAAGGTGGAAGTGGTGGAGCATTGGCACTAGGCGTAGGTGATCGAGTATTAATGTTAGAGAACTCTTGTTACTCTGTAATCACTCCAGAGGGCTGTGCTTCTATTCTTTGGGGGAAAACTGACTCTGGTACCAACTATGCTGCAGTTGCGGCTGAGGCCTTAAATTTGACAGCAGATAAGCTATTAGCTTTGGGGGTAATTGATGAAATTGTTCCTGAGCCGATTGGTGGTGCACATCGCAATCATAAAGAAGCCGCTGAGAATTTACTGCCTGTCTTGATTCGTCACTTAGAGCAGCTAAGTAGCTTAAGTGTAGAAGAAATGCTAGAACAGCGCTATCAAAGATTTAGAAAACTTGGTCCCGTTGAAGAACACTAGGACTTCTTAAATAAATCAGTGCAAGAAATTTTTTATTCAAAGAGAAATTAAATTTTTTTAGTTGATCAAGAACAGTATATTTATATTTAGAATTATTACTTATGGCAGGCGATGCAATTGAAATGGATGGTTTAGTAGAGGAATGTTTTCCTGGTGCTGAGTTTCGCGTAAAATGTGACAATGGTCACGTAATTAAAGCTTATCTTTCTGGTAAGATGAGAAAGTATTATATTAAAGTCGTTCCAGGTGATAGAGTTACTGTAGAAATCTCCCCCTATGATTTAAGCAAAGGAAGAATTACAAAAAGACTTCAAAATCCTCCGCGCGAACAAAACTAAAACTGCGAGAAATTTATTAAATACAATTCTCCCAATCTATTGACATAATTACTGATAATAGTTAATAATCGCACTCCTTGGGTCCCCATCGTCTAGAGGCCTAGGACATCGGCCTTTCACGCTGGTAACACGGGTTCGAATCCCGTTGGGGACGTTTTAAGAACAGGAGTCGTTAGCGACTTTTCTACCTAAAACCAAAGATTCTGCCTAACCACAAATGGGCTTACGCCCATTTGGAAGCGTTTTTCAATTCAATAATAATTCATCGCATAATATTATAGTATTCTCTTCTACTTACCTAATTTAATTTATAAATATTTTTATTTATAGATTAATCCCTGTTCAATTTTCGGTCGATACTTTATGGTAGGTATAGTTATCCTGAAATATAATTAACAACTATTTTATTAAAATAAAAACCATGAAAAATCTGATCTATGTTTTTCTTGTATCAACATTAATCCTCACCAGTGCTGCCATGTCTGAGAACTCCTCGAAGGATAAAACTGGACATAAGAAACAAGTTTTACAACTAATGAAAAAACTTCATCGTACGGAAAAAGCCTTAGCCAAAAAATTTAATCGCTTAAGTCCTGAAGCACAACTTGAAGTTATCGATCAAACCTCTGATGATAATAACTCTGATGATGATAATTTAAATGACTACATAGAAGGTGCATTAGATTTAGACAAATGTAGTGCTGATAGCGATGACGATGGATTAGATGACTCTGATGAGTTGATTGATGGAAGCAATCCAAGTGATGATGATAGTGACAATGATGGATTTGAAGATGGAATTGAGTTTGAGGCTCATGGCTTTCTAGAGTCAGTTGATTCTGTAAGCTTAAGTGTTGATGGTGAAGTCTATGTCTTAGATGCTGATACCGAGTATTTAGATGGGGATAATAACGTAATTAGCAATGAAGACTTAGAAGTAGGTGACTGTGCCGGAATCGAAGGTCACGTTGCCGGAGTTGATAATATCGTTGAAAAAGTAAAAGTAGATGATGACTGTGAATCATAACTACTAATTTTATCACCCGAGGTAATTCTTACAAATTATCTTGGGTGCTTTCTACCTCTAGTCCTCTTAACAAACCCAGGCAATCAAGTTGTTCCCACTTTCCTCTACTAAATATATACTAATTAAGCTTCGCTTATTCCTTGATATTAAAAACTAATTAGTGCCCAAAATTAACTTTATTCAAATCCAAGAGTTTGCCAAAAAATTTGGCCTGCAAGCACTAGCATTTACTTCAACCAACAATGCTAACTCTCAGAAGGAATATCTAAAATTTTGGCAAGACCAAGGATATGCGGCAGATTTGGAGTATATGCAAAGAGCCCCTGAGCTACTGTGTGAACCTAGTCAACTTTTTCCAGAATTAAAAAGTATTATCGTCTTCACTATCAGTTATTCCTCTGCTCAGCGACCAACACTCAAGCCAGGACATGCCAAAGTCGCTCGTTACGCCTGGGGTAAGGACTATCATAAAATTATCAAAAAACACTTAAAAGGCTTTGTTCAAGGCTTAAAATTAGAACTTGGAATTGACTTTAACTATCGCTATTTTGCTGACGCAGTTCCTTTATTAGAAAGATTTTATGCGCAGAACTCTGGCTTAGGCTTTATCGGTAAGAACACCATGTTAATTCGCCCAAAACTAGGCTCCTTCTGCTTTTTATCAGAGCTCCTATGGGATGTGGAGATTACAGAGCAAGCTTTACCAGTCCTTGATTACAGCTGTGGTTCCTGCAAGCGTTGCATCGATAATTGTCCAACAAAAGCCTTTGTTAATCCTTACCAATTAGACGCAAGTCGATGCATTTCCTACCTCACAATCGAGAAAAGGGGAGTACTTAATCCCTGGGAACAGGAAGCAATTGGAGAATGGCTCTTTGGATGTGATATATGCCAAGAAGTCTGTCCGTTTAACTTTGCTACTATGAAGAAAAATAAGCATGATGCTTGGGAGGATTTTTCAGATCATATTGCGAAAGAGGGGCAGCTCTCCCTTGCTGAAATATTATCAATCCCTAGTGAAGATGAATTTCTTAAAAGATTTTCCGGTAGTCCAATTATGAGGACAAAAAGACAAGGATTACTTAGAAATGCTTGTGCTGTAACAGCAAACTTAAAACTAAGCTCACATATTCCTTACTTGGAAAAACTAGCTCAGATAGAAAAAGATCCCATCATTAAACTACAAGCAGAACAATCCCTAGCTCGGCTCATAGGTCCGTAACCAGAAGTACTTTCACCATAATTAATTTTCTTGAGCATACTTTTTAGCTAGCCGATCTAACATCATGTTAAAAAATTCTGGGTCTCTATCTTGATACTTTTGTAGATGCTCTAAGGCTAAATCTAATTTATTATTATCCTCATACCAAGTAGCAATTCGTCTTAAACGATCACTCACTAAACTTGGATCAACCTTGTTTTCCTCGGCTAAAAAATAGTATTTCAAGGCGGATTCTAAATTACTTTGAAGAAGATAAATATCACCAATATCTAGATAATAAACGTATGGATTTTCCCATTCTGGACGGGACTTACGCTTTAAGCGTGACTGAATATGTTTTTCATAGGCATCAATTGCTTGCTCATATTTTTTATTTTCCAAGAACACTTTTGCTTGTTTTGAAAAACTAGCAGGAGTAGTACTCTGACAGGAAATCATTAAAATCATTAATAAGAAAATAATCTTCATTGGATTTATTTAATCAATATAAATTGGAAAATATAGTTACAACTTTTGTAAATAATCTAGATATTCCTTACTAGACATCGTAACAAGACTTCCATCAATCCCAATATTTGTTCGCCATCGCTTATGAAACCAAACCCATTGTTCCGGATACCTAAGTAATAAATTTTCTAAATCCTGATGATATTGGCTAACGATCTGGGAGATAGAAAGTTCTGCTGATATTTCGTTTAAATATAATTGATAGGTTCCGTTTGGTTCTTGAAACATAAAGGCAGAAACAATTCGGGCGTCAACTTTTAATCCTAATTCTAAAAGTGCGGTAGGGGTCTTACATGGCAAGCCAAAAAAATTGGAATTTATACCTTTTGCCTTGATATCTTGATCAATTAAGACCGCCATAATCGTACCCTTGGAGGATTCCATTAAAAGTTCGCGAGTATCTTTTAAGCTTTTACGCCAAATAGTTTTAATCTGATATTTTTCACGCAGATGTTTCAAGATTGACTGTGAGATAGACCCCCTAGCCATTCGACCAACTGTCACAATCTTAGCACCACGCTTAACCACGTAGGCAGCCAGCAAATCCCAGTTTCCTGTGTGGCCAGTAAGCGCGATAATTGGCTTAGGATAATTAATTAAATCATTCCAAAGATCCTGATTATTAATGCTAATTTTTGTTTCATGCTGATCCAAAATGGGAAATAAATTAAGTGTCTGCCAAAGATTAATAGCAAAAAATCGGAAAATCTGTGCCGTTATTTTCTTAGAATTATTAATTTTTAAGATTTTTTGTAATTGGAGTTCGGCAATTTTTCTTTCTCGCTTAGCAAATTTATAGGCAATATAGCCTGTTGCCGAACCAAGATAAGCCCTGACACTTAGTGGTATATGACCAAGAACCTCAATCACCAAGATAGCAAATTTTTCGCTTAGCTTACTTATTTCCATTATCTGGTCGGAGTAGTTTAGAAATTACCTTTTATACAATCAAACTATTTCAATTATCAACTAAAGCTCAGAATCTTTATCTTTCTGATTTTGATCTTCAATATTCTTGATCAAATCAAACTCACTTACCTTGTCTTTTACAACAAGGCCAATAAAATTATCATCAAAATCTAAAACAGGAAGGACAGCATAGTTTGTCGTTAAGAAGATTTGCGCAATAGAGTCTAAAGTTTGATCCATCCGAACAGTTACTTGTTTTCGATCTAATAGTGCTCGAAGATATTCATCTTCAGCGATAGCGATATTCTTAATTAACTGAGACTTAGTAACTAAGCCTAAATATTTCTTCTCCTGAAGAACAGGGAAATGTTCTTGAAAAGAATTAACGGCTAAGTATACGGCTTTACGGCTAGTTAACAGAGCAGAAAAACAAACCAGTCTTTCTTTAGGAATTAAAATATCTGTTAGTTGATAGCGCGAGAACTCAGCTAATAACTTGTTTTTTTGAATTCGATTAACCCCATAAATACTAAGTAAGACAACGATTGCGACAATTAGCAGACTACCATATTGCATACTAAAAAATAACAAGAACAATAAAAAATATTGAGAAAATTTATTAAATGTAGCTAATTTGCTGCTCTGACGATCCGCTAATAAATGAGCTTCCAATAGCAGGTAAGTTTTTGTGGGTGGTACTGGTAAGATATTAATAACAAATAATAACAAGGAACATGTCTGCCAGGAACCTAGTAAATCTGCCCATGATTTAAAATTTTGAATTAAGATTCCAAAAACCAAACTACTACTAGCAAGTACTAACATCGCACCTAAGAGTGCCAGTCTTTGTTGTTTCGAACTTAATTTAGAGTATTTATAAACGGCTCCAAAGGCGGTGAGTTCCACACTCAGAATTGAAGCTTTAAATAAACTTCTGATAATCAAATAATAACTTAATTCAAAAATCCCTAAAACTATTAAAAAGCCAAGGGTAGGAGAGATAGAACTTAAATAATTTGCTTCATCAAACCAAGCCGAAATAAAAATTATTCCTAAAATGATTGGCAAACTCATGTTTAAAAATAATTCAGAACGATTATTTTTAAAAAGTATTAAGTTCCACACTGATTTTTGTTGATTTTGATCTACAAACATTATTAATTTTAGCACTCCAAGAAAACACCGAATTCAACTTAAACTATGGCAACAACTCATATTTTTGACAAGCAGGGGATACTTAACAAGGAATTCTACCTTTAAGAAACTCAGCAAAATAACGAACATTCTCCTTTAAATCTAAAAGCGATCCATTATTGAAGATAGTATAATCAGAAATTTTTAGCTTTTGATCATTACTTGCTTGAGATTTTATTTTTTTAAGTGCTAACTCTTTAGAACAATTATCTCGCTTGATAATTCGCTCTAATGCAATCTCCGGCTCTGTTAGAACAGAAACTATCAAATCAAACCTAGAACAATCTACATTTGCTTCGACTAATAATGGTATTAGGTAAATAACTATCTTAACTGATTGCGGAATAGTGAGAAGTTCTGCTTGAAGCAAATTTTGAACTTCTGGGTGAATAATTGCTTCTAATTTCTCTTTAGCGCGGGAGTCAGAAAAAATGATTTCAGCCATTAAGCTTCGGTTAAGTCTTTGATTTTGATCTAAAACTTTGGCCCCAAAAGCTTGTACTATGGCTTCTAACACACCTGGAACTTGATCTACAGCTATTTTGGCCAAACTATCTGCATCAATTAATTTGATTTCAGGAGATTGCAAATTTAGGGCGACTGTTGATTTACCTGAGGCAATTCCACCAGTAATCGCTACTAGTAAAAAATGACGTTTTTTGCTACTTTCATTAGGTATATTAGAACTCATATAATTTAAGTAACAAAAATGGCTACAGAACCACAAGACCCGATTTCAGGTAACAACGAAAATACAGTTAATATTGAATCAGAACAACCACAAGAATTGATTACGGAACTAGCCCAAGCACCGACTGCCGATTTAGCGGAACTAGTTCTCTCTGCTCAAGAGCTAGAAGAAGACGAGGATACTGAGCTAAATCATATTAGGGAAGAGATTTCCGAGTGGAATGCTGCCGAAGAAAATCCTGAAACACCGAAAGCTCCACTGGCACCAGAAATTAATTTAAAGGGTAAAGATGACGTTTGTGATAAAATCTTTTTAAAAGATCTACCGAAAATGTACCTGAAGAAATCTCCACAACTAGATCCAATCTTCAAACGAGACCTTTTAATTAATGTCGATCGTAAATACTATCACTGCTCCTTCATGCCTAACGAACTAATCGTTACTAAAGAAAACAAAAAAGCTGAAACCCAAATGAATATCTCAGCTGAAGTTCTGGAGAAAATCCTAAACTCTCAACTTAACCCTCAGATAGCCTTACTGAATAATAAGATTTCTATTGAGGGTAACTTTAGCACTGGACTTTATTTCTTCAACCTACTCAATTTATAATCTAGCTGATTATTCTTGGGTATTTTCCATCAACAAGAAAACTAAAGAGGAACAATATTTGTCCATAAGCAATCAATGAATTTCGAAAATTGCCTGCACCTAAAAAAAGAATTTCATCAGTTAAAACTTTCTGTTTTTACTAGTGCGAATAATTATATCGATCTTTCCATCGTCAACCCTGATCTCCAACCAGAAAAACAGATTATTGATAAGCTTTTAGAATTCAGTCTACAAAACAATGCTCACCGCTATTCCTCTGCTCAAGGACTGCCGGAGATTAGACAGGCAATAGCTAGTAGATATCAGGATAAATACAACGTTAAGGTTAATTGGCAGGATCAGATAACAATTGCCAGAGGAACTAATTCGGCGATAGCTAATATTTTAAATCTTTTTTATAAAAAGAATAATCGAAAACCAAAGGTTTTATTACCAACCCCAACATACTCAATGCACTTAGAACTTGCCAAGCAAACAAGTAGTGATTGTTTTTTTTATAACCTAAATCAAAGCGAAGTAAGTTTAGTCGCAAACATCAAAGATCTAATTACAGAAAATCAAATTGATATCCTCATTCTTAATTTCCCAAATAATCCGACAGGAAAGATTGTCAGCTCAAATTTCTACGCTTCTCTGGCTAAGGAACTAAATGAATTAGCAACTTGGATCATTAATGATTTTGTCTATGCCGATCTAACTTTTGAACAAGAACATGCCCCAAGCTTACTAGCTGCTGGAATTAATCATTCCTTATTTGAAATTTTTAGTTTATCTAAAAGTCACTCTTTAGCCGGTTGGCGCTTAGCAATCATCCTAGGTCAGGCAGGGCTAATTAAAGAACTAATCCAAAACCAGACTGAAGTTGACTATGGCAGTTACCAAGGATTTCAAAGAGCAGTTGCCTTTGCCGTTAGCTCTGGTCATGATTACTCCAAGATAACTAAAGATACTTATCGTGCTCGAGCAGACTTGCTTGGAAATAGACTTAAAAAGCTAGCTATTCAAGTAGAATCAGAATTATCAGGTTGCTACTTATGGTGTAAGCTCCCCCCTCAAATTACTAAAAACAGTTTCACTTTTTGTCAGGAATTACTACTTAAGCAAAAGCTAGCTCTTCAGCCTGGAGAAATTTTTGGTGAAAAATTAGAAAGATATTTTCGTATATCCTTAACTACAAACGAAAGCCAATTGAAGCTTGCCGCAGATAGACTGGAAGCTTTTCTAAATACCTTATAAGCTCCTTAAGTTTGTTGCCTCAAGGCAATCCTTTGAAACAAGGTTCTAGAAACTGCTAATAATAAATATTTAATATTAACTAATAATTACAAGCCGTTAACCTAATTAAGAAATTTTATATCTAGCCCGTTTTTCATTTGAACGTTACAATCAAATTATTCCTAAGGTTTTTATTTCTATCAAATCGAGGTTCTAAGTATTTGTTTTAAAAGACGCTAATTGCGGGTCTTAAAACAGCTATTTTTGATAGTTAAGTTTTTGATCATTTTTGAGGTGCAATGGTTAGTCCAGCAAAATTAAAATTACTTCGGCCTGATTCTTTTCAGAAGAGAGATATTGATTTTCAGGTTGGTGAGGGGAGCAATGAGCGCTTTCACTCTCTGTTTGGGCTGATTAATTTTACAGATCCTTCTCGGGCTGAAATTAGTAACTATTTTATTGACCGTTACTCCAGTAATGGTGAGATCGTGTTAGACCCATTTTGCGGCTCAGGCAACATTCCACTTGCAATAGCACTATCAGGAAGAATTCCATATTGCAGCGATATATATCCACTGGCTCTTTGCATGACAGCTGCCAAACTTCAACCAGCAGACATTACCGAAGTTACACTTTTCTTACAGTCAATTAACCTAAAAAAACCAGTAGCTTTCGATCCAAGCTTAAAAGCATTAGAAGAATTTTACGATCCAGAAACTTTACGAGAACTAATTAATCTTAAAAAAGCACTCTTAAATTCTTATCGTCCAACCGCACGTTTCTTAGAGGTTGTTACCTGGAGTCTATTAAACGGGAATAACAGTAGTTATCTATCTGCCTTTACTAATCCTCAAGTTAGCTTATCACCTGAAATTCAAAAGCAACTAAATATTGAGCGTCGTCAAAGACCCGAATATCGTTCGGTCCTTCCTCGTCTATTAAAAAAGACAGCCCATGTTACTAGTGATGGACTTCCATCAATCTTAAATAAGATTTCTGAATTAACAGTATTCAAAGCAACTGATGCCAGAGATCTATCTTTTCTGACAAAACCGATTGTTAACATGATCCTAACGAGCCTACCTTTGCCTGTGCAAACGGTTAACCCAGCGGATCATTGGCTAAAACATTGGTTCTCAGATTTAGATTGCTCTAAAAACCCAGCAAATTCTAATAGCATGGAACAATGGCTAGGCTTTATGAATGAAACGCTAACTGAGTTTGCCCGAGTACTAGTACCAGGACGCTTTGCGGTTTTACACTTAAAAGATATCAACCTAAACACTAATATTATTAACTTATCTGATGCTCTAACCCAGATGATTGAAAAAGACTTAGGTTACTACTGGCAGCCTGTTGAACTTCTAAATAGCAAACAAAACTCAGTTCAATTAAAAAATGCTCTAAAATCTCGCTCCGATAGTATTCGCTCCCTAGCTGATCACTACCTAATTTTAAAAAGGAAATAGCTGATTGATGTCATCCTTCACTTTGCAACTCAGCGTTCCAAGGATTTTTATTTCTGGAGTTAGTAGCAATTGTTCTGCGGAGCAACTGACCTTTGCCCTAGCTAGCTTCCTGAAGGATCAAGGCTTAGCTGTATCGATAGCAATCTATGGAACACATTTTAACTTAGCTCAAACTTTTAGAGAAAGCTTAGGTCGATTTGTTCCCTGCTTAGAACCTCAACTAGAATCATTTGATCAAATGTTGGTGGATCTTTACACTAGTTCACTTGGAGCACAAATTCAGCTAATCTGCTCGCCGGCAGGTTTTTTTGATGGACCAAGAATTGCTAGTTTTGCTAATAGTCCAGCAGAATTAGCAATTAGAACTGGAACACCCACAATCCTTTGTATTAACTCTGAAGGATTAGGAAATGGAATTATTCCACAAATTAAGGGGTTCAAAAGTTTTGCTAATGGACTCAGTCTTGCCGGAATTTTTAATCTGGACTCTCAAGAGGAGAGCAATCAGTCGTCAAATCCTTATAAAAAATTAATTACTGAATATTTTCCTGATTTTTTGGTGATTAATTCACCAGTAAAACTAGCTCAAGAGTTCCAACTACCATTGGGTATTAATAATCAATATGATTTTAAATTTCAAAGAAGGGAACCACGACTAGATTTTACAAAGACAATCTTCCATCAACTTAACATTGATTCACTCTTTAATATCGCCCGTCAAGCTCCGGCAATCGTCCTAAATAAATTCCAAGCCTCTCCTCAAAAAAGTATTTGTAGGATTGGGGTAGCTCTGGACTCGGCTTTCAACTTACTCTATCAAAACAATCTAATTTTACTTCGCTACCTTGGCGCAGAACTAATTTCATTTTCACCACTTGTTGATAACAAGTTACCCGCAAATATTTCTGGCCTCTACCTACCAGGGTTACAATTAATGGATTACTGGAAAGACTTATTAAAATCAGACAACTTCTATACTTCCCTTAAAGCCTTTCTCGACAATGGAGGAATTCTATATTCGGAAGGTACTTCTTTTACATTGCTTCTAAAAAAAATCGCAGATGTTCACTCCGAATCAGCAATTTTAGAACAATATCAAATTGATTTAGCAACAGGAATTATTTTTAATCAACCTAAACTTTATTTTTCAGAAGCTAAGCAAATTAATGATAGCTTAATTGGAAATCCTGATATTCCCGTGGGCTTTTGTTTACAGAACAATATTAAAAACATTGAAACCGAGGATCACTCTAACCTCTTAATTGATCAGAAAACTGGAATCTTCCAAGATTTGCAAAATTTTCATTTGCTAAGTAGATCTACAACTCTTTCTTCATTAAATACAAACGGATATTTGAATTTCTCATCAAATGCGATTATTCCGTTTAACATGATCAATGCTTGTCGTACCGCAGCCAAGTCAGCCTAATCAGCACAATCCATTGTTGATTAAAAGGAAATATAATTTCTTATTAATCACGATGACTTAAGAGGGAGTTGGAAGTTTTTTTTAAAATTATAGTGTGTCATCAGGAAAGCACTACTACAGAAAATATTTTTGTTGTAACAATATGGCTCAAAAAGTAATCGGACATCTCTCAGGTTTATCATCTAAAGAAATTAGAGAATTAGATCGTTTTTTTAGTCGGAATATTTCGACCTCAGAGATTATTAGCCAAGACCTAGCCCGTGAGTTAGCCTTAAAAGCCGAAGAGCTAAAGCGAAAACTAGGACTGTTAATAGATCGGAATGCTAGAGTCGTCAGTGTGATCGTTGGTAAAAATGATCTTTTGTACTTACCAGATCTTGGTCGACTTCGAACAGCCTCTGGAAATTTAAGAAAGTTAAGGCTTGTTCAAACAGAATTCTCAAATAAACCAGACTTGAAAATCCCCCAAGATGTTTTGACCGACTTAGAAAAACTTCGCTTAGATAGCGTTGCTGTAGTTAAATTAGCCGGCAATCAAATTAAGCTTTCCTGGGCTTGGTTAATTCCTAGAACCTCGCAGACATCGCTTACATACGAAACTCAAGAAGATATTTTTCTACATCAACTAGAAATTGACTACCTAGATTGGATTCAAGATTTAGAACAAGAGCTAGGCGCAACAACTTTAAACACTAAAGGCAACCTTACCGACCGCGCCCTTATTATTGGAGTCTATTCGAAAGGTCGAGTAAATATCCAAAGTCGGATGCTAGAGATGCGCGAGTTAGCAAGGACAGCAGGGGTAGAAATTGTTGGGGAATACCTACAACAGAGAAAATTAGATCCAAAAACTTTAGTGGGAAAGGGGAAATTAACAGAAATCACCTTAGAAGCCCTGCGCCTTGATGCCAACCTGCTAATTTTCGATCGAGAATTAACTCCTGCTCAGTGGCGTAGTATTAATACCTCAACGGATCTGAAAGTCATCGATCGAAGTATGTTAATTCTAGATATCTTTGCTCTTCGCGCTAAAAGTAGCGATGGTAAGCTCCAAGTGGAGCTAGCACAGCTAAAATATAATCTACCTAAGCTGATTGACCTAGATAGTGGACTCTCTCGTTTAACTGGAGGAATTGGCGGACGAGGGCCAGGGGAGACAAAACTGGAAGTAAGTCGACGTTATTATCGAGATCGAATTAGATTGCTGGAAAACCAGATTGATAAATTAAGTAATCAACGTGAGCTACGTCGCAAAAAAAGAGCTGGTAAGCCAATTCCACTAGTCGCCTTAGTTGGTTATACCAATGTTGGTAAATCTTCTCTGTTTAATGCTTTGTCGAAAGCAGAAGCCTTAGTTGAAAACAAACTATTTGCGACGCTAGATCCAACTCAAAGAAGGATTTTTTTAGAAACTCCGGAGGATTCAGATGCCTACCAACAAGGTAATTATGGTCTAAATCTAGTTCTCATCGATACAGTAGGATTTATTCGGGAATTACCTCAGGAATTAAAGAAAGCCTTCCGAGCAACCTTAGAAGAGATTGGCAATGCTGATTTAATTCTTCATGTTCATGATGCTAGTGACCCAGAAATCCAAGAGAGACATCAAGCTGTTGAACAACAAATTGCCGATGCTGGATTTGGTGAAATACCTAAAGTTAATATTCTTAATAAGATTGATTTAACGTCTCCTTCAGAACTTAAGGACTTAATTCAAGACTGGTCAGCAATTTGTGTTTCAGCCTTGGAAAGATCTAATTTTCAAGAATTACGGGATGAGTTATTTCGGGTGTTTAGTAAGGAACCAGTGAGTGAGGTGGCGAAAGATGAGGTTGAGGAGTGGACTTAGGTGATGCTTAAACTTAGTCGTTGTTTAAGAATCTGCCGTCGCTAGTGGATGTTGAAGGTATTAACCGATATCTTGGGGCTTTGGTGGATAAAATTTTAGTTTTTTATTCGCTTTGCGAATAAGTATGACAATAGACCCTGAAGTTATTTTAGAATCCACCGTCGCTAGTGGATGTTCAAGGTATGAACAGATATATTGGAGCTTTGGCGGATAAGATTTTAGTTTTTTATTCGCTTTGCGAATAATTTTTGAAAATCTTACACCCATCTCTTTTTTCTGAAGTAGGCTACTAGCAAGAGGGTAGTAAGAACCATCATCATCACAATAAAGAAAAATCCGTAATGATAATCAGTAAAAGGGATTCGAGTGAAATTCATTCCATAGATACCAGCTATTACATTTAGCGGAGCTGTTAAAGTTGTAATCACAGCTAACACCCGCATGATTTCATTTAAACGAACGTTGGATACGGCTAAATAAACATCGCGTACACTTCCTAAGTTATCAATTAGTCTTTGAAGTGATTGCATCGTAGTACTCATCCGATCTTCAATGTTTTTGTAGTAACGTCGAATCTGCCGACTACTAACTAAATTCGGCTCTTGAGAAAGTCGAGAAAAGATTGTTTTTTGATCGCGAGCAATTGAAATTAAAATGTTTAAGTCACGCTTAATATCTAAAAGATTAAGCATATCAAACTTCTCTGGGCGCTGAATAATATCATCCTCAATCAAATCAATTTCATCTTCAAAATAGTTCACACCTCTTAAGAAACGGGAGGATAATGTGTTGCAAATTCTTAAGGCTAAATCTTGAGGATTAAAGTTTTCGTAAATTTCTGGGCTATTTTTAAATTGACGTAAAAAAGCATCTAACCAAGAAACTTCATAAAGCCGATGAGTAATAATAAAATTTTTCCCTAGGAAAATTCCAATTCCACGAGTTAGCTTTTCTGAGTTATACTCTTCATCTAGCTCTTCACTATTTCGAATCTCTTCAATTTCCGCTGTGTTTTTAAGTCCCCGAATCATCAAAAACAGACAATTGTTATATTCTTCTAACTTTGGAAAGTGTCCGATGGTAAAACAGTCTTCCACGGCTAATTCATGCAAATGGAAAAAATTAGCCAGTTCTTCTAAATCCTCAGGCTGATCAGTCTCCACATCAACCCAAATTAAGTCATTCTCTTCAACCTGAGATAGACAGGTAAGATCCTCGAAAATCTCAATTCGAGAACCAAATTTTTTAAGATAAATTGTTAAATCCATTATTTTCGATTACTAACCCGCATTATTCATCAGTGCACGTAGCGAGGAGAAGATCCTTCTTCGCTAAAGCTACGACGGGACAAGAGTTTGGTTCAGTTTGGACTAAAAAAGCACAGTGAGACGGAGGTCTCACGCCTGCCTTGCCGTAGCCTTTGGCGAAGACAGGAGCATTTTTTCGTTCAAAATGGAGCCAAAATTCTTTTTCGCAGTAGTGCTCCCCCGATGACACACTATAATTTTAAAAAATTTCTAAATCCCTCGTAAGTCATCGGGATTATAAAGAAATTTTATTTCTTTCTAATCACTGATGAATTATGCGGGTTAACTCTTTGACTTGGTTAATTTATAAAATAATTATGGTTTAGTACAGGCTATAAAATTAAGGATAAAATGCTGGGTTAGGATAGTAAACTTTTATTATCGTGCTAAATTGATAGTGCCTAACTCTCAAGCTACAGATTTGAATTATTTAAGTGTTTATAGTATTTATTCCATGATATGGCGACGTAGCTCAGATGGTTAGAGCGCAGCATTCATAACGCTGAGGTCGGTAGTTCGATCCTACCCGTCGCTACTCTTCCAACACAAATCAAGTCTAATTAGCTTTCCTAGTATCCAAAAAAGCAATTATTGGTTATTTTAGCTGTATGCATTCGGCAAAAAACTACTATACATTACTCGGAGTTCCATCTTCCGCCTCCAAAAAAGAGCTAACCATTGCCTATCGTCGTCTAGCACTTAAACTTCATCCCGACCTATCCAGAAAGAATAATTTTTCGGCTGACTTTCGTGAAATCAATGAGGCTTACAAAGTACTAACAAATCCTCGACTGAGGGAGCTACACGATAGGTCAATTAAGCCCAACAAGACTAAATCCAGAGAATCCAGACATCCAGTATCTCTTATTACCAAATACAAAGAGCGGTATTGGCCCCTAATCATCCAAGTTATTAAAAAATTAACTCAGAATATGCCCCATAAATTTTATTCCGACCTAGAGTTAAGTAGGACGCTGGCGGAAGATGGTGGTTATCAGGAGTTCGCCTTTCAAATTATCGATCAAGATAGTCTTGGAAATGAAATTCTCAAAGAAAAAAAACTTAAGATATCCATTCCACCTAAAGTATCAAATGGAACTATCCTTCACCTAAAAGGATTTAAAGATGACTCAATTGATGAGATTCATTTTAAAATCAAAGTTGTAAATTAAACAGTAGTACCAATCATCTGACCTTCAAGTGGACTTCCAATTAATTTTCTTAATATTGGCTGACACAGATTATAGATTCGCTCACTAAGCACCTTGAAAAATTGTCATTCGATGCTTAAATATTAGGTATGAATCAAGAAAAACTTACCTACCACACAAACGAAGTCTTAACTAAGGCGCAAGCAATGGCCTTGCAGAATAATCACCAAGAAGTAACCTTGGAGCATTTAATACTAGCGACGTTAGAGACTGAAAATAATATTCTCTCCGCTATCCTTAGTAAGCTAAAAGTCCCCTTAAGCGATTTTCAATCTGCAATCAAAGCCGAGTTTGATAAGCTACCTCAGATTACTGGCTCAGGAGCTAACAACAGCCAGCTAACTTACAGCAATAGTCTGAATAAGATTTTACTAAAAGCAGAGATTCCAGCAAAAGCTTTAGGAGATCAGTTAATTGCCATCGAACACTTCATCTTACAATTCCTAAAAGACAAGCAACCAGAGAATATCTTTAAGGTGTTCGCTAAATTTAATATATCGGAGCAAGTCTTTCTAGCTACACTGAAAGAATTTAGAGGTTCTAGGAAGATTACTTCCCCTAATGCAGAGGAAACTTACGATGTCTTGAATAAATATGGTCGAGACTTAGTACAAGAGGTTGTTAACGGCAAAACAGATCCGGTTATTGGGCGTGACGAAGAGATTCGTCGTGTAATTAAAATCCTTTCCCGCAAAACTAAAAACAATCCTGTTCTAATCGGCGATCCTGGAGTAGGAAAGACAGCGATCGCCGAAGGCCTTGCACAAAGAATTTACCGCGGAGATGTTCCGGAAGGCCTAAAGGATAAAACCATTTTCTCCCTAGATCTTGGAGCCTTAGTAGCTGGCGCTAAATTTCGCGGGGAATTTGAAGAGCGACTGAAGGCAGTACTGGAAGAAGTTAAATCCTCTGAGGGAAGAATTATCCTATTTATCGATGAACTACATACAATTGTTGGTGCAGGTCGTTCCGATGGAGCATTAGATGCTGGTAATATGCTAAAGCCCCTCTTAGCTAGAGGAGAATTGCACTGTATTGGAGCTACAACATTAGAGGAGTACCGTAAGTATATCGAAAAAGATAAAGCCTTAGAAAGAAGATTTCAGACTGTGCTTGTGGAACAACCAAGCGTGGAAGATACAATTTCCATATTAAGAGGTATCAAAGACCGCTTTGAGGTTCACCATGGTGTTAGAATTCAAGACAAAGCATTAATCGCCGCTGCTGTTCTATCTAATAGATATATTACGGAGCGTTTTTTACCTGATAAGGCTATTGATCTGATGGATGAAGCCTGTGCTTCAATCCGCATTGAAATTGACTCTTTACCTGCCGAGCTGGATCTAATTAACCGCAAGATTACTCAACTAGAAATTGAAGAACAAGCACTCTTAAAAGAACAAGATCCAGCAAGCTTAGAACGTCTAGCTAAACTAAAAGCAGATCTTTCGTTACTAAACTCCGAGTCCCAAACAATGAATGTAAAATGGTCAGGGGAGAAGGATAAATTAACTCAAATTAAAGAGTTAAAAGAAAAGATAGACCAAACTAAGCACCAAATTGAATCCGCCACACGAGTATATGACTTAAGTAAAGCGGCTGAATTAACTCATGGTATTTTACCTGAACTTGAGAAGAAATTAGCAAGTCTGGAAGCTATTCAAGAGGCTCTAGGAACGGAAAATAATCTGTTTAAAGAAGTCGTTACTGAAAATGAAATTGCCGATGTTGTTGCCAAATGGACTGGTATTCCAATTAGCAAATTAGTTGAAGGGGAGAAGAAAAAACTCCTAAATCTTACCACTGAACTTGGGGAGCAAGTAATTGGTCAAGAAGAGGCTGTGCAGTTAGTAGCGGATGCTGTGGTGCGTGCAAGGGCCGGGATAAAAGATCCTCGTAGACCAATCGGTTCCTTTATCTTTTTAGGGCCAACTGGAGTAGGAAAAACAGAATTAGCTAAAGCAATTGCTCGGACTTTATTTGATTCGGAGAGCAATATTATCCGCATAGATATGTCCGAATACATGGAAAAGTTTGCTGTTTCCCGATTAATTGGCGCTCCTCCCGGGTATGTGGGCTATGATGAAGGCGGACAATTGACTGAGGCAGTTAGGCGGAAACCTTATTCAGTGATCCTTTTTGATGAGATTGAGAAGGCCCATCCTGAGGTCTTTAATATTCTTTTACAAATCCTAGATGATGGGCGGATTACAGATAGCCAAGGACATTTAGTCGACTTCAAAAACACGATTATTATCATGACTTCTAATCTTGGTTCGGAATACTTGCTTCATGGAATTGATTCGAATGGTTCAATTAAAGAATCTGTCCGGCAAGAAGTTTTACAGGAGTTAAGAAAAACATTTCGTCCGGAATTCTTAAATAGAATTGACGAGACAGTTTTATTTAAGCCATTATTAGCTAATGAAATCAAGCAGATAGTAGACTTACTAATTAGTGATCTAGACCAAAGATTAAGCGATCGCAATCTAAAAATTGTCGTCTCAGAAGAAGCCAAAGAACATTTTGCGAAGGTTGGATATGACACTGTGTATGGGGCAAGACCACTAAAAAGATATCTGCAAAGAGTGCTGGAAACAAAAATCGCTCGCAAACTTTTAGAGTCGGACAAAGTTATTGGTCAGATAATTTTTGTGGATTTAGTTGCTGATCAAATTGAAGTTAGATTGCAAAACGATCCGTCCAGTATGGGTTTTCACTAAAACTTGCCACACTTTTTTAGGAGAGAAACAGTAGGGGGACACCCCCTCCCAAAGTACCTCCTAAAAAAAAATCTTTACCCCCTAAAAAAAACATATTGCCAAGGCACTAAGTCGATGTCATTATCAACTTTAGTGATACCGAACTAGTTTCGGTTTTTAAAAAACTTATCAAACGTTTGTTTAGTTTGATTTTTTATACAAAAGTTTTTTGTATAATAATTAATGGAGAAATTTAGTCATGGCCACTAAAAAACCAGCTGCTAAGAAACCAGTAGCTAAAAAAACTGTTGCAAAAAAACCTGCTGTTAAAAAAGCTGTTGCAAAAAAACCAGCTGCTAAAAAGCCTGCTGTTAAAAAAGCTGTTGTAGCTAAAAAACCAGCTGCTAAGAAAAAAACAGTTGCTAAAAAAGCTGTTGCTAAAAAGCCAGTAGCTAAGAAAAAAACAGTTGCCAAGAAGAAGTAGTTAATTCTTTCTTGTCATGTTAAAGCCCTATTTATAGGGCTTTTTTTGTATCAAAAACTTCCACTAATCATTCCTATTTTCACTTTAAGTATCTTTACTTCAAATAAAAAATATTAAATCCTAAGCCGAGAATCTCACATTGCCGATTGCCAAAGCGTAGATTTAAATCTAATTTTCTGTTGTATAGTTCGAGAATCACTCTCCAAATAAATATGCAGAATCAAAGAATACTTGGCTTAATCCCTCCTTCTGCAAGACAAAAGCACCTAGCATTAACTGCTTACTTCATTGGCATTTTACTAGCATTTGCAATCATCTGCTTTTTCTCAAACAATAATCAAACAATTATCAATGGAAGAGTTGGAGGGGACTTTCCAGCATTTTATAGTGCTGGAATGATCATCAACTCAGGGGAGAGTGAGAGGCTTTACGACCCCAAAACCCACCAAGACAATCAATCGCAATTTCTTGCATCCGATGTTTCTAAAGGATATCTAATCTATGCCTACCCGCCCTTTGTGGCAGTGATTATTTCACCATTAGCAATGCTTCCCTATAAAGTAGCCTATGCCCTATATAGTTTACTAATGCTAGGATCTCTTTACTTATCTTCTAACTATCTTAAGAAATTATTCCCTAAGCTCGGAATTCACACATTTCAATTATTCATGCTCTCTCTTTTATTTTACCCAATCCTAAGAGCTGTTTTTGGAGGGCAAAATACGGCATTAAGCCTACTCTGCTTTACAGCAAGTAGCTACTTTTTAAAGATTAATAAGCCAATCAAATCTGGCCTTTTCCTTGGGCTCTGGATGTTTAAGATCCAATTTGCACTACCCGTTGTAGTCTTATTCTTAGCGAGTAAAAAGTTTAAAATTCTGATCGGATTCTTACCAATAATCCTTATTTTTTATCTGCTAAGTACTTCCATTGGTGGCTGGTATTGGCCTAGGTGGTGGCTTCAGGATGGTGTTCTACCTTTTGTTAACTTGGATCAGATTGCCAACTTGCATAACTTTGTTACACTGCAGGCCTTTGCTCAAAGAATCCTAGGAAACCAGAACTCAAACTATTTGATAGTTAGTAGGACAGTTTCAATAGGACTGTTTATTGGGCTTTGGATCTTCTGGAAAAGAAACCATCAATTTAAGCTGAGCGCCTGCCTAGCTCTGACCTCATGCTTAATTGTTATCATTTCGCCACATGCCTTATATTATGACGCTGGACTTACTCTCATCGCTGGGGTTTTTCTTGCTGGTAAAATATCACCTCAACTATACATCATTATGATTTGCATATCGTGGCTTAATCTTTGGAGTAAAGATTTTCCATTTCAACCAACGTTTCTGTTAATTTTGCTTATGGCAATTTTAACAACCAACAGAATTTCAGCTAAGAATAGTAACATTGAGATCATTTAAGCTCGAAAAATACTAAGTCGCTTAAAATACATGTCTCGGACTAGATCTTAGCACTAACTAGTCTTATATTTTTTTTGCAACTAAAAAAACAGAACTTCCAAACTTGCAGTTAACTATTAAATTTTCTAGCTCAAAGTAATGAATCAAGAGTTTGTTTAAACTCTTGGGAATTCTGATTGTTTGCTTAGGATTACCCTGATATTTCTCAATCAATAAGAATATTTTTTTAAGAAAAAACAGACTAGCAAATGTATAACGACATTCAAGAATCTTAAAGCCTTGATTACTAAATTTTGCTTCTAGTTCTTCCCGGTGATACCTACGATAATGATAATTAAGCTCATCATGCCTAGACCATAAAGAATTATAGGCAGGTACATTTAAAAAGACCAAACCATTTGGCTTAAGTAAAGTTGCTAACTTTTGAATTGCTGCAATATCATCAGAAATATGTTCAAGGACATCAAGCATAACAATTAGATCAAAGTTTTTAAATGTTTTAAAAGCAAATAAGTCGCAGTTTTGAATATCCGCAGGCACTATTTTAATTTTTTGATATAAATCAGGATCTGGTTCGATCGCCGTCAGCACTCCAAATCTAAGTAATTCTTTAGATAATGTACCAGAACCACAACCGACATCTAATATTTCAAGATTAGAGAGAATTAGACTCGATAATTTATTCAAAACAAAATTATTACGACTAATCCACCACCAGTGGGTTTCACTTAGACTATCATATTCTTCAACATAACTTTTCTTCATCTACTTTAATATTTATACTATGACTAACAATGAACTGAGGTCGGCGTTTGACTTCCTCATATATTCGACCAATGTATTCCCCAATAATTCCTAATATAAGCAGATTAACACCAAAAACTGTTACAATCAAAAAGATCAGTGAGGTATAACCGATGGGAGTAGAGCCCAAGAAGAACTTTATAAATATTGTGTACAATAGGAAGCAACTAGATAAAGCAATCAATCCAAGGCCTAAGAGGCTGGCAAGTCTTAAAGGTAGTAATGAAAATGAACAGAGACCGCTACTCGCGAGTAAAATAAGTTTTAAGAGCGAATATTTACTTTTACCAGAGTAACGTGAATGTCTTTCCAGTAAAATACCAGTTTGTTTAAATCCAACCCAGGCTCTTAAGCCACGAATATATTTGTATGACTCTGGTGAATCAGCAATAAATCGGCATATTTTCTTACTAAAGATTGAAAAATCACCTGCATCTAATGGCATTTCCTGATAAGAAATTAAATTCAAGAAGCGATAATATAAGAAATACATGAAGCGTAAACGTAAATCTTCTTTTCTTTTTGTTCTAATTGCATAGACGACGTCATAACCCTCCAAATACTTATCTAAAAGCTTTTTTAAATCCTGTGGATGATCCTGAAAGTCTGAATCCATCATTACGACGGCATCTCCTTGTGCATACACCAATCCACAATTAATTGCTTTTTGATGACCGAAATTTCTAGATAATGATAAGCACTTGATTTGAGGATTTAATATTGCAATATCTTGTATTATTTGAAATGAATTATCCGTGCTACCATCATCAATAAGAATTATTTCATATTTATTAATAATGCTAAGGGAGAGAATATCTAAGCTGTCAGTTAATTCTCTTAGAAAAATACTAATCAAACCTTCTTCGTTATAAACAGGACAGACAACACTTAGAAAGAAAGGACATAGTTCCTTCATTTTTTAGACCCTTTGAAATAAATCATTTCCCAAAATTTGAATGGTCCAAGTTTTAAATAATACTTTTCAATCCTTACTGCCATTAAAAAATTATTAAAGAGCCCAACCCAGACATTAAAATCCCTAGGGTAGTTGCCTCGATCTAAACTAGTAAGTAGCCTTGGAACTCCAGCGTTCAGAGGAAGTACCAAATCGAAAATATAAACATTAGCATCATGATTAAGCTTATCAGATAATTTGCCTAAGAGTTGCGTCACTTCGTTAGTATCAAGATGATGCATAAGACTGTTGATCAGAATGATATCGTATTTTCCACTATCTTGTTCTAGGAAAGAATTAACATCAGAACAAATCAGTATCCTATCGGCGGCATGTTTGATACTTTTTATATAATTAGGATTTAAATCGACTCCTGTGTAATGATGATCTTTAAAAAATTCGATATTTGTTCCAGGACCACATCCTAGATCTAAAACCCGAAGTGGATGATTTACGGTTTTAAGATCATTTACCAAGTGATATACCTTTTGCTTATAAAAAGGTGCTTGCCATAGGGAGTAGACCAATGGAATATCTAATAAGTTGGCAAATTTTGTATTCTTTATTTTCATGACTAATCTTAGACGGTATTTGATTTTAGATTACCGTATTACTTTTCTACTATCATTAGTCTTAATAGGTCTATACTGTTTTTTTATAGCTCCGTATTTTTGGGGTGGTTCAGACGATGGCCAACTTGGTCATTCGGTAGAACGAATAATAAGCGGAGAAAGACCATTCATAAATTTTGATGAGCCATATACCGGAGGCTTGGCGTATTTTCATGCATTTATTTTTAGCTACTTTGGTGAAAGCTTACTTTACTTAAGATATTCCTTACTTTTTTGTATCTTAATAACGATTTGGCCAGTTTTTTCAATTTTCAAAAATTATTTCTCTCCAATCCAGTCATTTATATTAACATCATTAGTATTCCTACTTACATTCCCTAGTTACTTTAATGCTATACCTAGCTGGTATATGAGCTTAATTACAATTTGGGTAATTTATTTAAGTCATAGCTATATTAAGAATCACCGACTAATTCTAATTGTAATGAGCGGTATTTTAATAGGCATAGCGACACTTTTAAAGATAAATGGAATATTTATATTAGCTGCAAATATTTTTTTCATACTTAACTTCAATATTTCAAAAATCACCACCAATATCGATACCGAAGATAATAAACTAAACCTGCTCTCAATTTTTTTCATATTCGGAGTAATCTTAGCTTTAATTATTTTTAACTTTCTTCTAACTAGCAAGATCAAGATATCAATGAACACCACTTCGGTGCTATTATTCTTATTACCTTGTTATTTTCTTAGTTTTTATACCACTATTAATCTAACCAATAAACATTCCGAACTGAATATAAAAGTGATCAGCCATCTGCTACTGCAAATCTCAGCTCTCATTATTCCGTTTTTATTAATTACAGCCACTTATTTTTTATCAATCTATAAATTTTCAGAGTTTCCACTCTTAATAGATGGTCTTTTTCTTGCTCCTGAGAGACGGATAACTTTATACAATTCCCACCCTCCACCAATCATTCTCTATCTTCTATTGGGTGGCGCGTTTCTACTAATCAAGAGATTATATATTATCAGCTCACCCGTTAGATATTTCAATGTTATTAATACTATCTTTCTTACTACAATTTCAATTCTATCCTTATTCGCTATAGGCATAATTTATTCTTTCTATTTAAGTGTTACGTTCATTGGACTTCTTTTCATATTTCATTTGCTAATATTTTCAAAAGACCCAGATCCAGTCTCTTTAATGGTTGCGACATATTACTGCCTATTTTCTTTAATTCAGTTTCCATTCTTTAATTTGGTTTACATGATTTATCCGTTTCCATTAATGTTAATATTCATTTTTATAAGGAAATCTAAATCAATTAATTCTCTATTTAAATATAAATATATAGGTGTGATAACTTTATTGTGTTTGTTATTTGGTTCGACGGGAATTCTTACTAGAAATGATTTTCACATACTCAATATATCAAAGGCTATCTTCAGTGGTGAAATGCAAAGATTAAATTTAAGAGACTCTAATCTTTGGTTTTCTAAAAAAGAAGTTCAGGATATTACAGAATTAACGAATATAATTCATCAAGATTTTCCAAATAAAAAAATATTAGTTACTCCAGATGCACCAGATGTATATTATTTTGCTAAGATTAAGAATCACACACCGATTTTCTATGACCAACTATCTATTCCTAATACTAAAGAGCGTCATAGTTATTTTCAATCCCTAAATTTTGATGTCATTATAGTCAATTGTGCTTCCTATAGTTATAACTTTGAAGGTGCTAACTTTTTTCAAATATATGGATATTTAAAGAGCAAGTATAAACATCATAAAACAATTGGAAGATTTCAAATATTTACTTCAATTCAATAAAACCCTGCAATTTCTTTAATAAAGTGATCTTATCTAAATTATGTGCTGATCTTCGCCATTATTCTGGACAGAAATTCCTATTAAAAGACTAAGTTTACCAATTTTGGTAAGCTTAATTTAATAGGAGAAAACGATGAGAAAAAAGCTAAGCCAGGAGATAAAAGACGAGGCGATACGACTAGTTGA
>JANNBC010000033.1:0-47947 GCA_031385045.1 bacterium | reverse complement strand
GTTAAATTTTATCTAAAATTGTCGGATCGCTTTCTAAATAGAATTTAATAAAATCAGCTACGGCTTGGCGATCAGCATCTTCCAGATTCATTTTATTGATTACGGCCTCAGTAATAAAGCTGGAAAGTCCTGGAGAATTTTGAGCTAGCATCATTTTTATTACTTGAGTTTCCTCATACCAAACACCTAAATCTGGCGTTTTATTGGTCAAATTTTTTGGTTTTAGATTGAGTAACTGAGCCTCAAGGTTAGGTGCCTTAATTTTATTACCAGTAATCACTTGCAGGCTAAGCTTCTTTTTAGTTTCGTTCACGATAACCTTTAATCATAGTTAAATTTCTTATTATCAGAGGATCGGGATTTAAGCTTTTTGCCTGTAAGAGGCGAAACTCCAGATCACTTACTTCTGATGGCCTATAATAATCGAACTGAAAGGCAGAAAAGTTGTTTTGTAACTTAAAATTTTCGGGATATTTATCAATTAAACTTCGATAGAGCCTATCTGCTAAATCTAGTTGGCCTGCCTTCTCATATAAAAATGCTAGATTTATCAAAGAGTTATAGTAATTTTGAGATGTTTGATAAGACTTAATAAAAAGTCTCTGGGCTTCAGGATAATTTTGCTGTGAAAGTGCACAGATCCCTAAACCGTCTAATGATTCTGGGTTGGGGGCAAGTTGATAAGCAAGCTGAAAATTAGCTTGTGCTTCTTTTAAATTCTTACTCCGCAGGGCAAGTAGTCCTTGTAAATTTAGCCTCTTTGACTCCTTGAGTCTCACTGGATTTAAAACTAGAGGATGCGAGCAACCTACACAAATTAAAAATAAAAGGATCAGACTTTTCATATTAATTGAAGACTAGAATCATTTACAGGATCTAACTGCTGAATTTCTGGAGTTACACAAAGAAGGGATTTAATTTTAATACTTGGAAGAATCTCTTCATAGGCAAGCACAATCACATTTAGTCCGCTTGCTTTTAAACATTGCCAAAGAAATCTTCGAACTGGCATTGAGCAAACCAGCACGACCTCCTGTCCATTCAAACTAATTTGTTGTAATTTGAGAATAATTAATTCTAAGAAATCAATTTTAAATGATTTTCCGTGTTGAGATGCCTGAAAAAAACAATGATCAATTTGCGGATCAAGGGTCACTGCCAAAAGCTCTTGGGTATTTAAATACTTGCGACAAATCTGATATTTCATTGCCTGACGAATTAAATTAAGTAACTGTAAATTTGTGGGCTTCTGCTCTATATGCTCAGCAACAGTTTGAATTAGTAGATCAAAATTTTTGGGATAGACTCCTTCTAAGATTAAGTCCTTCAAGAGTGTTGTAATTCTAGTAATCGTGATTTTATCAGGTATTAAATAATTTACTTGGTATGGCGCGGTCTTCTCCCAAAGCTCTAACAAGGCTCTGGTCGTACGATCATCTAGCAAATCAAGGGAATATTTTTGAAGCTGGACGGCAATATCTAAGCTAAGTTTTTCAATTGTGCGTTCCTTACTTAGAAAGTTATTGGAAAGAAAAACTTCCCCTCGAAGAATTAACTGATAATCAGCACTTTGATCAGCAATTTTAATTTTCGGGGCTGGGATTACTAAACCCGTCAAATCGTAGAAATCATGCTTTATTTGTAGGGCAAATAATTGTGGCGCAAGATCAACATTTATTTTAGAAAGTTGAATAACTAGTAGTTCTGGAAGATAAACTTTGGAATCAATATTGCTATTTATCAATAAAGATTTTTTTGGTTTTTGATAAGCTAATGCTAAACCAAAAAAAATTACAGCCATCATTAGAAATGGAAGGCTTGGAATTCCTGGTAAACAAGCAAAAACCAAACTAATCAAAATAATTATTATTTTAACTCCTTGGTTAGTAAATAATTGTTGCGTGAGATCATTAGATAAGTTGGATTTTTCTAATCCGACAACACGAGTTACTAAAATGCCCGCAGCAATAGAATTAAGAATTGCTGGAATTTGCGAGATAACGCCATCTCCAATTGTCATTAAACTATAATAATTAATTGCTTGAATTAGACTTAACTCCTGCACTAAAATCCCACTAGCGAGACCTCCAATTAAATTCACGAAAGTTATTAAAATACCAACGATGGCATCTCCCTTAATAAATTTCATTGCCCCATCTAAAGCGCCATAAAATCTTGATTCAATTTGGGTCTCCTGTCGTTTTAGGCGAGCCTCAGAAAAATCAATTAAACCGGCACGAACATCAGCATCAATCGACATTTGCTTCCCAGGTAAAGCATCTAAAGTAAAACGAGCGGACACTTCAGCAACGCGCTCCGCCCCCTTGGAAACAACAATTAATTGCACTAATGTTAAGATTCCAAAAATGACTAAGCCAATAACAACACTTCCTTGTATGACGACTTCGCCAATTAAAGGAATAATTTTACCTGGCTCAACACCGGCTAGAATTTGTCTTGTTGTAGAGATATTTGTAACTAACCTAAAGAGCGTTAATATTAGTAAAAAACTAGGCAGTGTGGTTAATTGAGTAGGGTACTCTACTAACAAGACACTAAAGAGCAAAACAATTGCCAGCAAGACATTCAAAATAACTAAATAATCAAGTAGACCACTTGGTATGGGGATAAAGAGACCCAGCAACAGAATTATAATCAAAATTGGTATAAAAAACTGTTTCATATCAGACCTTGATCATCATTCTTACTAAAAGCACAGAGATACTCTTCATGCAAACCAAAACTAAGCTACTCGAATATTTCTAACTATCGCCATACTTGTTTCATGTTCCGTACGAGAGAGGTTTGACTGTAAGCTTACTTGCATTAATTGCATTTGAGCTTCGGTCTGTGCTGATAACAGATCGTTATAGGGACTGGCTAGCCCCCCAGCATTTAAATAATTAGCGGCTGTTTCTGCATAACGAGCAATGTTTTGCGCCAAACCGCCAAGTTTAAAGAAATTGTCACTTTCAGTTTCAGGTAAGTAGCGCTCAAGGCTTGGCCCTATTGGATTAATATTCATCTTGTCCTTGGAAAATAAAATGATTAAGAAATTATTATTATCTATATCGAGAATAAAATAGTTAAGTTCTTAGTGATCTCTTAAATTTTTGAATTTTTTTGTTCTGAATTAACGCGTAAGTAGTATAAACGCAGCTAAGAAGAGAAATTACGATAAAGCTTATAAAAAAATAATCTTCCGAGAATACTTGTTTAAATAAAGCTTTAGAATGCGCCAAGAAATTATTAATTAAAGTTAAATTCTGGACTGGTGTTGGAGTTGAATTAACCTCAGGCACTTCCGAGGGCATTTCTGTTATCTGTGGATAGCTTATGACTATATTAATTTGTTCTTGGTTAATACCTGAAGCTCCACTAACTAATTGCTTTAACTCGTCACTTGTTAAAACAAATTGCTGATTCACTATTAACAAAACTCCGGCAGTAGAATTTTTCTTGCTGAGATTTACTTTCTTCCATAAATCTTGATCTTTATTAATATTAAAAAGAACATGTACTTCTAACACTCCAGATAAACTTTGTAGTGTCGTTTCTAATTGTTGAGAAAGAGCTCTTTCATAAATCAATTTTTGCTCTTGCTCCGAGCTTAATAGTTTTGATTTCTGCTCGGCAGGTTCCGGCTTTTTAAAAAAGCGGTAATCTTCAATCAATTGGATAGCTTCAATTACCTTACTTTCAGCGACTGCTATTGACCAAAAACCGTCTGCTTGCTTTTCTTTATTGGATTTAATCTTGGCTTGATGCAATTTAGTAATAATGCGATTGGCATCTAATTCAGTTAAATTATGAATAATTCGTTCCTGACAGGACGCAAATAGTAAAAAAATGATTAAACAATATTTATTAATCATTGCTGATATTCTTAATTTTAGGCACAGCCTGGTCAAGGTATGCTTGGCGCATTTTACCTAAAGCTTGATGATGTAAGCGAGACATCCACGATTTAGAAAAATTATTTAATTCCCTAGAAATCTCCACAAAAGTTTTATCTAAAAAATAAAAGTCATAAATTAACTTATATTCGCGAGGATCTAAAACCTCTAATAACTCTGAAATTTTTTCTGACATATTAACACTTGCTAGCTCACTACTATAATTTTTAAGATACTGTTCTAGGGACGTAGGGGCTTTTTGGAGTTGATAGATAATTACTCCCTCAGCTAGCAAATTAAGTAATTTTGAAATTTGAACTTCTTCTGACTCCTCAGAGACCAGAGGAGATTTTTGGTGATAAGTAGCTTGGGCATGACTCTCTAGCTTTTGCCAAGCTTTTAATCTTTTATATTGCGATGTTGTTAAACTTGTATTTCTTCTTAAAAAATCAATTGCCTCGCCACGAATGCGAAAATAGGCATATGCTTTAAAATCAACTCCAAAGCTCGGGTCAAATTTATTAGCTGCTTCTACTAATCCAAGATTAGCTGCGGCAAGTAAATCTATCAGGAATTCATGTGGTATTTTAAATTGATTAATTATTTTAAAACAAATTGCTCGAGCATAATTTTGATATTCATAAACTAACTTATCGCGAAAAGCGGTTTTTGTGGCACTATTATCAGTCGCGTTCATCTGCTTCCTGTTTTACTAACGGCTAGAAATACTGTCCTAAATTCTAATAACTGGCATTTTAACTGATGAAATTGGACAGCTCATTTTGGCTTCTAGTATTTATCGAATGTATGCTTAGAAAGTTGCTTCCAGGATTGATTTTAAATTAATTACTAAAATGTGCTGACTAACTCCGGTTTTAGAAATTATTAGGACTGGCCAATAATACTTAACTAGCTAGAAATATTTACTTTTATAGCTAGAATCAAGTGCTAAAATAATTTTTTCGTTAACTTTCTAAGTTGTGATATCTTCCCGTATCCAAAATTCAAATAATATCTTGTGCAAAAAAACTTTTTGATTTTATTTTTTATTCTCTGCTCCCCATTAAGCTTGCTTGCCGATAGCAGTTTTCAAGCTCGCGTTGCAGGCCTTGGTAATCTAAACAACTTATTTCCAGTTACTAATAATACGCCTCAGCCACCAAAGCATCTATTTAATATCTCACTTCCTGGATTTGGAAGAATTAGAATTAAGCTTAACCGCAATCGTGATTTTCAAACATTAGCTACCTATACCGATCTTAATAGAACAAAACGTGCCGAGGAAATTAAGTATCGGCTTTTTCGAGGTAAGGTATCAACGAAGTCTAAGGAGCATCCCTTAGCTGCGTCAATGATTTATCTAAAACATACACCTTATTTAATTCTTAGTTTCTCTGCGCTAAATCCTCATAATAGGAAAACTGGATTTTATAAAATAAAAATCAACTTAACTTCGCCAATCATTAATTCAGCTAGAGCTTATCGATTTACGAAGTATGAACAAAATGCTTTTCACAATGATCAATTGCTAGAAGCTCCCATTAGGACAAATCTACAGTTTGCAAGTCCAAGAACTAATCAAGTGTACTCCCCAGCAAAGCAATATCAAACAATTGCTCTGCATATTGATGCTGATTCTTATTGGTACAAAATATATGGAGAAGACAGTAATAGTGTAATCTCTAGTTTTTTAAACGAAGCAGAGGTAATTTATGAAAACGATTTAGGTCTTAACTTTCACATAGTAAAGCAAAATGTCTTTACTGAGCAAAGTTTTGGAATTGATAATGCCGTAGACCGACTTTGCAATTATCAGTATTATACCACTGGTGAAAGTTCACTTACTAACTCCGGCTGTGAGCTTACAGCTCCTCAAGGACCTCAAGATTACTACGGAGAAGCTAATGCCTACCATCTTTTTACTGGACAGGAGCTTAACACTTCAACAATTGGCCTAGCATTTGTCGGTACTGTTTGTACGACGCCTTCCTACGCCTTCGCCTTAACGCAACTAACTTCAGTAGCAACAACTCCTATTACCTTTGCACACGAACTAGCTCATAACTTATCAGCAATTCATGACGACTCTACTGGCTCAAATGGAATTGACCTAACGTCCTGTCCAGAGACAGAAATTCCCAATATTATGAATGCCTATCTTTCCTATGATCCCCCAGAAAATTTTTCAGAATGTAGTAGGAATCTAGTTGCTGATCACTTAGATAAATTTGGTAGTTGCTTGAATAAACCATTAAATACTTTAGATACGCCAAGCGTAAACGAGCCTCTAATAAAAACACTTAGTCTAAAACTAAAGTTTCAACAAAGTGGTAATTTAATTGGCGAGCTAACCCTACCAGCGGCTAAGCAACTTTCGACAACAAATTCTTGCCAACTGGAAGTTGTTGTGGCTAAAAAGTTTAAAAACCTAGCTAGCTCTCCTCATCGCACGAGACTGCAAGTTTCCGATTCAGGCTCACAATTAAGATTTGCTAATAAATTAGGAATTAAAGAAGACCGCTTTGGCAAACGACCACCAATATTTTTTAAGTCTTATCTATATTGCGAAGAAGAATTAATCTCAGAATCTAAAACAGTGCGTGTTTCAACTGAAAATATCCAAAGTGACCAGGAACAAGGAATTAATCAAATGATTGCAAGGATTCCAGATCAGTTAATCTTATTCTAGATTATAGACTTGGCCATTCTTAATTGATTTTAGTAGGAACTGAAGTCCTTTGATATCTCCATTGGCATCAAAAGTGTAATCTCCAAAGATCCCCTTAAATTTATTCGTATACAAATACTCACGTGGCTCCTGCCCGCTTGTGATTGCTAAATGCAATGCTTGGAATGCTTCCCAAGTAGAGGCAAACACAATCTCCCAACCCTTTAACTGATACTCTTGATTAAAGCTATGAAGCAAATCAATTCCTTTAGGACTAAAAACATCTTTAGCTGTTGGTCGATCAGCAAAAATTAAGCCTTCAGCCAAGATTCCAGCATTAGCTCTAAAAGTAGCACTGCCTGGCATATATGCTCCATAGACAGGAATATTTATTTTCATTTCTTTTAAAGCTTTTAGTGCTAGCAAAAAAGTAGCTTCGGTCTGAGAATTAATTAATAATCCCTCAATCCCCTTAGACTTAAGTCGCAAGATTAAGCTCTTGTAATCAAATTCTTTAGTATTAAAATTTTCTGAAAAAATATTAATTATTTGAGGCGAGTTATTTTTAGTAAATGACTGTAATAAACTTTGTGAGAAATCTGTCTCTTCACTAATTACACCAAAGGTCTTGTGCCGCGATTGCACATAATCAAATAATAGTTTTCCAATAGCATCATTACTCGGGACTGTTCTAAAGATATAATCTCCAGCTTGAGATATTTCGGAAGAGGAGGCACTGGAACTTATGACTAAAACCTTTGCCTGATTATATAAATTTGCAGTTGCTAGTAAAGAGCTACTACAGGCAAATCCTAAGACATATTTGACATGATCAATATCTATTAATTTTCGTGCCACATTGACAGCAGTCTTACCATCACACATGTCATCTTCAATAATTAGTTTGTATTTACTGCCTGCTAGAACTTTATTGGCAAAAATAATGGAATTTTTAATATCCGTGCCATAGGTACTGGCATTCCCAGTTAGTGCTACAGAAACACCAATTTTAATTTGCTCATCTGCAAAAAGATTGCTTGGCAAAAAAAAGCTACATAAAATAAGAAATAAAAAATTTCTTTTAATTTGCATTCTGCCCTAATAAAAGTCCTCGGTAGGACAGAACATTTCCGATCCTTTGATAAATCCACCAGCACCAACTTTACGCACTGAGCCAGAAGTCATGCTAATATTATTAGTTTCGTAAGTTAACATGACAGTATTTCCAGAATTATTACTTGTAATTGTCCCTAGACAATGAGCTGCCCAAATTGAGTAACTACCGCGTATTCCAGGAGTTCCACCAAAATGTAAGCCCGGGCCAACATGAAGCCAAATCGCAACATGCGGCTCGTCTCTATATCCTGGAAGTGAAGTAACGCTTCCAGAGAGAGTAACCACAGACCCATCACCACCAAAAATTGTTGTGCCAGTTAGATTCATATTTGAAATAAACTGAGCTTCTACTGCAGTTCTAACATTTACTAATTGCCCCAAAGCAACAGAGTCATTAGCCTTGGCACGATAGGTTTGAAATTGAGCTAAGGCCATCGCACTTAAAATTCCAACTAAGGCTACTGTGACTAGTAACTCAACAAGTGTAAAAGCTTTATTTTTGAATTTCATAGACAGTGATAAAAAATGGGCAATCTATCTAAACTAACACATCAAGACTTGGGGGCAAAGCAAATAAGTCTTTTTATGCATATTAAATCTATCTTTGAATATATTTTAGAAAAACCTTCTATTTATTGATAAAAATAATAGGATTAATGCTTTATTAGTCAAGAATTAGAATAGCAATTCACTCCCAATCGTTGGCAGAACAAGATCTAGCGTAGTCTTGTAAAAGCCGTTAAAGTTTCTGTTTCCGTTTCTTTTTAAAAATAATGTTTCAAGAAAAAATTTTAATGATTGCGGCCACTCCATTCTTCTCGGATCGGGGCTGTCATATAAGAATTCTTAACCAATTAAAATACCTAAAAAGTTCTGGCACAGAAACTACTCTAGTAACTTATGGATTAGGCCAAGACATACCTGGCTACTCTGTGGAGCGCAGTCTAAAAATCCCTTGGTATAATAATATTTTACCAGGCGCTTCTTGGCATAAACTATACTTAAATCCGTTACTGCTCTTTAGTACCACTAAGATACTTTTTAACTTTAAGCCTAGCATCATTCACGCCCATCTATATGAAGGGCTATTAATTGCATACTGCGCAAGATTTTTTACTAGAGCTAAAGCTCCAATAATTTTTGACTGTCAGGGAAGCCTTGCAGATGAGATGAAAGATTATCACTTAGTCAAATACCCACAACTTGGATGGACTTATACATTTTTTTGCATTTTAGAAAAAATTCTACTTTATCTTCCCGATCAAATTATCTGTAGCTCCCAGAAAAGTCAGGATGTTTTAGTGAACCGATATAAAATCAAGCAGGATAAAATAAAAATTATTAATGATGGATTCGATCCTGAAATTTTCAATTTTGGAACCATCGACTCAGCTAAAAGTTTAAGAGCGCAATTAAGGATTCCCAGCCAAAATCAAGTTGTAATTTATTCTGGTTCTTTAAGTGACGCAAAAGGAGTAAGGCAACTTATTCAATTCTTACCTTCGCTGATTAAAACCCAGCCAAATACTACACTACTCTGCGTTGGCTACGGTGAACTAGCACAGGAAATACTAACTCAGTACGATTACTTAATAATAAACCGAAATTTAATACTAACTGGCCAGATTAGTTATTTTGACTTAAATGATTATTTAAAAATAGCCGACTGGGCAATTGATCCTAAACCAGGAGGCTCAGAGTCTTCAGGTAAGATTATTAATTACCTAGCAGCAGGGCTTCCTGTTATTTGCCTAGATAGTCCCAATCCAAATCTGGAAGATCAGGTCATTAATATTAAAGACTTCTCTGAAATTACTCCAATTCTGGCAATGAATCCTCCAATAAGAAACTGCACACTTAAAATTCAAGAATATTCTTGGGGAAATTTGATTGCAAATTTAATAACTATTTATCAAGAAACCCAAGAAAAGTTTAATTATCAAAAAAATTATTTCAAAAGAATATTATTAGTTTTAATTTTTAGCTTTGGATGTCTATTAATTTTCTTTGCCTCTACTTCTTACTCGGAACTTTTTAGTTTATTAGCAGGCTCTAGCAGTAAATTAATTTTGGCTAGCTTAATAATATACATAGTACTTAATCTTTTAAGGGCTAAACGACTGGGGATCATGAATCAATGCGGGTCCTCGTGTAAAATGTTGTCAATTACTGCCATTCATACAACGGTCAATAGCATTCTCCCGATAGGCCTAGGTGAAATTACATACCCTTATTTAATGAAGAAGCATTACCAAAATCCTATCTGGCAATCCATTCAGGATTTAATTTTTGTTCGGCTATATGACCTGTCTAATCTAGTTTTGGTTATCCTTTTGCTAGCATTTCGTCGACAACAAATAATCATCCCCACAATTCTGCTATTTTTGGTAGTTTTTGCCCAAACAAAACTTACTTATAATTATTTTAAACAATCCGCTCAAAAAATTCCTCTTACGAAAAAACGATCAGTATCTTTTTATCTTTACTCAGCATTAATTACAGCTTCAATGATTTGTTATGCAATCTGCCTAATGTTGGCACTAAGGCTCAACACCTCAATCTCTTTAGTTATTGAAGGTTGGTATCTTTCTGTACTTGGTGGCTACTTACCGATTCAAGGTTTATTTGGATTTGGACCAATGGAAGCTGGATGGATTTGGCCATTAATGAAAAACGGCTTGGATTATGCTGAAGCCTTATCGATCAGCGTTAGTTATCACCTTGTAAGTATCTTTTTTTCAGTCTTTCTTTTTTTATTTGGATCAATTTACTTGTATATAATTTCTAGTCGCGCAAAATAAAGAGTCGGGAGTATGGATCCCAATACTTTAAATCATATTTTGGAATTAGAGTTTGCTCAATATCATTCCAAAAAGTTAACTCGAGATGGTGATCGTAAATAATAAATCTTGGTGGTTCTGACTTCATCTTGCTAAGCACTTCTTCTTTTGTAGGAGCTTGGTACATTTCATAAACCTTGCTTCTTCCTTCATAGGCCATGGGACGAGTAATGTTCAGATACTGAGCTAAACCAATCGAGGCTGCAAATTCTAGATTGCCCGCTATTAGTTGGTCATTCGGCTGGGCATTTAATACTATCAGTCGTGAGATTGCATCAAAAGATTTCCTAGGCACGCCACTTCCAGCGAGTCGATCTAAACTGTATTTTTTTATTTGTGGAGAATCTCCCCGAGGACCTTCAATAAAAACATAAAGCATTAAATTAGCACAAAATAATATCCCCAAAAGTAGATAGCCTGAATAGTTTTTGATTTTTTGAGTATTTGGGAAGGTAGAAACGGATAGGCAGATAATGATTAGGAGCGGAATAAATTCTGAGCCATAGGCAACAAAAAAGCTTCTTTTCCCTGCGTAATAAAAATAAAATATTGCAATCGTCAGGAGCCAGATAAGCTCCGGATAAAATAATTTAAATGACTGGTATTGTTTTTTTTGTAATACGAAAAAGCTCATAATTGGCAACAAACTAATTAAAAAGAAGTTAATTGCATAGTTTGAGCTAATAACTGATTCCTGAACGTTGACATGACTAATCCCAAACAAAGTCATTACGGCTCGTTCAAATCCAATTGCCATTCCAAAATATGTAATAAGTGGGATCGTAATTAACATGCCTCCTAAAAATAGATGGATCAGATTTCTTAAATTTCTTTGGGCAATCAAAAAAATTACTAAGGCAAGTACGAAAAAGGCATTAATCTCACGGGTAAAAACTGCTAATGCTAGCATTACTCCTGTTAAAAAATATGATAAATAATACTTAGTGTGCAATAGCGAGCAGGCTAAGAGTACAAATAAAATACTTAAATTTGTAGTACCCAGTACTAACTTTGAAGTAAAAAATGTTGGCTGTAATAAAGTTATTAAAACAGCAAAAAGTGAGATAATCCAGTTTTGAAATTGCCTGACCCGCCAATAGACACAGGTAAGAATTCCTAGAATTATTAAAAAATTAAATACCTTTAAAGTTAGTAGTGAGTTGCCAACTAGACTAAAAAATCCCGTCATTAAAAAAATCTGCGCCGGGGCTCGACTAATAAAATCTCGTAGTGGAATTAATCCATCTAAGATTAATTTTACTTCATAGGCATAACTGCCTTCATCATTACCAACAAAATTAATTGATAAATAAAAAAAGAATAATAAGGCGGCACTAGCTGATAAAACCAAGGCTATTTTAGCAAGCAGTTCCACTTGGGGATTAAACTTCGCCAGAAAGTTTCTAGCTCGCTGATTTAAAAAACCACTTCTTCCAAAAATTAATATGCCAAGCACAGCAAAAAGCAGAGCGAAGACATAGATATTATTGAATTCTGCAATGCGCATTTTTTTTAATTAATGTCTTAGTTAAATTAAGTTCTAAATATCGAAATATACTAAAACCCATTAGGTTTTACCGAACTGCTAGGAAAGATGCTAATCGCATTTTTAGTTCATTGGGGTTTTCGTATATTTGTTTTCCCCAGCTGAAATGCTTATAAAATAAGCATTTTAGCCTGAGCGACCCCCTTGGGTCGCTTCAAGAGCTTCGCGCTTATATGCCAGGCGAATAATTTTAAAAACGGTAATTTTCAATGTCACCTAGTATATTTAGAGCAGGCTCATACTATATCCCTAAGTTTTAATTTCTCATATACTAAAAGCTATTGGTTTTAACACCCAAAATTAATGTTTAAACAGGCTAACAAATCCTTGCTCGTGTATTCCAATTCCAAGCATTACCTTGTGATTGGAATTATCTTAATAGGGATTGTTATTCGACTCGTTATGCTAGAACCACTAACGAGCCTCCCTCAGGAACTACAACAAAAACTGACTCTTTTTTCAGATGCTCAGGGATATCACCGTTTTGCCATGCTGATCTATGAGTATGGGATTAATGCCATCTTCCATAAATTTCCAGCGAATGAGCAAGATCTAGCTCAACTAACAACATTTAGAACTCCGGGATATCCTTTATTTTTAGCAACGATCTACCGAATATTTGGAGTTAGTAGTTTGATCGTCTGCTTCATTCAAATATTATTAGATGCCCTGACAGGCTTAATGATTTTTTATATTACTAAATTAATTTTTAAAAATTTTAGGACTGCTTTAATTGCACTCAGTTTATATATAAGCAATCCACTGGCTATTGCCTATTCAACTTCATTGTATGCAGAATGTTTTTTTACTGCCTTACTAACACTGATCTTTCTACTCCTAGCTAAATATTGGAAGTTACACAGTGATTACTATCTAATAGCTATTGGCCTGTTGCTTGGGATACTGACACTAATAAAGCCAATTGGAATGTATCTTTTATTTATCCCATTAATTTTTTGGGTGCTTAACTTCAAAGCAATTAGCTGGAAACAAGCCTTACCTAGAATGCTCTTAGTGCTAATTTGTTTTTTGGGAACATTAAGTATTTGGCAAATCCGTAATTATCAACTCTTTGGTCATTACAGCCTTACTTCACAAATGGGTCGTGAAATTTTAGTTTGGCGAATAGGGACGTGTGAAGCTTGGACTACTAATCACCCAAAAGAAGCAGTATGGGCAGATCTACAAGCACCTTTTAATAACATTGCCGATCCATTTGAGCGGTCTAAACAAGAAGGAGCTCTTGCTTGGCAACATTTCCAAGCAGAGCCGTTAAGATATCTAGATTGCCACTTAAAGGGTGTAAAAAATTTCTTTTTTTATAAAAATCTAATTTCTGCTCGCTCCAGTGCGACTAGAGTTAGTAATACATTCTTAGATTCGTTTAAGATGAATTTAGCATCAGAGGAATATCTGTCACGAATCTATCAAAGGTGTTTACAATTTCAAATCCTGCTATTGATTGGTGTTCTAGTATTGCTAGTTAAAGATTCGAGACTGCGCCCAGTGGCAATTTTTAGTATCTTACTGATCTTATACTTTGCAAATATGGCTGGTATTGATGGCTATAGTCGTTACTCTTTTCCCCTAATCCCAACATACTCCATCTTAACAGCATATGGCTTTAATTATTTTGCGGAACAACTTCAGGTACAAAAAATAATTAATTTTTTCAAGGGTAGAATTTATAGCTGAGATAATCCCAATGCATCGCTCCAAAGGGAGAGCTATTTTCGTAGCTGCATTGTAGAATTTAATTCCACAATTAATGTTTCCTGTGGCTTATGCGACAAAGGGTTTGGATAGTTTGGTTTTATATTACCTACGACTCGTTCAATATTATAAATAGAAAAAGCATTTGTTACTGCGCAATTTAAGAGGCCAATCGCCGTTGAGACATTGCGGGCAGAAAAAGTCTTGCCGATACCCTCGATATCATTAGCAATTGCCAGATGAAAGTTAGAACGCTTTGATGCCAGAAGTGATTTTTGTAATTCAAAAATTAAATTTTTAATTTTAATATTAAGCCCATGCTTTTCATCGGCAGTCAAATTTTTAAGAAATAATAACTTCTGAGAACAATCAATTAACTCCGCGGAAATCTCGGCGCAAGGGTCATTTACTTGTTTGGCAACAACTCTTAGTGCCACAATAGCTCGCTCAGCTTCTTGCTGATTACTAATATTTACAACTGCTTCTCTCATAATGCTGAATTAATGATTTTGATTTCTTACCTACGGATTTGGATAAGAAGTAATCGTCAGCTTTGATCTAAAACTTAAGGCTTTAGTATAAATTAAGCAGAGGTACTTAAAAATTTAAGTACTAGAAATATTTGAATTATTTTTAAAGGAAAAGATTTGTCGTCTAATTGGTAATTGTTACAATGAATTTCTCTTGAAAGAATTCTTCTGTATAAAACTTAGCAATTGGGATAATCGTGGAATTGAGTCCGACTGGCAAAGCTAAAAGCTCCGCTGCAACATCTCCACCCTTTAAGCAAACCAATACTCCACCAGGTTTGATTAAGCGTTTGCAATATTTCCAGAGCAAGGCAATCTCTGCTACAGCTCTAATAACAATATAATCATACTGACCTTCTAGATCTTCTGCGCGCAATTGTTCGGCATTAATATTTTGTAAATCCAAGCGCTTAGCAATTGCTTCCACAACAGTAATCTTTTTTTTGATACCATCAATTAAATGAAAATTTGTTTCGGGAAAATAAATTGCTAGCGGTATCCCAGGAAAGCCCCCCCCTGTGCCCAAATCGAGAACTTGGCTTCCGGGTGTAAAATTAACCTGCTTACAAATTGCTAGAGAATGCAGGATATGGCGTTCCGCTAAATTTTGCAGATCTAATCTGGAGACTACATTGATCTTAGAATTCCATTCCTGATATAAACTAGGTAATTGTTCAAGTCGTTCGCGTTGTAAATTACTAAGACCTGGAAAATATTTATTGATAATCTGCATAGTTAAGTGAAAGTAGCAATTTTTAAAAATTTAAGAAAGCAACTGGAATTAACTAATAACGTTAATTAATACTGAGCTCGATCGGCCATGATCATCAACAACACGAATTAAGTGCTTACCAGGGATTGCCTGCCAAAAAAATGTTTCGCTTGAACCTCCTTGTGCTAAAAAATCATCATTTAAAAACCAAGTCACCTGCCGAGACTCACCTCCTGTGGTAACAGTAAAGGGAATCTCTTTCCTTGCTTTTTCCAAGCGATAAATTAGTGTTTCTTGAGGAGAGGTAATCACTGGGCTCCCGGCAGTAAATGCACTCAGGCTACAATCCGCTTCAAAATCAGGGGCAGGCTTTAAGTTTATACCAGCATTTCGAAAGACCTCCTGAATATCAGAATCCCAGATCTCATATTCTTGCTCAATCAAGTCCGGGTTATCAAAATTACAACTAGCAAGTTTAGTTTTGGGATCAATTCTAAATTTACGATGAACCTGACAGGTCTGAATAGGACTAACTCCTGGAATAAACCAAGAACTATTAAAATGATGACAATTTGGCCCAGGCAATTCTCCAGAAGTTGCACAGACTTTAACTTGACGGACATTTAAATTAGCCACCTGTCTCTCCGCAATCTTTAACTTAGAAATAATCGAATCAAAAATTCTAAAAAATAATACGGCAGCAGTTTCTCTTCCTAAAAATGCTGGATTAGGGGTACCATCAAAATTCCCGACCCAAACAACCAAAGCATAATTGCCAATTAGACCAGCAGTCCAAGCATCTTTAAAACCAAAACTAGTTCCTGTTTTCCAAGCTACCTTCACCCGTGGTGAGCTATGTTGAGAAAAAGTATTTGTCTCATTAGTTTTTAGCATTTCTCGTACTAAAAAACTCGCTTCTGGAGAAAGTAACTGCTTAGCTTCACTTTCTTGGGAGGGAAGATATTTTAAGTCTTTAATAACTCCTGAATTTGCTAACATACAGTAGAGCTTGCTGACATCCTCTGGTTTTACTTCAACACCTCCAAGGGCCAGTGCTAAACCATAATGATCAACAGTTTGCAGTGGTTTAATCCCAGCTGCTTTTAGAAAATCTAAGTAAACTTCTGGAGTAAGACTATTTAATAATTTAACTGCTGGCAGATTACGACTTCGCACGAGAGCTGCTGTCGCTGAAATTGGCCCAACAAAGTCTCGTTCATAATTTTCTGGATTATATGAGGCTCTAGATAAAAATGAATCTTTTAAAATTGAACTGGGGTGAATAATTCCATGCTCTAATGCTAAGGCATAGATCATTGGCTTTAAAACAGATCCTGGAGAACGCCGAGCAGTTAGCCCATCGACTTGTCCTAAAATTTTATTATTCCAAAAATCTGCCGAAGCAACATATGCTTTCACCTCCATATTATTGCAATCAGTTAGAATCGCCGTAGCATTATTAATTCCCAGCGAATGATTCTTTTGGGTAAAGTTAGAAATTTGCTCTTCCACTGATTGTTGAATATCTAATGACAGGCTTGTCGTAATTTCTGACTTAAAAGGATTTTCGGCGGTTAGTCTCTGCACTAAATGAAGTGCCCGCTTTGGCAAATCTTCAGTTCGTCCAGCAAGCTGGACTTGCTCTAGATCAGAGACAGACAATGGAGAATTAGATTTACGAAGTAGTAATTCACTACTTACCTCAGTTAAACGTTGACGAAATTTACGTGGATTACGAGCCACAGGACTTTTAGGGATAGATGCTAGCAAATAACCTTCAGCTAGAGAGAGAGCACTTGGTTTTTTCTTAAGATAAATTAAACTAGCAGCACCAATGCCTTCGATATTTCCACCAAAAGGAATTAGATTTAAATATGCTTCTAGTAATTGCTCTTTAGAATATATTAATTCTAAACCAATACTCCAAATAATCTGATTTACTTTACCAATAGCAGTTCGACTATTTAACCCAAAGCGGATCCGCGCTAATTGCATGCTAATGGTAGATCCGCCAGTACGTTGTCCACGAAGATAAGTTAACCAAGCACCTCTTAATATACCAATTGGGTTAAATCCCAAATGATAATAAAAGTATTGATCTTCTTGTAGTAAAATAGTCTTAATAAAGTTAGCGGAAATATCTTTGATTGGCACAAAAAGTCGATACTTTTCATCTGAGCTTAATGTCAGCCTTAACAATTCTGATTCTTTACTATAAACAGCTTGAGAAAAACCCCCGCGATTAACTAATAGATTATTAGGTAATAAATAACGACTACACTTAGCAATCAGAAATATCATTAATAATAATATAATAATATTTCTTACCCAGTGATAGTAACTCCTCATGATCACTTACAGTTATTTACTAACGCTAATTTCAGTAGTGCTACTCTTAGCAAATCTTTTTAGATCATACATATCTTGAACAAGAGTTCCGGGCACGACAAACTTACCACTGCTAGCAGCTTTTACCTTGTAGATATAATGCTTCAAGTTTTCGCCAAAACTACCATAAAGAATTACACGATCTTCCCGTCCTTCATAAAAAGTTGGTAGCCAATTACTTGGAGCCAGACCGATTGCTATGCCAGTAGCGAGCTGTGGAGTTCCACCAGCCAGCTCAAGCCCAGCAGGTAATAGATCGACAACCACCATTTGGTTTGCTGACCTTCCCGGTAAAGATCTAAAAGTTAGGTGGACGTAAAGATCCTCGCCCTGCAACGAACTGCTAACTTGATTGCCAGCAGAATTAAGATATTCTTTAAAAACCTCTAACCCTTGTGATTCTCTTAACTTACTAAAATTTTTCTCAAAACCAGCAGTGCTCGTTTGATAAAAGTAACGCTGATCTTTGGCACCAACTAGGCGTACCTGCTTAGCATCCCAAGGGAGATCCACTGTCTTAACAAGATCGCCTTGCAGAATTAAATCCTGATAATCTTTCCCATTACTTGAGTAGGAAACAGTAAGATTATTAACAATCTGAGCATTCTGAGAGCTACTCTTAAGTGCCAGAATCATTGTCCCGGAGGAAAAGGTATTATAGTTAGAGTTTTTTAACTGTGCTAAAACATCTTCCCAATATTTATTAGGAATCTGCTGAGCTAGATCAGGGAAATGCCTAGCAACTAAATCCAAATAAAATCCGCGATATGCTAAATCTGAGAGATAGTATGGCCAAGAGATTTCTTTGGTAGACTTTAATTCCTGAGGCACTTCTTTTAATAGCAGAGCACCCTCTTGTTCTTGCATTTGTACTTGATAGGCTGCTGCCATAAATAGTTTAGTTAAAGCTAGTGACCAACTCGCAGGCTTGGCATTGCTTAAATCTTCTTTTAAGGCAGTTAAATAATTCCCGACTATCATTCCTGAACGCACTAGAACATAGCTAGCATAAGCCCGATGCACTAATGATTGATCATCTAGCTCACTACTAGCAGCTAGATTCTTTAAGAAATAATTTATTTCTGTGACAAATAATTCTGGGACACGATATCCTGCCTGCTTGGCCTCTAAGGCTAATCTTGCAGCATGAATCGTTGGTAGAATTGCCTCGCTAGTAAAGGAAGACTGTGGCCATAATGACAGTGAGCCATCATTGTTTTGTCTAGCGGTAAGTAAATTAAAAACATCTGTTAAAAACTTTTGAGCAACTAGTTTCTCAGCATTATTTTTAGCTAAAGAAAACTTGGCTATTCCTTGGCTAACTAATTGCTCCGTGCAACCATACGGATAATCCTCTAAATACTTTCCAAGACCTAAGCCCCAAGCTAATGGACCACTGGAAACTGCTAAAGTACGACTAAATTCTTGAGGATAGTATTCTTTATTCCAAGAAATTAATTCTTGCTCATTACCAGTTGCTTTAATTCCTGCATCTAAGGTGGTCTGCTGGCTAATTGCTGGGCGCACGGCAAGACTTAAAGTCGATTCTGCTTTGGTGTTCGTTGCTTCAGCTAAAAATTTCAAATCAGCAGCGCCCAAAAACTCGGCAGCTTTTAACTCAAATTCAACAAGCTCTTCGGCACCTGGCAATAGTTTTAACTCTTTAATTAAAGGGGAGCTCGCCAATAAACGCTGATCAATCCTCAGACTAACTCGGACATCAGTTTCTATCTTCTGAGTATTGGCAACTGTTGTACTAACTAAGAAAGTATCTCCTGGAGCGACCGCTAGTGGCGCAGTTGGTTGTAAGACTAAATCATTTTGAACAAGCGTATCTGCTTTTGCTATTCCAATTCTGGAATTATTAACAGCGACAGCATAAATTTTTAAGTTACCGTTAAAGTAATCTGGGATTTTAAATTTAAATTTCTGAGTTCCTGATAGATCTTGAATTCCGGACCAAAAGACTACTGGTGGTTGGGTTTTGCGCTTAAATGGATTTTTAAACTTTCCAAGCAAACTATCTCCATCTCCTCCGGCAGCGGAAACTTTCTCAGAAATTTCAAATTCGGGTAATAGTAAATCAATAATTTGTTCAGTGACAACCTCTAGAGCTTTCTTCTGATAAAAATGTGATAAGGGATCTGGCTGTTTGTATCTGGCAACTTGATGAATTCCCTCATCGACTGCAAAGACTACCGCCCGAACTGGCTCAGTAGACTCTAAGTTAATTTCGACAGTTTCTCCAGATTGGATTTTGGAACTTGCTGTCAATTTTAAATTTGCAGTGTGCTTGCCTCGACTAACACTAAAAGGAGCAACCCCATAGCTTAAAGGATTCATAAATATTTCTTCAGAATCTAGTCCTCGCAAAAAGACCACATTCACATAAGCATTACCTTCCAAATCTTCTGGTACCATAATCTTTTGAATGCTTGAAGTTGAAGTGGTATTAAACCATTTTGTGGCATACACTTTATCTCGCTCAATTGTAATTAAGCCTGTGCCAGTATAAGGAGACTGAATACTGATTTCAATCTCTTCTAAGTTATTATAATCTTTTTTAGATAAATCTATTTTTAGTTCAGCATTGCGCTCTAGCTCTCTAGAAACATTTCCAATCCCTCTTACATAATATTTAATTTTAGCTAAATTTAATCCGTCAACATTAGTTATGATATATTCAAATTCTCCAGCCTCTTTAGTATTTAGAAAAATTTCATTTTCCAGCGCCTCTAAACTAAGCTCTTTTGTCTCTAGGGGAATTTGTTTTTTAACTGCGGTATAGGCCAGGTTGCCATTAGGCTGTTTAGCAAGAACTGAGACATATTCTGTCTTAACACGCTGTAACTTAAGATTTGTAAGCGCAATTTTTTCTAAATCATGATTTACGGCTAAGATTTTAGCAGAAGCCTTGGCGTTTAATTTGATAAAATTAAAATCTGTTTGTGGCTTCCAACCCACTAAATAATCTAATGGAGAAATAATACTGCCAAGAGTTGTACCAACAGATCGCCCACCTTCTTTTTCAAATCCTTCCACAGCAAAACGTAAAAAGAAATTACCTTGATCAAATTTTTGTAACTGCAAGTCAAAGATTACATTTCCTTCTAAATCAGAAAGTTGCTCTCCTAATTCCTGATTAAAAGATTTTTTTGTTTCCAGTGGATCTGAGAAGATAAATCCTGGGTAATTTGAAAAATCTGGCAGGCCTGGATATAAACCAATACTAGCTTTAACTTTATTACCAGCAGCAGCTGTTCCAAATAAATTACTTAAATTTACGTTAGTCTTTAGACTATTGGGGCTAATCCAACCAGCTTTTTGTTCCGTATTAAATTCAGCCTTAATCTTTAAGCGATCAGGTAAAAACTCATCAACTTTAAAGGTACTAGTACCAAGGACAGTCCTAGTTTTTTTCTGATCGTCAATTAAGGTTACATTAAGTTCATAAAACCCTAAGCTTGCTTCTTCTGATATTTGATAATTATAATTTTCAAATCCAGATTCTGAAAAATTTAATTTTTTTGCAAAAATTTGCCGACCGGTTGGACTGATAATACTTAGCTCTAAGGGAAGCTTCGCTATAGGAGTCCAATCTTGATTTTTAACAATCAAACCAAACTCAACGCTCTCGCCCGGTCGATAAATTCCGCGATCATTAAATAAATAGGCGGAAAGTGATTTTGCCAAATCATTAGTGTATAGACCTCCGACATCAAATCTTGAGAAATTAAGGCGTCGATCATAACGACTCCAAGGAATGAAGCTTAAATCCTCGCCAACTTGGGCAAGTATTGCCGTAGCAGTTTTGTCATATTGCAGTTCATTTAATAATGGTAAATCAACTCGTCCATTAATATCGGTTAAGCCCTCAAAGATAGCGACTCCATTCTTACCTAAAACTTTAATTTTAGCATTTGGTACTCCGGAATTCTGGCTAAAAGACATGACAAAGACAGATCTATTTTTAGCTTGATCTGTTTTAACAATAATCCCTAAATCAGTTACTAAAATTAGTCGTTGATCAAACCCCTCGGTTTCAGTCTGAGTATCTTGATCATAGCCAGTTGCAGTTAAATAAAATAAGCCTCGATAGCCCTTGGGAGAATTTACAAAGTTAGTAAAATCAAGATTTGTATATTGTGGCAAACCTGGGGCAGCACTAGAAAAACTACTGATTTGACTAAAAACCTCAGAGATATTTTCTGGACCAAAATTATAGTTTTCAAATTCTGGTAAAGAAAAATTACCGTTAGCAGAGGTTTGTGTTAGTAAATGATTAATGGCGTCCGGAAAGATTTGGTGAATTTTAAACTTAACTGCTTGCTGATTGCGACCTAAAATTGATAATTTTTTTGAACCACTAACTGCCAACAAAGATCCCTGATGCAAGATCTCAATTCCACGCTGATAGGCACTTGTTTCCAGGGCGTAAGATTTATCTTGGCTTAAGGCGAAGCCAGACAGTGATGGAGTTCCAGCTTTAATTTTAACTAATAAACATTTTTCAGGGTCAGCTTGAAATTTAAAAGAATGTAAAAGCGGGTTTTGAATATCAGATAAATCAGTCAACGTCAGCTGTTCGGACTTAGCAATTACTTGACCTGGTATTTCAGCGGGAGAGTCCCAACACTCTGGATTAGAATAACCAGACTCCTCATCTCGGATTTTTGGCTCAACAATTGAGACAGAAAGACCCTCAAATAAATCTGCAGATTTGGCTGGAGCGGTAGTAGAGATAATTAAAAATCGCTCAGCTAAATGATTTACTGGATTAGAAACTATTCGTTCTTCAACTTCTTGAATCTTAAAATAATTATCTGCACCTGGCACGTTAACATAAGCTTGATACTCATTCACTGTTCCGGCACCAGTTAAAAAACTTTGAACACCGGGAGTAATCACAACTCTAATTTCAGAATCACGATTAGGAATAGCCAAGGATTCCGATCGAACATAGGCTTCATTCCCACGCTCATTAAATAGGACCTTAAATCCTAAAGGAGCAGAATAATCCTTACTGTTTTTTTCTTTAACTTGGACTGTTACGTGCTTCTCAAAACTTGATTTATCAAGCTGATGCGAAAATTTGAATGAGGCGACAGCTTGTTTTAGCTTTTGATCTAAGGGATCTTCATAAAACTCAGCTTTAGCTAACGAACCATTAATTTTAGGCGTCGTAAATGCAAAGCGATATTCTTTAAGAAGAATGTTTTTTGTAAATAATTTTGGAGAAAGCTTTACTTGATAAGTAATGCCTGTCTTCCAATCAGTAAATGGTTCAAAAACTAAATTACGATCACTGCGCCAGAACCATTTTCCAGCTACTTGTGGATTCACTATGATTTCACTATTTAATTCTTTTCCAATCAAATCGATCTTAGCAGCCGAAGTGTCAAAAATTATTGAGAGCGGATTAGGGGTACTCCCAGGTTCCAGATTCGTTGGTGTAATTTCCATAACTTGGAGCGAGGTATATTCTGGCTCAGGTAAATGTAAATACCAGTTCACAAGATAACTTACTGCGATTAAGAGTACTAATAGGAATAACTTTGATAAATAAAATTTTAATTTTGACTCAAGATAAAGCGCGTGATCATATTCTGCCAATCGACGGAATGGTTTGACCAGAAGTTTTAACCAGCTAGGTGGATTCCAAGAAATTTGCCCAAAGATCACTGAGACAGTCTGAGAAATAAGTTTAGCAATAAAACTTAAAGATTGAGGCATATAGAGACTCCAAGCAAAATGAAATTTGCAGAGGATCGTATCTTAAATACTAAGGACATACAATCAAATCTTAATGAGTTGTTCGGTCCTCATTTTAAAATCTAACTTGACCCCAACGACTTTTGCACACCATCTTTCATTTGCGAATTACTACCTGCGATCCGCCCGATTAACCCTAAATTATATTATAAATTCAATGCCTTACTTAGAAACCCAATGTAGAAAAAAAGCTAGTTAGCTTAAAAATTAAGGAAGCGCTATTTGCTAGTGAGTAGTTAAGCTCCCAAGTATTGCTTCTTTGGAAGCAGAGAATCTTTAAGCACCGCTTAACTTCCTCACTATAAAATTATTGTACTTAGTAATCCAGTCCAAAGTGAAAGTTCCTATAGACTTCTTGTCCCGGAATTTGCCAGAAAAAAGCTAGCCATATTTCTAGCTTTGGGAGATTTAGTATATAATCAATTTCTTAAATTTAGTCTCAAAATTATTAAATGAGTATAAAAATGCTAATCATTGGTATTGCTGGTGGAACAGCCAGTGGAAAAACTGTCTTTGCAAAACAACTTTTTGAGGAGCTTGTAAGCTTTAAGCCTGTGTTGATTACTCTTGATTCCTATTATAAGAGTCAAGATCACTTAATACCAAGCGATCGTGCTAATGTTAACTATGATCACCCGGACTCCTTCGAAGTCTCGCTATTAATCAAGCACCTTGCAAGTCTACGTTCTGGTGAAGAAGTAGCTGCACCAATCTATGATTTCACAACTCATACTCGATCTAAAAATTGTACAAAGTTACCAGTAACACAGTTAGTGATCTTAGAAGGCATCTTAACATTAAGCTACCAAGAGCTATTACCGCTACTTGATTTAAAACTATTTATTGAGACACCTAGCGAATTAAGATATCAAAGACGCTTAGCCAGAGATATTGTCGAGAGAGGACGAACGCCGGAAGATGTTTATGCCCAATGGAATAGTACGGTTGAGCCGATGCACCAAAAATATTGTGAACCAAGCAAAGCATTATCTGACAAAATTATTTCTGGAGAATCAAATTATCAAGCTGAATTTCCAGAAATTATTAAATGGATCAACTTAAAAAATCTGCTCATGTAAGCTAGCTACAAGATTATTGACCAAAGGTTTACTTAGAAAATTCAGTCAAGGCACGCATTAAAGGAACACCTAGCGAAACTGCCAAAATAGCAAGACTTGCTGCTAGTCCATATTCAATACTGGCAGTCGCTCGAGCCACTAATAATCCGACTAAGACTATAGAGACTATCCAAATAACAAGTAAGATTTTTCTACGAGTAAAATTCATATCAAGATCCATACTGATTAGTCATCACATTCAGATTCTGCAAGCAACATCGCTCGCAATCCTTCTACCGCATCATTACTAATAAACGCCTGTGCTAGCATAGTATAATCAATTTGCGCTCGAGCGAGATCAGGGCTTCCTTCAATCGGTGCCCAATAACTTTCAATACCCCAAATTAATTGTCCTGTTTCAGTTAATAAAAGCGGATTACCTATATCGAACTCGGTGTCAGATCCATACTCTTCAGGATGAACACATAAAGCATCATGCATTTGCTCCATCATATCAGGATCTGTAAAACGTGTTCGATGAATACTTGGAAAATCAAAATCGCCGAGATAAATTGCGGTGCAGCCTGAGAAACTTCCTGTCTTCTCAACCAATTCCTTTTCCCTACAATCATCTACAATTAGGGCATAGATTGGTTCTATGTCCGTGACACCAAATTCTTGATATAAATTTTTAACAGCAGTTAAAACAGAATCATTCATCACAACTATTAATAAACCAAGAGTATCTTAGATAAATCAGCTAACACCATTTATATTTATGGCAAAACAAAGCCTTAAGCAAATTGTTAATAATCAATATGAAGACACTGGGCTTAGATCAGGCTGAATATTTAACCTACACTAAAATAAATCTTGAAATTTTACTGGTAGCTTGTAGATTAACACTGCTATCATCTTTTCTATAAACCCTATCTATGAGTCGCAATTTTCTTTTCTCACGCCTTCGTACCTTAGCTAATCAATCTTTAAAAACAGAGGTTGATCTAGAACGTCGAAAATTACTTCAAGGAATTGCGATTGGTGCTACAGGCTTAGCGCTAGCACCTTTGATGTCCTGTAGCACACACAAGAAACCTGCCTCTAAACCAAAAACCAAGATTGCGATTATTGGAGCTGGACTTGCCGGAACACACTGTGCCTATCAACTTTCCAAAGCTGGTATTAGGGCTGACCTTTATGAAGCTTCTAGTAGAATTGGTGGCCGGACCTTTAGTTTAACTAATCATTTTGCTGATGGACAAACAGCAGAGCTTGGTGGTGAGTTAATTGATAGTAACCATAAAACTGTTTTTCGAATTGCTAGCGAACTTGGTCTCCAAGTAGATGATTGTCGTCAAAATACTAAAGATAGTGATCACTTTATTGTTGATGGAGAAATCTTAAGTACCGCTTGGATCTTAGAGAACTTTAAACCCTTAGCTCAAAATATTCTTACCCAAAGAAACTTAGCTGATAAAAACCCTGATTATTTTCAACAATTAGATTTATTAACAATTAGTGAATGGTTAGACTTACAACATGGGATAGACCCAAAAATCAAAAAATTACTTGCCAATGCTTATACTGGTGAATTCGGTCTAGAAGTCGGAGAGCAGTCGGCAATTTCACTACTTTATTTTATTGATCCTGAAAGCACAGAGGAATTTAAAATATTTGGCGATAGTGATGAGCGATTTCATATTAGAAATGGAAATGATCAGATGGCCAAAGGAATGGCTAGCAAACTTGCTAGTGAGCCTTTCTTTGAACATCGTTTACTAGCATTAAAACAACAAGGATCTTCCTATCAATTATCCTTTCAGCACGACTCCAAGATTATTGATCGTCTGTATGATTTAGTAGTTATCGCTATTCCTTTTACGTTACTTCGCCAAGTTGACTTAAGTCAGGCGGGATTTAGCCCTGAGAAACTCCTTCATATTCAAGAGTTAGGATATGGTACTAATGCCAAAATTATGGCTGGTTTTACTGCTCGACCTTGGTATCAACATACTGATAATTTTTCATTAATTGCCGATGACCCGGTACAGACAATTTGGGAAACATCCAGAGGCCAACCTGGCACTTCCGGTATTATTACAAATTTCCTTGGTGGCAATCGCGGTCTAAATTCCAACCAGGGCACGGCTTTAGAACAATTTGAAGTTTCACTACAAAAACTAGAAATAAACTTCCCAGGTATTTCCAGTAATTTTATTCCAGACAAAACTGTGCGGATGCACTGGCCTAGTTATCCACTGACCTTAGGAAGCTATGCTTGTTATCGTCCAGGACAAGCAGGAAAAGCTGGACTGGAAGCTAAGACAGAAAATAATATCTTTTTTTGTGGAGAACATTGCTCCGTAGATTTTCAAGGCTTTATGGAAGGAGCACTAGAAACAGGCGAGAAAACTGCTAGTCAGATTTTAGCAAAACTGAAATAGCAGACCTTACTTACAACCGTGGTCATTAGTAAATTTGCGCTTAGGATTTATTAAAAAATTACCTGTCTTTAATAAATTACGCCCTATTAAAACAGGATAAATAAATTGATTCCGATCGGACAGATTAACTCTTCCTTCAATCTTTTTACCACCTAAACAAATATCCATTTTAACTACAGGTCTTGAGATAAAATCATCTAAGCCAACTTTTTTAATTCTCATCCATTCTAAGACATCCTTAGTCATTTGTTTAGTCTCTCCCTCGTCGTTTTCAATTTCAAACGTTACCTGATCAGGCTCTCCACTAGTTTTTGATTTATGAATTTTAATAATTTTAGCATTAATTGAAGTAACCCCAGCCCCACTATCGATGCGAGCTTTCAAAGAGATATTTGCTTCATCTATATAAGCATTTTCTACTCTTCCAATCACAATATACGAACCCTCTTTAACAATTGCTGGCCTTAAATCAACAGCATATAATCCAACAAGCGCGGCGGCGATAATCCACCCCAAAAATGCAAATTTACGACTCATCTAATTTTATCCTTGATATAAAAAACCATTTGGCAATCCTACACTAAAAGTGGAAAAAGTTAAAAAGCGGGCCTTAAACTTCCGCTATTTGAAGTAAAGTTGATTTAACAGAGAAGTTACTTTGACTTAGCTTTTAAAAACTGACCTGATAATTGTATCCATCTCAGTTATTGCAATTGAAAAATGTCCATCATCTACTGTTTCATGTAACTCCACATCAGGCAGTAAGGCTGTCATTTCTCTGGCATATTTAATTGGAATATTAAGATCTTTATGGCCATGCCACCAAATAATTTTTTTCTTGATATCACTCAAGAGAAACCCAGGATCTGTAATATAGACTTCGGCATCTGTTAAAAGCACCTCTCCCCCAGCTTGGATTTCATCTTGCATACTATCAAGCATAACTTTGAAATTAATTTGTTTTTCAAAGACTTTTTTATCTTTCTCGCAAAAGCTAAGTGATAGGAGTTTAAGAAAAGGAAGATGAAGTTTAAGTGGCCAAATTATTCCATAAAAATTAATTAATTTTGATAAGAACCAAGGGCTAATTCGGTAGAAGAATAATAAAACACGATAAACCCAAAACAAACTATTGGTTCCTGAAATCAATTTAAATAATGGGGCTCCACAAACTATTAAAACCTGATCTAAAAGTTTAGGTTCAGCATAAGCACAAGCAAGAGCATAGGGAGCGCCTCCAGAAATAGCGATGATGGAATAGCTTTCAAGCTTTAAATCCGCAGCTAATTCGGCAATCATTGGTGGCCAGTCTAATAACTTGCGACCACTAACAAACTTCGTGCCTCCAATTCCAGGGCGATTAACAGCAATAATCCTAAGGCCAAGTTCTTTGGCAACGTCATCAAGAAAAAATCCTTGTTTAGCACTTCCCGGCCATCCATGGAAAAAAAAGACTGCTCTCCCGGTTGCTAACCCGAACTGGGCAAAATCGAGTTTGACTGGCAATGTCATAGTTTAATCCTAATTTCGAAAATCCCTAACCCTTACTGCGGTTTAAATGCTAACTTGATAATACTAATATCCTTGGAATTTTTGGTAATTATCAATGACTTGAACTTTAGAAGTTCTAGTATAAGATGTTGATATAATACTTTATACAGATTGCACAATGACTAAATCAATTCATATTAAAACTATCTTGGGATGCTTATTGCTTCTTACTTCCTGCGTAAACGCAGGTAACCACATCAATGAAGTTTCTGGTGTTGGTGGAAATCTAACAGTTGGTACAGTTCAAAGAGAAATTCGAGTTGGCATGTCTGGTGCCGAAGTAGCGTCGGTCTTAGGCTCCCCCAATATTGTTTCAACTGATGAGAATCGTCGTGAAGTTTGGATCTATGATAAGATTGCTACAACTAAAGCATATTCTACAAGCTCTGGTGGTGTTCTCGGTTTAATTCTAGGTGCCGATCCAGGAGTAGCTGGGGGTGGCTTGGGATCATATAGTAAAAATGCTGGAGCAACTGGAACCTCACAGCAAACTCTTACAGTAATTATTAAATTTGATGATCAAAAAAGAGTTCGTGACTTTGCCTATAACACTTCCAGATTTTAAAAATTGGAAGATCAGATGCTGTCACGAATCTCAAGTTTTTTTGTTCTAATATTGATATTACAAAGCTCCTCCTGTACTGCTTATGTTCCCAAACAATTATTAGAATTAAAAGAATCTAATTTAGAGATTCGCTCTCGTCAAACTCGTATTTTTCAAACAAAGAATGAGAGTGAAGTTCTCTCTGCTTGTATTGCGGTACTTCAAGATATGGGATTTACCCTAGAGGAATCGGCTTCAAAACTGGGACTCCTTGTTGCGGGAAAAACTGCTGCTGCCCACAATGGTTGGGACTTATTTGGTTCAATTATGATTGGAGCCTTAGCTAGTTATGGCCATGGCGGATACAACAATGAACAAACTTACGATGTTGAGCAAAAAATTCGTGTAGCAGTAGTCTCAACTCCCAGCACGCAAAGAGGTGGTCATGCTGTCAGGATTACTTTCCAGAGAGTTATTTATAATAATCATGGTCAAGTTAGTAAAAGTGAATTAATTGACGATCCACAAATTTACCAAACATTCTTTCAGCAACTTTCCCATGCTCTTTTTTTAGAAGCTAACCAATTATGAAAAAATTGATCCTAATAAGTATCTTGATTATCTCAGGCCTAACTGCTTGTGCCGAAATGTTTCCCAGTCAAAATGATTTTTTAACCTCAGAAAAATCACAATTACAACTAAGACAAATGCAATCCCGAAGCTTTGAAACTAGTAATCTAATTGAAGTGCAAAGGGCAGTTATTTCAACTCTACAGGATTTAGGATTTGTGATGAATCGAGTTGATGCTGACTTAGGAGTAGTTTCAGCAACAAAACTTGATGGCTATAATTTAATCATGTCAGTCACTAGTCGACTAACTCCACAAAAGCGCCAAGTAAGTGTGAGAGCAAATGCTAATTATCAAACCACTCCGATTGTTGATCCGCAGTTCTATCAAACCTTCTTTAATGCTTTGCAAAAATCACTTTTTTTGACAGCCAATAACATTGACTAATCCTAATTAGCTATACTAATTTTTTGAGAATCTTAATTACTTCATCAACTCTGGGACGAAGTCGTGGAGAAGGCGATAAACATTTCTCAACAATATTTCTTAACTGCTTGGGATAATTATGATCTGTCAGTAATGTTTCACTTTGTGGCGACCCTGTGATCGTATAGTAAATTATCGCCCCAAGTGAATAGATATCAGATTTCAAACAGGCAAACGGACGTGGGCCAAGATATTTTTCTGGGGCCAAGAAAAACTCTAACCCTCGCAAACTGCGTTGCATTTTATATTCTCGGCCGAGCTTAAAGGAATCTTGAAAATCAACAATAACCGGCTCACACTGACGCCCTCTTAACATAACGTTATTGTAGGAAAGATCATTATGTACAACTCCGGCTTGATGAAGGACGGCAACGACGGAAGATATCCCTGTTGCAATTTTTAAACATTTTGGGAAATGTCGCCGATGTTCCTCACGATAATCATAGAGCGTAATTCCCTCAATTTTTTCAAGAATTATTCGCCCATCTCGATCGTTAACTCCAATTAACTTAGGCAGTCCGGGATGTTCAGGTAAATGCTCTAAAATTCTTTTTTCAGCACGGAATAATTTTCGGTCTTTGTGAGGTTGTTTGATAAAAACTTCGGTCATAAATCTGTCTAGCTACTGGAAAGAACATAGGAAATATTACAGCAGCTTTGATCTTAATCAAATCTATCTGTAAGTTTAATTGCTAACTATCTGCATTTCTACTGGCTGAACTCCAGAAATGCCTAGTTGCTCAGCCGCGGCATTAGATATGTCTAGCTCACGTCCTCTAATAAAAGGCCCACGATCATTAATTCTAACTAAAACTTCCTTAGAGTTTTTTGGATTTTTAACCTTGAGCACAGTACCAAAAGGTAATTGGCGATGCGCACAAGTTAATTTCTTGGGATCATAAGCCTCTCCATTAGCAGTTAAGTGCCCAGCTAAGGATCGGCTATAATAAGAAGTTGTAACTAAATTAGTAGGCTCTGGCTGACTTTCAAAAACTTGTTCACTTTTAGTTACTTTTTGGATTGAAGAACAAGAAAGTAATATAAATCCTAAAATGGAAATGATTCCTGAAGATAATTTTATTTTGATAAGAGCAGAAAATCTGTTGAGTAATTTTTCACACATAATTGATCAACTAATTATTAAAACCTATGCAAAGTGGTCCTTCCCGACAACTTAGGGACTTAGAAGCAAATAGCTAAATGTTTTTGCCCTAAATAATTGAATAGATCAAATTTTTTTGCTTATACGCAAAATATCTAACTTTAATCTGCAATCTGAAAAGTTTCTAATCTTGATTGAAGGGTAGTAGAGACTTTTTAAAAACTTCCCAAGAAAGTTTAATATCTTTATTTTTATTAGATAAGATAATTGGAAGTTCAATACGATTATTGGAAACAGCTTTTAAATGTCCAAACGTTGCCAGGGTAGTAACTATTAATAGTCTCTCCCACTCCACCAAAGAAAGTCCTCTGCCTGTCAAACTATTTACATTTTCAACAACCTTCTCCTGACAAAGAACATGGGCATCCCAAAGAAAAGTAGCTGAATTTTTTGGTAACGTAGCTCGATCTAAGGTGGTACCAGTATTGAAATTAATCACCAGTGTCGCTTCAGGATGATGCACTCCTTTTAGAACAACTTCTTTGGAACGGCGAATCCGTTTTAAATTTGCAATCGCCTTAACTCCAACATCTGCTCCTAGTAGTTCTGGGTGCGGCTTAAGAAAGGAATCCGGAAAATGATTCGCAACAATTCCAGAAATTGTGGAAAGATGCTGGGCATACCCACAACCACCCAATTTTTTTCTTTCTTGCTCATCGGTATGAAAAGTGATTTTACCCCAATCCATTTTTTTATATAAGGCTCGAGTTGAAAATCTGGCTTTTCCTAAGTCTTGGCCTAACAGCATAAACATACTCTGTACTCCGACTGCACCACCAGCTATGCCTGACGGTGCTCCGCCGACACGAGTATGGCGTTGCTGCCGATCATCGATGCAATGTCCAATGCCATTTGTTGAAGGAATAAGTTTTGTTTGAAGTGGCTGCGGAAGAGACTCAGTAATGACTTGTGTCCCCTGATGAACAATTAATTTGGGATCAGATTTACAAGTTGCAACATCAGCAAGTAACTTGCGATATCCGGAAGGAAGCAAAGAAAGACTATCGGAAACTGAAATCATAAAAAGCACAACTTTTGTGTCGCCTTTCTACTCCGATTTAAATCCCTAGGCAATCATTTGCCTTAAGAAGTTAATAAAAAAATTAAGACCCTTAATTACTCACAGAGTAATTCTTAATAACTGGAATTTATCCATTAAGTTACGAATCGATAGTCAGACTTTCCTTAATTTAGTAATAAATCAGGCACTTTTAATAATATTCTAAGCAAACCTATCTAGTAGCCCAAAGCTAGTAACACCGTTTAATTACTAAAAGCACTATTGACCTGCTTTATTTAGGTTAAATATTTGTAATCGCTTTAAAGCTTTAGAGTCGAGTCTTTTGACGGATCCAGATTTGAGTGTTTTTTTAATTGTAAATAATAGGAAAAGTAGCAATATGAAAATATTTGTAAGTAAGGAAATTTTTAAGATTAAAATAATCTGATCAATTTGACTTACTGGTTTTAAGACAAGGGACTCAGGTGCCTGAATAATTAATAACCACCCTAACTTCTTAAGCATTGGATTATTACTAAATGAATTAAGTACTGAAAACATTTCTGTGTCTGTCACTTGATCGTGATTTAAGTAATGTCGATATTTAAGATTCTTTTTTAAAGTATCGCCTGCAAGTAGCAATCCTCCATCCTCAAAAAACTCTTTAGAGTTATCACTACTAAACAATATCTGGTGTTGGGCATTTAGCAGTGTAACTTTTTCGCCATAGAGATAGCTACTCTGATTTAATTTATGAGCAAGATCTTGCGCATTAATTACTGCCTTAATAACACCTAAAAATTTATCTTGTCGATCAGAAACTTTTACTCCAAGATCTAAAGCATAACTCGCAGAGCTCTGATCATAGATAACCGAACTAAGATGTAACCCTTTAGTTTTGGCTTCTTCCCACCAGTCTTCATCATCTTGGCGATAATCTGTTGTCAAATTACTTTGAGCAACGTTAGCACCGTACTTATTGGTAATAAAAACTTCTGAATACACTGGATATCCATATTCAGCTTCGTATTCCCATTTTAAAATTGATAAATTTTTTGAAACTAAATTATTGTTTACTTGATTTACTATATCAGACTCACCATCCTTAGGATCATATTTACGCCATTCCAGATCCCGTTCATTAATATAATTGGCTGGGGTTTTTAATTTATCAAATTCGTTATTAGATTTTTCTAGTAAATGTTGCAGAGTTTCATTATGAGTATAAGTACGCCATTCGACAGCCTTATCTGTAATCCAGTTATCTAGATTCTGTGCTAATAATTCTGTTCTTGTTTCAAACCTGGAGGTGACTTCTTGAAAAACTAGTTCTCGCGAGAGATTTAATAAATAGTAACTAATCCCCCAAGTTAATAATAATCCAAAAGATAAGGTTAACAACAAGATTTGTATTAATCGTTTATTCTTCATAAGATTATACTGGATGCATATTACTAAAGACGCACCTTCCATACTATCGACAAAATTGGGATTTTACTTAAACTTTTGGGCTGATACTTTCTTACCTCTTTGAAAGGAATCAACCTAGGCAAAATTATACTAATAATTACAAAGACTTAAGAATATCAGCTAAATTCACCTCATACTACCAAAATTAGAAGAAGGGCACTTCCAGAATCAAATTGTATAGTAAACCCAAAAATGACTTTCCGAAAAATAAGTTACCTATATATTTGTCTAAGTATTTTTATTTTTCACCCCGAAGGAGTTGAAGGACTTAAGTTTATAGATAAACCTTTGGTTTAACTCTATTTTTTCTAGTTGGGTTTACTATTTGTCTTTTGGCTCCCTCTGGTCGCTTCTATATTCTTGATGTGTTTTATAATTTCCTAACGGAAATTATTTTTTAGGATGACTATAGTTAATCAATTATTCTCTAAACATTAAATTTTACATTTTATAGATGTTGATTTTTGAAGCTGTAAGAACTAATTTTCATCAATGGATCAAACATATAAAATCCCAGCCTCAAGCAGAATTGGGCATGTTCACTTAAAGGTTTCGGATCTAAATCAATCACTTAATTTTTACTGTGGTATCTTAGGCTTTAGTATTATGAGTCGGTACGGGAAAGATGCTGCCTTTATTGCTGCTGGTGGGTATCATCATCATATTGGATTAAATACTTGGTTTAGTAAAAATTCAGCGCCCGCGCCAGAACATGCTCCAGGACTTTTTCATACAGCAATTCTATATCCAACAAGAATGGACTTAGCGATAGCATATCAAAGATTACTAAGTGCGGACTATCCAATCTCAGGAACCTCTGATCATGGCGTTTCCGAGGCAATCTACTTGGATGACCCAGATCGAAATGGAGTTGAATTATATTGGGATAGAGATCAATCCCTCTGGCCAAAAAATTCTGATGGTAGTCTTGTGATGTATACAAGGCAACTCGATCTCACTAATCTTTTAAGTGAAATTAATTAATAATTTTGTTTAAAAATCAAAATTTAATGCTAATTTGAATTTTTACTTATCTCGAAATGAATATCAAAAAAATTACTTTCTTATTTCTTTTACTATTTATTTTTCAGATTAACTTAGCTACCCCTACCCACGCAGAGCCGCTAGAAGTTTCAATACCAATAATTGTGCCTTTAACCGGTTCAATGGCGGAGCAAGGTCAGTGGATTAAAGAAGGTGCAGAACTTGCTCAAAAAGAAATTAATAAAACTAATCAAATAAAGATTAACTTATTGTTAGAAGATAGCCAGATTGATCCAAAAATAGCACTTTCTGTTTACCGAGAACTAAAATCTAGAACGACCTTCCCTGTTTTTTTATCCGTGGGTTCGGGGATTGCAATGGCCCTAGCTCCTCTTGCCAACCGCGATCAGATTATTCAAATGGGAGTAGCTACCTCAGTCTCAGAATACTCTTCTCCGCATGATTATAACTTTAGAAATTATCCCAGTGCCAAACAGGAAGCTGAATATTTAGCTAAGGTCATTAAAGACCGCTTAGAACCTAAAAGCATTGCTTTGATTAAACAAAATAATGATTATGGACTTAGTATTGCTGCTCGATTAAAAGAACTTCTGCAAGGAACCAAGCATGAGATTATTATTGAAGAAACAATCTTACCGGGGAGTAGTGATTTTCGTTCTCAGCTCCTTAAGATTAAACAATTAAAACCTGAATTAGTTTTCTTTGCTGTCTATTCCAATGAAGGTGCACAGCTTTTAAAACAGATGAAACAGCTAGGAATGAAATCAGTTCTTTTAGCCTCAGCTGCCATGCTTGGAAATATTGCTTTCTTTCAACAGAGTGCTGGGGGAGCAGAGGGGCTATTAATCTCAATGCCTTCATTATTCGATCGAATTAATCCTAGCCCGATGACACAAAAGCTAATTCAAGATTATCAAGAAACCTATTCAAAACAAATTTCACCAGGATGCTTTTTAGTTGCGAGCGCCTATGATGCAATTAAAATTCTAGTAGCTGGAATGGTCAAATGCCACTCAAGCAGTAGTACGTGCTTAAAAGATTATTTAGAAACGGTTAGAAATTATCCTGGAGCTGGTGGAAGCATTAGCTTTGACGAGAATGGCGATATTGAGAGTGAGTTTTTTCTAACTAAAGTTGGAGCTAAAGATTTCAGCTATTCAATTATTAAATAATTCTAAGAATTTGTTCTTTTTGTTTTTCTTAAGCTCTCAGCTAGAGAACTTTTCCAGACTTTTGTGGAAGATTATTTAATCAGAAAACGAAGTGCCTTGAATCTCATTTTAAAAAGACTCAAGGCCAAGCTTTAGTAAATAATATTTAATAATCAGGAGTCCTGCTATCTAATGTAAACTAGTAGATCTCAATTAGCCTGCGCAAACCGTTACCTCATCAGGAATATCAGCAATAAACTTCTTCAGATTTCTTGAGATTTTACTTAAAGTTCTATTAGAAATTCGAATATAACGTGTTTCCTGGCAGCTGTTTAAAAGTTGCTGAGACATACGTCTTAACGAATTTTTATAAACTACCAGTTCATCTTTCAGAGCTGCCATATCATTAATAGCGCAGAGCTGATCGGAATAAGCCACACATTGAAAATCAAATAATGGAATTGTCCAGGCAATTGACCACATATGTGTATAAATTGCTTGCGCTTGAATACTGAGTTCTTGTGCTCGGCTATCTGAAATAGATGAACAGATAGTTTGAGTTTGAGAGTGTTTAATTTTGTACTTTAAAGTTCTGTTAAAGTGCTTTAACATATTTAATGCTGTACCATCAACGGCCGTGCTCTTACCTGCTAATGAACGGTTTACACAATCTAAATTAAACTCCCTAAAATCAGGAATGTTAGAACTGTCAAAATCAAACTCCTCGATTAAATAGGAACGACGAGTTAAGTAAGCATCATCAAGTCCATCACAATCGATATCAGTAAATAACGGCGGAAGAAATTCATCGGAGAGGAAAGCTTCTTGGTTATCACTGATCGTATCATTATCAGAATCTAAATCTAAATAATCGGGAGTTAGATCTTCATCAGTATCAACAGGCTGAACATTAACTCCGCCCTGACTTGGATCTAGAGCATCATCTAGACCATCTAGATCGATATCGATGAAACTGAGGTAGGCAAATCCAATATGGCTTTGTGCCTCAAACAGATCTTCAATACCATCATTATCACTATCAAGATCACGTGCATTCTCTTGACCATCAGAATCACTATCAATTCCTTGTTCAGTACTATCTAGAATACCATCATTATCATCATCAATATCAGTTGAATCCTCAATTCCATCTAGATCAAAATCAACAAAGTTACAACTAGTTCCCATATAATACCCAGCACTAATCGAATCTACGACACTACTAGCTGAAATTGAGAATACTGCTGTTTTACCAGTGCTACTATCGGCATCACTATCGATTAAGCTATTGTTTACATGACTAATTGTTAATTCAACTCCATCAAAACCAATAAACTTAAGATAATAATTTCCGCTCGCTAATCCAGTAAATTCAAAACTTCCATCAATTCCACTAACGACAGTGTCAATTAATAGATCGTTTTCATCGTATAACTCGACAGTGATATTTGGAAGTGGTGGCTCATGAGCATCAAATAATCCGTTACGATCCAAGTCATTCCAAACTTTTGATGAAATAGACCCTGTTCCACAACTACCTTCCGGAACTCCGCAACCGCATAGCCCAGGAATAAGTTTTGCTGGATCACTATCACAAGTTTCATTACAATCTGGTGTGCCATCAGAGTCTGTATCTGTATCAGCTACTCCACAACCACAAACTCCAGGGGCTAACTTCGCAGGATCGGCGTCACAAGTTTCATTGCAATCAGCCGTGCCATCCGAATCTGAATCAGTGTCTGCTACACCACAGCCACATGTTCCAGGCGCAAGTTTTGCTGGATCACTATCACAAGTCTCGTTACAATCAGGCGTTCCATCAGAATCTGTATCAGTATCAGCTACTCCACAACCACAAGCACCAGGTGCTAATTTAGCAGAATCAGCATCACAGGTTTCATTACAATCAGGTGTTCCGTCAGAATCTGTATCAGTATCTGCAACTCCACAACCACAGACACCAGGTGCTAACTTAACAGGATCGGAGTCACAAGTTTCACTACAATCAGGCGTACCATCAGAATCTGTGTCGGTATCAGCAACTCCACAACCACATGAACCAGGAACTAGTTTTGCTGGATCGCTATCACATGTTTCATTACAATCAGGTGTAGCATCAGAGTCTGTATCAGTATCGGCAACGCCACATCCACAGGTACCAACAGTAATTTTAGCTGGATCAGCGGAACAAGCGTCTATACAATCTGCCGTACCATCAGAATCAGTATCTGTGTCGGCGACTCCGCAACCACAGGCACCGGGGGCTAGCTTCGCAGGATCAGCGTCACAAGTTTCATTACAATCTAGTGTGCCATCAGAGTCAGTATCTGTATCCGCAATTCCACAGCCACAAACTCCAGGGGCTAGTTTTGCTGGATCACTATCACAAGTTTCATTACAATCAGGTGTGCCATCAGAATCTGTGTCAGTGTCTGCGACTCCGCAACCACAAGCACCTGGTGCTAACTTGGCAGGATCGGCATCACAAGTTTCATTACAATCTGGTGTGCCATCAGAATCAGTGTCAGTATCTGCAACTCCGCAACCGCAGGCTCCAGGGGCTAACTTGGCAGGATCTGCATCACAAGTTTCATTGCAATCAGGTGTACCGTCAGAATCTGTATCAGTATCGGCAACTCCACAACCACAGGTGCCAGGAGCTAATTTTGCTGGATCACTATCACAGGTTTCATTGCAATCAGGTGTACCATCAGAATCAGTATCTGTGTCTGCAACTCCACATCCACAGGTGCCAGGAGCTAATTTTGCTGGATCACTATCGCAAGTTTCGTTACAATCAGGTGTACCATCAGAGTCTGTATCTGTATCGGCAACGCCACATCCACAAGCACCAACTGCAATTTTAGCTGGATCAGCTGAACAAGCATCTATACAATCTGCTGTACCATCAGAATCAGTATCTGTGTCAGCGACTCCGCAACCGCAATCACCAGGAGCTAACTTAGCTGGATCAGCATCACACGTTTCATTACAATCAGGTGTGCCATCAGAATCTGTGTCAGTGTCAGCAACTCCACAACCACAGGCACCAGGGGCAAATTTTGCTGGATCATTATCACAGGTCTCGTTACAATCAGGCGTTCCATCAGAATCGCTATCTGTATCCGCAATTCCACATCCACAGATACCAGGGGAAAGTTTATCAGGATCAGCATCGCAAGTTTCGTTACAGTCAGCAGTTCCGTCTAAATCAGAATCTGTATCAGCGATTCCACAACCACAAATACCAGGTGCAAGTTTGGCAGGGTCTGCGTCGCAGGTTTCATTGCAATCAGCTGTTCCGTCAGAATCTGTATCAGTATCTACAACTCCACAGCCACATGCCCCAACTGCAATTTTAGCAGGATCAGCTGAGCAAGCATCTATACAATCAGCAGTACCATCAGAATCAGAATCTGTGTCAGCAACTCCACAACCACATGTACCAGGTGCTAATTTAGCTGGATCAGCATCACAAGTTTCATTACAATCAGCTGTGCCATCGGAATCGCTATCTGTCTCCGCAATTCCACAACCACATGTACCAGGTGCTAATTTAGCTGGATCAGCATCACAAGTTTCATTACAATCAGGTGTGCCATCAGAATCTGTATCTGTATCAGCAACTCCGCAACCACAAGTACCAGGTGCTAACTTAGCTGGATCAGCATCACAGGTTTCATTACAATCAGCAGTTCCATCAGAATCTGTATCTGTATCAGCAACTCCACATCCACATATTCCCACAACAATCTTAGCCGGATCAGCCGAACAAGCATCAATACAGTCAGCAGTTCCATCAGAATCCGTATCAGTATCAGCAACTCCACATCCACAAGCACCAGGTGCTAATTTAGCTGGGTCAGAATCACAGGTTTCATTACAATCAGCAGTTCCATCAGAATCTGTATCAGTATCAGCAACTCCGCAACCGCAGGCTCCAGGTGCTAACTTAGCTGGATCAGCATCACAGGTTTCATTACAATCAGCAGTTCCATCAGAATCACTATCTGTATCAGCGATTCCACAACCACAAACACCAGGTACTAATTTAGCTGGATCGTTATCACAGGTTTCATTACAATCAGCAGTTCCATCAGAATCACTATCAGTATCCGCTGTACCACAACCACAAATACCTGGTGCTAATTTGCCTGGATCGTTATCACAGGTTTCGTTACAATTTGGCGTACCATCAGAATCACTATCAGTATCAGCAACACCGCAACCGCAAGCACCAGGGGCTAGTTTTGCTGGATCACTATCACAAGTTTCATTACAATCTGGCGTGCCATCAGAATCTGTATCAGTATCCGCTGTACCACAACCACAAATACCTGGTGCTAATTTGGCTGGATCATTGTCGCATGTTTCATTACAATTTGGTGTACCATCGGAATCACTATCAGTATCGGCAACTCCACAACCGCAGGCACCTGGGGCTAACTTAGCTGGATCACTATCACAGGTTTCGTTACAATCAGGTGTTCCATCAGAATCTGTATCTGTATCCGCAACTCCACAACCACAGGCACCAGGTGCTAATTTGGCTGGATCATTGTCGCATGTTTCATTACAATTTGGCGTACCATCAGAATCACTATCAGTATCAGCAACACCGCAACCACAAGCACCAGGGGCTAGTTTTGCTGGATCACTATCACAAGTTTCATTACAATCTGGCGTGCCATCAGAATCTGTATCTGTATCTGCAGTACCGCAACCACAAATTCCAGGAGCTAATTTAGCAGGATCATTATCACAGGTTTCGCTACAATCAGGTGTTCCGTCCGAATCAGTATCAACACCAACTGTTAATGAAACAGAATCAAGACTATTATCATTAATATTAACAGTTGAATCTATTTGTGTACTTCCAACATGTCCAAGGGCTGTTGCATCATATGCACCACAAGTACTTGGGACAGTAGCATCAAATGTTAATGTTAGACTCTGCCCTGCTGGAACCGTAAAAAGTCCATACCAAGTAAATGTTCCCCCGGACTGTACTGGATTAGCAATCGTTACATTATTAAATTTAGATGTTCCACTAACTGGTAGAACATTTCCAGGACTAGTCGCAAGATTGGCAATAATATCATCTAAGGTAACAGCGCCAGTACCTGCGTTAGTTAAGGTAATTGTATAAGCGGTAGTTCCACCAGTAGGCAGATTTGTTGGAACAGCATCAATTGTTAAAGTGACAAAGTTCTCAGGTGGTAAGATTGGTGGAAAAAGTGGATTTCCGACGGGATTATTCGGATCATATGAAGGCGAAACATATTTAATCTGGTTTCCACTAGAAATAAAATTGATTGGAAAAACCGTAGTATCAGTTGCCGTACTGCCTTGAACTTTAAAATAATAAGTAATTACATAATCATAATTTCCTGAACCAGGAACAGTTGGACGAAGAGTACCTTTCTGACTATTTGGAATTGTCCCATCGGCCTGAGCATTATAGGCAATTTTACTATCATATAAAACAAATTTATCAGCAGGCCAGTTATCAAATGCCGCTGGATTACCAGAGAATGGCGGAAGAGCACTGCCGATTGTCCCGGTGTTCCCTTGAACTCCAAGTTGAGCAATTGCTCCAAGTTCAGGTGGTGAAGGCGCTACTGGATATGTAAAGGTAGCATCGACCTGATTGGCATTAGCTCGAATGGAATTAGAAACTGTATAATTATAATTGGCACCACAAATTGGGCTGACAAGACTTGGGTTACCTTCATATAAAGCAACGTTATGGGTCTGATTAGTTCCAGAGCCGGAACTTGCTTTCAAAAAGAAATAAACATACCTAGATGCTCCACTAGCAAGCGGACCTACGTGATAAACTCCAGTCTCATGCGTCGCTAAAGATAAAACTGATCCTGAAAAATTTACTAGCTTTACCCATAAGTCAGTAAGCGCTGCACCAGTATTATTAGTAACCTTATAGGCAACATATCCATTAGTAATTGTTGGATTAGATCCAGGAGGTGCATAATCAACTAAAAATGAATAGACCGAGCTAGTTGCATAATGAGATTCTTGAGCAACTGCTAAGGAAGAAGCATCGCAATGCTCATCATCTGTAATTGTAACAGTAACCTGCTGTGTTCCACTCTCAGAACCGTTTGTAACGCTAGAGATATCGGTAATAATTGTTTCATTTCCTTCAATAGCTGAATCGTTTACTGCGGTAACAGTAACATTACCAGTAGTAGATCCACTTGGAATAACAATAGATGTACCAGATCTAGTATAGTCAGTGACGTTAGTCGCCGTTCCAGTATAAGCTAAGTTAACTGTGACAGTGCTACCGCTAGTAGCACTCAATGTAGCTCTAATAGTCGTTGAACCCGCAGCTTCAGCAATCGTTGACCCACCAACAACACTCAGAGTTACAGTAGGTCCACCACCTCCAGCACTGGCATTCTGAATAAAAAGAAAAAATGAAACAACAATGAAAAGAAGAAATTTTGAATAAGAACTGGGGTGGTTATGAAATTTCATATAATTTATTAAGAAGGTCATTCGTCGAAGGAAATGGATTACTTTAGAAAATATCTAAAAAAAATTATCTAGTAAATCACTTTAATTATACTTAGAGTAAATCTGCAATAGATAAAACGACTTACCCTCTGCAACAAAAACTAAAAAGAATAACTAAAGGCTTTTGGCAAATTAACAAAGCCAATACATCTTTGGCTCGTTATGAGATGTTTCAATTATAGATTTAGACTCAAAGTAATACCAAAGAATCTAAAATTTTAGATAAAATCGCAAATTAGCCGCGAATATCTTGCTCAATTTAAAAAACAGCTGGCTCCCTAGTGCTTATTTTTGCATAATCGAATTACAAATTCATAATTTATGCTTCACATTACTATCTTTTAAAGAAATTTTAAGCTGTTATAGTCAATATTAAGATTCGCTACCTAGTTAGATAACTTTAATAACTTAGAAAGAGATTTTTAAGTACAAACTAATCTGAAGTTTAAGTTTAATAAAATTGGAATTACCCAATAACGAATCTCGACCTTGTAATTAAGACATAGCAGTTAATAAATTTACATAAAAATCACAGGACAAAAAAATACTGACTAATGATACCAGTCTCCAATAAAACCTATTTTTCATATCTATAATGAATCTAAATTTATTATTTAAACGAACTGAGTACCAGTTGATGGTCTTCTTAACTGGAACAGCCATCTTAATATTAGAAATTCTGGCTACTAGACTCTTTGCTCCTTACTTTGGAAATACAATCTTTTCAATCTCCAGTATTTTAAGTGTAGTATTACTAGCCTTAGCTATCGGTTACTTTATTGGAGGAATTTTAGCAGATCGATTTCCATCAGCAAAAATTTTCTATCTGATAATCATGTCGGGAGGAGTTGCCTCCTATGGAATTTATATCTTTGACTTAGTACTTCTTCCAAAACTTTCGGAACAACTTTCAATTATTACTGGCCCCTTAGTCGCAAGTTGCCTAATGTTATTTATCCCCTGTCTGTTACTAGGCTTACTCTGCCCATTTGCAATTAAACTTGTTAGTGAAAGATATCCGCGTGTTGGGATCGGACGAATCAGTGGTGAAATTTTCTTTTGGTCAACAGCAGGAAGTATAATTGGAAGTCTCCTTACTGGCTTTATTCTTGTTCCAAACTTTCCAATTGATTCAATTATCATTACCGTTGCAATCCTACTTTCTCTAATTGGTTGCCTAGGTCTACTTTGTCAAAAGCATAAATTTTCAGATATGTTTAAAATCTCACTGCTAATATTTTTTATTTTAAGCATCTCAGCCTTTCCATTTATTTTCGAAGATAAGTTTAAAACTCCGAGCGGATTAAAAATCCTACATAGCTCCAATGGTCTATACGAAAGAATTCGAGTTTTTGATGGTGAAGCCTATGGTCGCCCAGCAAGATTTATGGAACAAGATCGCACTAACTCTGGAGCAATCTATTTAGATGATTTTAAATCAGCATACGAATATGCTGATTATTTTGAAATCTTTCGAATTTTTAAGCCAGAGTTAAACCAAGCATTAATCCTAGGAGGTGGTGCCTATATTATCCCTCAGGCGATCTTAAAATATTTGACTCCCAGTGGAGTAGTTGATGTAGCTGAAATTGAGCCAGAATTACTTGAACTTGGAAAGAAATATTTTGGTGTTAGTAATGATTCTAGGCTCCAAAATCATTTAATTGATGGAAGGCTTTTTTTTAAAAAAAATCAAAAACATTATGATCTAATTTTTTGCGATGTCTACAGGTCGCTTTATTCTATGCCTAGTCACTTCACAACAAACGAGTTTTTTGAAGAGGCAAAATCAAAATTGGCCAATAATGGATTATTGCTAACAAATATTATTGGCAATCTTAAAAAGACAAAAAAATCTTTTACCTACTCTTTGATTAGAACAATAAAAAATGTTTTTCCAAATACAATCTTTATTGTACTGAATGATACCAAATCTGAAGAATTTCAAAATATCATTGCCATTTCTACTCAAAGCAAAATTGATGCAAGCGAGTTAATTCAGCGTCAATGGGACTATCTAAAGGAAAAGCATTTTGAGGAGAAAATAATAAAGATCAATAATCAGGAACTTCAACGATATCAATTACTAACAGACAAATTCTCTCCAGTTGATTACTTGATTTCCATGAGTTTCTAGCTGAATTAGCAATGCAAATATCCTCTAGCTCACAGTTAGTGTAGTTTCATAAAAATGAGGCAAAAATAATAAACCTAAAAAAATCAGGATGTTAACAATTGAAAAAGTACTTTTAGCTAACTTCCAAATCGAAAATACTCCTTAAGAGAATTCCTCATCTGTCGATATTAATAATTAAATTAACTTTAATGATTCCCTAACAGATCAAGTCGATGGCCAGGCAGCAACAAACAGATAAACTAGCTCCACCTTCTGAGGAACCAAAGTTACATCGCCTTGGAATTAGGACTGACTTACCAATTAATTCTCATACTCAAAAAGTAATTAGATCGATTAGAGCCATACTGATTGTTGGAACTTCCGTAACCGCGGGCTTAAAAACTGTAAACTACGGATTAGAAAAGCTGGCATATCCCGAACATCAGCTCGCAAAAGAAGAATCAATTACAAACAAAAATCAATTACAATTAATAGATGCCCCAAGGCACAACTACCAAAAAGATTTTGTACCAACAATTCTTCAAACAACAGGGACAAAAGGTGAAACAGTTCATTTCTGCGCTTTAAATTACCAAGGTAAAAACTTAGAATTAATTACTGGTGTTCATTTTATGGAAATGAGTAACGAAGCTAGACGTTATGGAATTGATTTAAAAATTGGAAGTGTTGAAGGACAATTAAATAATGTGTTGCAACTTGAAACAGAGTTAGCAATTTCATGGGTAAAAAAGCAGGGATTACTATTTGGCTTTACTCCGCTGAAGGATTCCACTGGAGTAGAAGTTAGGTCGGGACTTTTTGAATTTAATCGTGACCAGGCTACTAAAGATTTCTTAGCTCTGCCTGATAATTTAAAACCATCATATGCCGAAGGTTGTGTCTTTGGCTTTATTCAACAGCTTAAGATGCCAGACAGAGGCATTACAATTCCTTTTAGCAATCAAGAATTTACCAATTATTTCACCTCAGCAGGCTTAGTTCATGGCTTTATTCCTTCAAATTTTCAAACTAACAAACCTGAAACTACTTACACCTATAGTTACGAACCAGAGAAAGCACACCAAATGCTTACAGCACTTAGTAGTGAAAGAGTAAACTCCTTTAAGTTTACTAAATTGCAAGGAACACTTTGGAAAACTATTGATAATCAGTTCCCTTATCTTTCTAGTGCTCAAGTAAGTAAAACTGTAGAGCTAACAATTAAATTAAATACTTTACTTGATCGATCATTTAATCCAAATCGACTTAACGACAATGCTCAAATTATTATCCCCGACTTAAGAGCTTCAGAAGCACAAGAAATTTTAAAACTTACAAAACAAAATGGAGATCAAGATTCACGCCTAGAATCAATTTCCAAAACTATTGAACCTAAGCCCACTGAAAAAATGTCGGTGATCAATTTAGCAAAGCTATGTGTCTCCAAGGATGGACTTGATTTAATCAAAACATTTGAAAGCTTTCGCGCAAATAAATATCTATGTCAGGCAGGCGTACCAACAATAGGCTATGGTTGTACCAGACCTACTATCGTTAATGGTCCTGCACTTTCTGAAAAACAAGCTGTTGCCGTGCTTAGTGAAGATTTGAGTAAACATGTAAAAAGAGTTGAAAACTTAATTACAACTTCTACTCTAAAACAACTTACGCCAAATCAATTCGCAGCACTTGTCTCATTTGATTTCAATACTGGAGCCTTAGATAAATCAACACTTTGTGCAGAATTAAATAAAGGCAATAAAGATATCGGAGCGTATCTCTGTTTGTTTAATAAAGTTAGGGAAAATGGAACTGGCACATATATCTTTAGTGATGGATTATTTCGCAGAAGATTATCGGAAATGCTACTTTATTATGGAGCAAATGGTAAAGATTCGTATGTGACTCCAGAAACTTATAATAATTGGGCTAAATCTTCAGGTCGAAATCCTAATGATGATTTTAAAAATAAGGCTGCTGAAAAAATGTTTGTTGCTTTGATGATTAAAAAAGCACAAACAGAAAGGCTTGAAGGGGCACAAGTTGCTAGTAAGTAATTAACCAAGATCGCCCCAACTTTTCGAATAAATGTAATTACTAATTCTAACGACCGTCAGATTTAAAAATAAAAATTTAATTTTCAAGTTTACCCTCCATGTTCTCAACATCTCAGGCGCGCCAAGCATTTAAAACATATCCACTTGGGGAATCCCCAGTAATGTTTCAACGTTGGGAAAACTTATTATTTCTCCATTGGAAAATTTCTCCCAAATGGCTTCAAACTACTTTGCCCACTGGATTATTCGTCGATCAATTTGCTGGAAATGCTTATATCGGCATCGTCCCATTTTTCATGCAAGCAGTACGCCCTGCATATCTTCCGTCACTCCCCCACCTCTCCTACTTTCAAGAAGTAAATGTTCGCACTTATGTGATTGACCAAAATGGTATTCCTGGAGTCTGGTTCTACTCACTAGATGCCAATAGAAGAATTGCAGTATTAATAGCTCAAAAAATTTTTGCACTTAGTTATTATTTAGCAAAAATGTCAGCAAGCTACCAAGATTCGGGTATTCAATACTCAGCGCTAAGAGTTGGTTCTCAAGAAACAGCTGAATATGAATATTTTCCAGGTGAAATTTTAGATCCCCCAAATCCTGAAACTCTAGAATCATTCTTACTTGATCGTTATCTTTTGTATTCCTACAATAAGCATAAATCACAATTATACTCGGGGCGTGTTTGGCATCTTCCCTATCGACTAAGACAAGTCAGGCTTGCTTCTTTTAGTGATGCCCCGATGAAATGGAATGGTTTTGATTCGCTAGAGAATAATCCTGATCATGTTTGTATGTCGGCTAATGTTGATGTGCAGATCTTTAAACTAAAGAAATTAATTATTAAGCAAAAACTAGTAACTTAGAATATTCTCTTTCTATGGTTTTAAATACTAATCCAATAATAGTATCTCCAAGGCTGTGTGGTCGTAGCACTGGTAAAATATGATCATATAAAAAATCTTCCACAGGAGTTTGACGGAGCGCATGTCTATTAATAGCGAACTTTATGTCTACACGAAGTAAGCAGGGTATCGCTTTTAGCTCCTCAGATACTATTTGACCAACTTCCCTCGACAATTTTGGAAGTAACTTCTTTTGCCAGTTAGCACAACAAATTTCTAGAATTTTTTGTTGATCCTCTAAATCCCAAATTTGATTGGAAACTAATGATGTAACCTGCTGTATTAGATGTCGATAATCTTTAAGATCTTTAGGAGTTTCTAATAAGGATGCTATTAAACCATGTCGTAATCTAATTAAATTTAAGCCTGACTCACAACAATCAACCTCGATTGGATTATAAGTACTTAAAACATTATTTAATGCTGTGGTGTCAACAGGCTGAACAAAAGTTCCACGATGTTGATAAACTGGTTCGGAATTAGACATCGTTATAAGCTAACAAATTTAGATTCTTAAGCAAGAATTGTTAACTTAATTTTTAGAAAAGAGCGGAAGAGGAGCCTCCCTCGAATGTCACTTACCTTCCTCCAGAGTTACGCCATTACTTTTTGATAGAACTGCTGCCTTTTCGTAACGATCTTTGCCATTTTTAATAACTCGAGGGTAACTTCTATTTTTATTTTTACGATTTGGAAGCTTAGCTTGGA
>JANNBC010000003.1:0-38083 GCA_031385045.1 bacterium | reverse complement strand
CAAGCTAAGCTTCCAAATCGTAAAAATAAAAATAGAAGTTACCCTCGAGTTATTAAAAATGGCAAAGATCGTTACGAAAAGGCAGCAGTTCTATCAAAAAGTAATGGCGTAACTCTGGAGGAAGGTAAGTGACATTCTTGCCTGGCACTAGATGCACTAGATGCAAAAATGGAGCCGACTTAGGGACTTGAACCCAAAACCTACTGATTACAAATCAGTTGCTCTACCAATTGAGCTAAGTCGGCGCTTTGAAGAAGGTTGATAATATACATTTTTTAAAAATATTATCAAATTTCCTCTTGAAGGTTCATTCAAAGTAAATTGAACTAAAGTTCATTTATTCAGTCTTAAGTTTACAGTCAGTCAGACTGCTTTCTCTTGTTCAATAATTCTCTTGGGGGCATGTTTTGAATTATTAATAAAAATTAATAGTTAGTGAACTTAATCATTAGTATGGCGATTAAGGTAGGATTATAGGAAAAAGTAGCTTATTGCAATTTGCATGTTTTTTGCATATAATTTGCATATGGCAACTAAAAATATTCAATTTAGAGTGGAAGATGAACTTAAAAAAAAGGCTGAAAAAGTTTTGGATGATTTGGGATTAGACTTGCCAACTGCACTAAGGTTGTTTCTTAAAAAGATTGTGAAAACAAAATCTATTCCATTTAAAATTGGAGCTAGTGACTCTGATGAATATTCTGCCGAACAAATTAAGGAAATTCTCTTAATTGTTAGAGATGCCAAGCAAGGTAAGAATGTTAGTCGTAAATTTGATGATGTGGAGGAGCTGATTGCATCTTTAAAGAAATAGCAGAGGTTACTTTTTCCAATTTAAGTAAATTGGAAAAAGTATTTTGCAAGTTAATTATTCCAAGAAATTTTTAAAGTCTTATCGAAGATTATCAGTTGAAAACCAAAAACTAGTCGATTCTACATTGGAATTGTTCTTGATTGATAACTATCATCCTAAGTTAAGAAATCATTTACTTTCAGGAGCTCTCGCAGGAATTAGAGCTATCAAAGTAGGCTATGATCTTAGAATACTCTACACGGAAATAGAGTAAGGTGTCTTAATTCTATTAATCGACGTTGGCACACACACGCAGGTATATTAAATAGTTAGTCTTCAGGATTATTATTGATTTGGGTTTTAGTTATATAAATAAAACTAATTAAATAATGCACGCTCAGCGCCCCAAAGATATGCCAAAGAAAATGACTTCCCATCGGCAGATATGTAGCTAATGCAAGGTCACTTGCTCGAAATATCAAAGCTATAATTATGAAACATATAGAAAGTAGCAGTTGTTTAAGACCTAAAAAATCATTCTTGTAAGAATAAATGAAAGCGGGAAGGAGTATGGCAGTGCTAAGTCCCAAGTATCCAAAGCTAATTTGAAAGTTACGGGGTAGATTGAAAACTTGAGCAAAAGTTCTAGTGAGTAAGATAATTGCTAAGGGGCAGATTGTTCCCCATACTTTGCTGTTAGTTACCATCTGCCAAAAGCGAACGGCTGCTGTGATTGTTAAAATCATGATTGGAACAAAGTCTAAAATCAGCCAGATGCTGTGACTTCTGGTGGCATGAAAAATGGTTCCACCCACAAATCCAATAAATAAAATTGGTAAACAGAAAACAATTAAGGGGTAATCTTTAAAATGGAACTTTGTCTTTCGTGCCCAGTAAATAATAATTACTAAAAAGATTAGATTAGAGAAGGTATTAAAAGGTTCAGCTATTAATAAATCCAGATTTGTCTCGGCATAAATTGGGCCAAAATCATTTATTTCGCGCATTTTTTCTACTTGATTTGTTACTTGATAGCCGATCGCGGGTCATTATTTAATGCCCCGCCAGGGCTTAGTGTTATCTACGGCAAAAAATAGCTTTGCTATTATTTTGCTCGCCCACCGTCAATCATTTTTTGCGAAAAATGATTGACGGTGGGTTTATAATAGCTTATTTTGATTCTATGAATTGTAATTCTTGTCAATTTTTTCCATTCTTCTATTTTAGTGCTTAAGCACTATTATACTTACCCACCTACCCACAATTCGGTTACCATTTAAATTTTATATTCAAATAATATGTCTAAAGATACATTAAGCAATTTAAGAACTCAAATTAGCGACCTAGATGCTAAGTTATTAGAAATTTTAGCACAACGAAAAGATGTTGCGCTAAAAGTTGTTAGTGAGAAAGAAAAAGGAAATCAAAACCTAAGAGATGAGTCTCGAGAACAGGAAGTTTTGTTAAACGCATTCAAAAAGAGCAAAGAGTTAGGCCTCGATAACCATTATGTAAATTCGATCTTTAAAGAGATTTTAGCAGATTCTAATCGAATTCAAAGAAAATACTTACAGAGTAAGATTAACTCTGAATCGGCGGTGGATGCACTCAAGATCTCTTGTCAGCAAGCATATGTTAAATATAATACTGAGGCTGCTAAAAAACATTTCACTAACACCAGTTTAAATTACAACCTTTGTGAAACTATTAAGGATGTCTTTGAAGAAGTTCAGCAGGGTAAGTCTGATTATGGGATTATCCCGATTGAAAATACGATTGCTGGAGCAAATAACGAAGTTTATGACTTGTTACTTAATGCCCAAAATCAAATTGTTGGTGAAATCAAGGTTCAAATTGAAACATGTTTAGTGGCATTAGCTGGTGAGTCGATTAAATCAATTAAAGAAGTTTACTGTCATCCACGAGATGTGATGCTCTGTCGTAATTTCTTAGCAGAGAATGGTTTAAAGATTCGTTATTTGGCTGATTATGAAAATGCCGTTGATAAGATTCGGGAGTTAAATAAGCCAGGCATTGCCGGACTTACAGGAAAACTACTAGAAGATATTACCGGTCTCGCAGTCATTGCTGAAGATATTAGTAATCAGAAAGAAGTTTTCTTTAGATTTATTGTGGTTGCTAGAAAACCAGTTAAAGTTGATATGCGTGTTCCTGCTAAAACTTCAATTGTATTTTCAACACAGCAAGTCCCTGGTGCTTTAGCAGATGCTTTAAACGTTTTTAAAAATTATGAGATTAACTTAACCAAATTAGAGTCACGTCCAGTTCCAGGTAATAACTGGGAAGAAATGTTTTATTTAGATTTACAAGGCAATGTTCAAGATGAGCGTGTTAAGCTAGCGCTTGATGAAGTTGGGAAGCAGAGTAAGTTCATCCGAGTCCTTGGGTGTTATCCGATTCCAGATGTGGAAGCTGTTCAAGTTAAATTGCCAACTCAAGTTGATGATCGGAAAGTGGAAGTTAAAGTTCCTGAAAAGGTAGCAGTAGTGGCTACTACTAAAAAATCATCCTTAATTAGTAGTCGTGATCATAAGCAAGAAGATACAATTATTGAAGTTAAAGGAGTCAAGATTGGTGGTAAGTCCTTTACTGTAATGTCTGGGCCATGTTCCGTTGAGTCATATCAACAAATCATGGATTGTGCCGAGTTAGCAAGTAATACTGGATGTCAGATTTTAAGAGGGGGATGTTTTAAGCCAAGGACTTCGCCTTATAGCTTCCAAGGTTTAGGCTACGAAGGTTTAGATATGTTAGTTGAAGCTGGTAAGAAATATCACATGCCGATTATTACGGAAGTAATGTCGACCGAAGATGTTCATAAAGTTGCTGAGAAAACTGATATTATTCAAGTTGGTGCGCGGAATATGCAGAACTTTACCTTGCTGGCTGAAATTGGAAAAACGCAAAAACCAGTTTTATTAAAAAGAGGCATGAGTTGTACCATTAGTGATATGCTAGATGCTGCTGAATATATTTTAGCACAAGGAAATTTACAGGTAATGTTTTGTGAGCGAGGAATTCGAACTTTTGAAACGGCTACTAGGTTTACTCTAGATCTAAGTGCGGTTCCGTTAATAAAGCGTCGTAGTCATTTGCCGATTATCATTGATCCTTCACACGCTGCTGGGGTTAGGGATTTAGTTCCAGCATTAGCAATTGCTGCTAAAGCAATTGGGGCACATGGTATTATTGTGGAATTTCACCCTGAACCAGAGAAGGCTTTGAGTGATGGGCCACAAGCACTTCGCTTTCACCAAATGGAGAAATTAATGCAAGATTTAGGTAATACTCCTTGGGGGGATTATTAATGTTTCGATTAGATATTGATCTTCCGGCAGAGTCCCTTAATTATCAAGTGATAATTGGGGATGATGCTTACTCAAAATTAGCTAGTTTAATTGCGAAGGCTAAGTATTCTAAAGTTTTTGTCCTGACTACATTGGCAGTTTGGGATAACTGTTCAGAGTTGATTCTTAAATATTTACCAGAAGATTTTAAGCTAATTAAAATTAATAGTGGAGAAGAGCAGAAAACAGTAAGTACCTGGGAGCAAGTTTTACAGGAACTAAATCTGGGCGGTGCGGACAGGCGTTCACTCTTAATTAATTTTGGTGGTGGAGTAGTGGGAGACCTTGGTGGATTTGCTGCTAGTGTTTACATGCGAGGGATTGATTTTATCCAGGCTCCCACAACATTACTCTCTCAAGTTGATGCTTCTGTTGGAGGTAAAACAGGAATTAATTTTAATCATGTTAAAAATTTAATTGGTGCTTTTCAGCAGCCCAAAGCAGTCTTAATTAATCCACTAAGCTTAAGGTCTTTACCTGCTAGAGAATTATCTTCGGGCATGGCTGAAAATATTAAGCATGCCTTAATTGCCGATGCTAGCTTTATTGATTTCTTAGAGGATTTTACTTGGCCAGTAAAAGACTTCACTGATTTTTCAGATTTAATTGCTAAGTCTGTTGCTATTAAGGCTCAGGTTGTTAAGGCAGATCCAAAGGAAGCAGGACTTCGAAAAATTTTAAATTTTGGGCACACGGCTGGGCATGCACTGGAAAGTCTTTGCTTAGAAACAAATCATTCTCTGGCGCACGGCGAAGCAGTTGCTCTAGGAATGTTAATGGAGTCAGAGCTTGCGGTCTCGCAGGGTTTGATTAGCAGTATTGATTTTGAGCGAATTAAAAAGTTGATTGTTAAATTTAATTTACCAATATTAATTGAAGCCAAGATTAATCATTTAGAATTTCAAGCTAAGCTTTTGACTGATAAGAAAAATTCTAATCAAGAAGTAAAATGGGTCTTGTTAAAAAAATTGGGAGAAGCTGTGATTGATCAAACTGTTAAAAGTGAACTATTAACTGGGTGTATAGCTAAGTATTTAGACTTATCGCTACCAATTAAAGAAGAAAGTTGTTTGAGCCTTACTGGTAAAGTTAAGGAGGCATCAGTTGCCCTTAAAGGTTCTAAGAGTTTAACTAATCGAGCCTTAATTCTAGCTGGACAAGCAGTTGGAAAATCAATTCTTTACAATCCAGCGATTTGTGATGATGCGCAGGTAATGATTGAGGCACTGCAGAAGTTTGGGGTTAAGTTTGAATGGTTAGATGATACTTTACTAATAGATCGTCCAGAAACTCTAATTCCCTATAAAGGTGTAATTGATGTTGGCCCAGCAGGAACTGCGATGCGTTTTCTAACATCATTTATTGCGACGGTTCCTGGCGCATCGGTAGAGATTAGAGGAAGTGAACGAATGCATCAGCGACCAATTAGTGATTTGGTAGATGCTCTTGTTAGCCAAGGTATTGAAATTAAATATCTAGGAACTCCAAATTGTCCACCACTGCAAATTACTGGGCATGGCAAGCAAGATAAATTTTCAGTAGAGATTAAAGCTAATATTAGTAGTCAGTTTCTTTCTTCATTGATGCTTTCAGCTTCTTCCTTAGCAAAAAGTGTGGAGATTAATTTAACGGGAGATCTAGTTTCCAAATCTTACATTGATCTAACACTACAAGTCATGAATGACTTTGGTGTAAATGTTGTACAAGAGGAAGATAACTACTTTTTAATCTTTGACTCATTACCTCAGGCAGGTGCGTATCAAATCGATGGTGATGCAACCGGTGCTGGATATTTCTGGTGTTTAGCGGCTGCTACATCTGAAGCGATTACTGTGCAAAATTTATCTCCTGAATCTAAACAGGGAGATTTAGGGCTAGTCTCGGTTCTTGAGAAGATAGGTTGTCGGGTGCAAACAGCAGAGCGAACTATTAATGTAACTGGACAAGCTGATTTGCGGCCAATTATCGCAGATTTAGAACAATTGCCTGATTCTGCCCAGACTTTGGCGGTTTTAGCCAGCTTAATTAAGGGAGTAAGTCGATTAACTGGGCTTAGTACACTAAAAAATAAGGAAACTGATCGTTTAAGGGCTTTATCTCAGGAGTTAAAAAAGTTAAATATTAAGACTGTTGTTGGAGATGATTTTATTGAAATCCATGGGGGGACAATTGAAGTTCCAGCAACTGGAGTGTTGATTGAAACTTATGAAGATCACCGCATGGCGATGTCCTTTGCCATTTTAGCGGCGATTTATCCAAAAATCAGCATCGCTAATCCTCAGGTGGTGAGTAAGTCTTTCCCTGATTTTTGGCAACAACTTGAAGTTTGCGGGTTAAGTAACGTATGAAAATAGTCTTAGTTGGATTTATGGGCTCAGGAAAAACTTCTGTAGCCGAAATAGTAGCCAATGATTTAAATTTAAAATTAATTGAATTAGATCGAGAGATTTTAAAAAAGACAGAGTATGCCAGTGTCACAGATTTGTTTAAGGCGGAAGGGGAACAGTCCTTTCGTAAAATTGAGTCAGAGTTATTAGAGCAAACTTTAGATGAGGAAGATGACTTCGTCTTATCAACTGGCGGGGGGATTCTTTCTAATAATTATAATTTATTACTACTTAAGGAATCAAACTTAAGCGTATTTTATTTGAAGACTAGTTTTAATAATATTAAGATTCGTTTAGCCGATGATAAGTCTAGGCCTTTGTTTTTAGATTTAAATCGAGCTCAAAGTTTATATCAAGAGCGACAAGATCGGTATCAAGAGGTCGCAGATTATACAATTGATACGGACATCTTTAGTATTCAACAAGTTGCTAAGGAAATTAAAATGATTTTATGTCAGTAAATAAAACTAATAAACTTTGCTGTGTAATTGGTTATCCAATTGAACATAGTCTCTCACCATTAATTCACAATGCTGGATATAAAGCGCTAGGTTTAGAGAATCAATATAGTTTTCGAGCTTTTCCAATCAAAGCGGAAGATCTCGATAGTGGCTTAGAAACTTTGGCGCAGCTAGGCGCTATTGGCGTGAGTGTTACGCTACCTCACAAAATAAATTGCTTACCGTTTGTTCATTCTTCTTCCTGGGCTGTTGATAAAATTGGTGCAGCCAATACCTTAATTCGTAAGAATTCCACTTGGCACGCGGAGAATACTGATTACTTGGGAATTTTAAAACCATTAGAAAATCTAACTTCGCTTATTGGAAAAAAAGTTGCCGTTTTAGGTGCTAGTGGAGCTGGGCGTGCTGCAGTTTATGCTATGAATTTTGCAGAGGCTAATGTTAAAATTTATAATCGAACCGAGTCTAAGGCGCAGGAACTAGCTGATGAATTTGGTATTAAGGCAGGCAAGTGGGAAGAGCTTTCAGAGCTAGTAGATTTTGATATCATTATTAATTGTACTTCTGTTGGTTTGGAATCAGAGGATCCTTGTCCTGTTCCCGAGAGTTGTTTTAGCTCAAAGCAGATTGTCTTTGATTGTATTTATAATCAGCAATCTACTGCGCTCTTAAGAATTGCTAAAAATAAAGGTGCCAAAACAGTTCATGGAATTGAAATGTTTATTGAGCAAGCAAAAGAACAATTTTTACTTTATACTAATCAAGAGATTGATGGGGAGATTTTTCGTACTGCCTTATATCAGCACTTTAATTGGAAATTAGTATGAAGTTTTGCTTAGGGGAAATTGTTACAACTAAGGCTGAGTTTCGAAAGTTAGCAGATGAGGCGCTAGAAGGGTATGACTTAGTAGAACTTTGGTTGGATTATATTTTAGACTGGGATTTAGAATTCATTCAGGAAGTTTCCCAGAAATACGCTGATCAATTATTAATCTTAACACGTCGCAATGATCAGCAAGCATTTAGTTTAAGTCTAGGCGAGCGCCTAGCTGTTTTAGAGGAGGCAAGTAGAACTAATGTCTTTATTGATTTGGATTTTCTAGAACAAAAAGAGGAGTTGGAGTTTTTTAGTAATTTGGCAGCTAAGTCAAAACTAATTCTTTCTTATCATAATTACAAAGTCACTCCTGATTATCAGGGATTAGAGGAGATTCTTCTGGCAATGCTCCAAGTTCCTGCTGAATTTTATAAATTAGCTTGCTACTGTAATAGCCGAAGCGATTTGCTAAACTTACTTAAAATTAAAGAACAGTATTCAACAAGTACTAATCAATTAATTGTTCTTGGAGCAGGAGCGGATGGTTTATTATCAAGATTTGCTTGCGTCTTAGATCGACAAGCAATTATCTATGCACCACGGAGTCTTAATAAAGCCGTTATTAATGGGCAGTTAAGTTTGCAGCAGTACAATTTATTTCAGGAGATGTTAAATGCCGGGTAGTTCATTTGGAGATTTATTTAAGATTACAACTTTTGGTGAATCCCATGGCGGTGCTGTTGGAGTAGTGATTGATGGTTGTCCTTCTGGACTTAACTTAACAGAAGCTGATATTCAACCGGAGCTAGATCGGCGAAAGCCGGGACAAAGTAAGATTACCACGCCAAGAAAAGAAGAAGATGAGATAAAAATTTATTCTGGTGTTTTTGAAGGGAAGACAACTGGTACACCGATTATGATTATGGCGGTGAATAAAGATATGCGTCCGCAAGATTATTCGGAACTTTCTAAGTTATATCGTCCTTCGCATGCGGATTTCACATACGAAAAAAAATATGCAGTGCGTGATTATCGTGGGAGTGGTCGCGCTTCCGCTCGGGAAACTTTAGCCCGAGTTGCTGCTGGGGCGATTGCTAAGAAATTCTTAAAAGAGAAATTGCAGATTGAAATTTTAAGTTATGTAGAGCAGATTCATCATCTAAAAACTTCAATTTCTCCTTCGAAAGTTACTTTGGAAGCAATCGAGGCTAATATCGTTCGTTGTCCGGATGCTAAATTGGCAGAGGAGATGATTACTTTTGTAGAAAGTATTCGTGACCAAGGGGATTCTGTCGGTGGAATTATTCGCGGTGTAATTAAGAACTTACCTATCGGTTTAGGGGAACCAGTCTTTGATCGTTTCTCAGCAGAGCTTGGAAAAGCAATGTTAAGTATTAATGCTGTTAAAGGTTTTGATTTTGGCAGTGGTTTTGATTGTGTAAATTACAAAGGTTCGGAGCATAATGATCCTTTTCGAATTGGGGGAGATGGTCAGGTTGTGATTGAGAAAAATCAAGCTGGAGGAACTTTGGGTGGCATTACAACAGGAGCTCCCGTTGAGTTTCGAGTTGCCTTTAAGCCAGTAGCGACAATTAGTAAATCTCAAGATACTGTTAATCAAGCAAACCAAGAAGTTAAATTAGAGGCTACTGGTCGTCACGATCCTTGTGTTCTTCCAAGAGCTGTTCCAATTGTGGATGCTATGTCCGCGATTGTTGTTTTAGATTTCTATTTAAAACATCGGGCATTCGATGATTTAGTCTAAAGTTTTTATTCGATCAGTTAATTTTAGTTATAATCGCTTTTGATTTACTTTGATTCTTGGTATTCTTGTTCCGTATTAATTGACCAGATTGCCTCTTTACTAAATTTTTGGTTTATAATCTGATTAACTGCTTCAATGGCAGTAAGCATAGAATGGTCTTGGTTATTATAACGATGCATACCATTGCGACCGATTAAGAAAAGTCGCTCAATCGAATTTACAAAAACTTTAATCTGCTCAAGGTCTTTAAAGCCTCGAATATAAGAAGGGTATGTTTTCTTAACTCGAATTACGACAGAGTCAGTAACAGAGGAACTAGGAAGAGCTATTCCGGCTTGAATAATTTCATTAGCAGCCAATTTCTTTAACTCTTCGTCACTTAGCATCCAAAGCTCATCTCCTGAATTTGTAAAGTATTCTAGTCCAAACCAATAGTAATTTTTAGGATCGGCAACTAATGCGGGGCTCCAATTATTAAAAATTTGTAATCTGCCAACTTTTAGCTGGGGATCATGAATATAGATCCAGGTGTCCGTTAGTGGTACGCAGTCCTCTTTCTTAATCAGTAAGCCAACTGTTATAAAATCTCGATACTCTAGGGCTTGGGCATGAATTAACATAGGCTTAGGAGCATTTTCAGTTTTCTTAATTAGTTCACTGATTGGTACTGTCGAAATTAGATAAGCTGGCTCTATTTGGAATGAGGAGTTATTTTCCGTATTAATAACTTTAACTTGGATGCTTTGATCTGGTAAGATTTTAATCTCCTCAAAATTATGATTAAAATAAATCTTGCCATTAAAGGTTTCAACTTGTTCTTTAACCTTCTCCCAGAAATGCCCGGGTCCATACTTTGGGTACATAAAATATTCAATTAGTGAAGTTTCTGTTTCTTCTTTTGGTATTTGATTTTTTCCTTTCCAGATTTTTTTTAGATAGTCAGTGATTGCCTTTTTTAGAGATAGTCCTTTAATGCGCTGAGCACCCCAGTCGGCGGAAATTTCTTGACAAGGAACGCCCCAAACTTTCTCGGTGTAATTTTTAAAAAATTTCAGATAAAGACTTTTTCCAAATCTGTTAATAAAGAAATTTTCTAAATTAGTTTCAGGTAATTTGTGTAGACGCGCCCAAAAATAGCTTAGGCCGATAGTAAACGAGTTCCAAATACCCAGTTTGTAAATTGAAGCAAAAGTAAGTTTAAGGGGGTAATCAAAGAATTTACCATTATAAAGAATGCGACTTACTCTTTCTCGAATTAAAAAACAGTCCCTTGGTTCTTGATCTTCCTTTAATACTAAGGGAAGCTTCATTTTTAATCCTTGGTAAGATAAGGGGATATCATTTTGCTTGTCACAATAAAGAGGTAGAAATTTCAACCACCATTCCACGACTTTGTCGGACTTAGAAAAAAAACGATGCCCTCCAATATCAATCTTATTTCCATGATGATTAATTGTAGAAGCTATACCCCCGACATATCCTAATTGCTCAATAATAATTGGTTGATAATTAGTTTTAGTGGCAATTTCGTAGGCGGCCGTTAGTCCCGCTGGTCCAGCACCTAGGATTAAGATTTGTTTGCGTGGTTCGGGCATTTAGGGAAGTTTTTGACTGTTAAATCGCATAATCATCTTCCCCCTCATTAATATATTAGGGGGGAATTCTTGGATCTTTTGCAGAGCTACGAATGTATGAAAGCTTTGATTAAAGTAAAAGGTAACTTAAATTAATAATTGTTACAATATTCATAAATGATTGTTTTTACTAAGATTTCTTTGTTTTAAAGCTTACTAGTAATTTTTTCTTAGTATGTGCTACTTAGAACAGCGTCAAAAATATCAACCATTGTTTTATAAATACCTGGATAAATTGAGATTTTTAGAGTCAAAATACAAAGTACTAATGATTTATCCATAGGTTGTCGAAAATCAAGGGGTAGGTTCTACTTGCAGAATAGATTTTTTAGGTAAAAATGAGCGAAGAAAAGGATTTTTTTAGATTAGATATTTCTTTAGACGATGAACCCTCTCCAACACGGATGAAGAAATCTGAAGTTCCACTAATAAGTGTTCCCAGTGATGTTAGTAATCCTTCCTCCACAGTTTCAAATAATACAGAGTCAACTACGCTTCCTAAATCTTATGCTTCAGACTTAGATTTACTTCTTTCGGAAGATTATCAGCACCAAATCCAAACAGATCACTTAGCCGAGATGCTAAAGATCGAAGAACAGGAGTCCCAAGAATTTATTGATTATAAAGAATTACTGGAAGAGTCTAAAAATAAATTTTCAGATATTGAGCCAGAATATGCCGTTAAGGAGATTACTGTTCAGGCAAGTCTTAGTGATGTTGGTAGTCCAGAAGATTTAGTTTTTAAATTAAATAGTGTTGGTTATCATTGTGCTCCATATCTTGCTGCTCAAGTTGCTTTAGCGATGAATACTAAATCTAGTATGATTCGTTCGATTCTATTAGAAGGTCCTCCGGGATGCGGTAAATCTTATTTAGCAAAGTCCTTGGCTAGAATTACTGGTGCTGAATTTATGTGCTTGAGTTGTTATCCAGGTATGGACTTACAACAATTGATTGAAGCACCATCTAGTATGGCATTGGCCAATGCTGTTAAGTCAATGAATGCCAAAGAAGGTGACGATATTCAAATGATGACCCTGGGGATTATCTCTCGGGCATTTAAGGTCTCTCAAGAGAAACCAGTAATTCTACTCGTTGATGAGTTAGATAAAGTTAGTGTCGGTATTGATACTTTCTTTTTAGGGCCACTCCAGGATGCTAAGATCTTCTTAGAGTCGGGGGAAGTAATCGAAGCTCGAAATGAAAATTTGTTGATTTGTTTTACTAAAAACTTTGACCGCTCACTAAATGATGCCTTACTTCGTCGTGTTCAACCAATTACCTTGAAGTTTTTGGAGATGGAACAAGAGCGAGCCATTCTCTCTAATTATTGTATCCCTGAACTAATTAATAACCTAGTAAAAATTGCTGATGTTATGCGTTATAGTGATGGGGCATATCAATTTGATCGTCCGCCAGCTCCCGAAGAATTATTAAAAATTGGTAAATATGTTACTCAATTATTAAACTGGGATATCGTAGATTTTTCTTTCGTTGGTAGAAATATTTGGCAGATGATAGCTAAGTCTGAAAACGACAGACAAATCCTAGAATTGATGATGCGTTATCATCCAAACTTTCATGACACGCTATATCCTAATGGACGGCAATTAAATATTGATCAAGTACATGCCAAGCTAGGGCGTGAAGTACTAAAAGGAATAGTTCCTGACCCAGAAGATTCTAAGCGAAAAAATACTTATAAAGCAAAGCAAGTTGGTTTGGTAAACGTTGGAACACCAGAAGAATTAATTTCCAAGTTAGAAGAAGTTAAGTACGAATGTCTACCTTTTCTAGCGACCCAAGTCTGTCTACTTTTAAATACACCAACAGAAAAAGTTCGAGCCTTACTTTTAGAAGGCCCTCCAGGTTGTGGTAAGTCATATTTAGCAAAAGCCTTAGCTAAGATTTGTGGTGCAGATTTCATGTGTTTAAGTTGCTACAGTGGGATGAATTTACAGCACTTAATTGAAGCTCCGTCGGAAGTTGCCATGGCTCAAGCAATGGCTGGAAAAGATGTTAACTCCAAATCTGATTTAATGAATTTGGGGATTATCTCACGAGCATTTTTAAAGTCTCAAAATCAGCCAGTAGTATTACTAGTCGATGAAATTGATAAAGTTGATATTGCCATTGATACATTCTTCTTAGGGCCACTCCAAGATGCCACAATTTATTTAGAAAGTCGTCCACCAATTGATGTTAAATTAGACAATCTTTTAGTTGTACTAACGAAAAACTATGAACGCGATCTAAATGATGCCTTATTACGTCGGGTTCATCCAATCAAGATGACTTATTTGAATTCAGAGTTAGAAAGAAAAATTTTATCAGCAAGTTGTAGTAAACAATTAGTGGATAATTTAATTTCTGTTGTTGACCGAATGAGAAATAGTGGTGGCTCATATGGTTTTGATCGTCCACCTGCTCCCGAGGAATTAAAAACAATTGCTAACTATATTAATAAGATGTTGGAATGGGGGATTAAAGACCCAGGGGATATTGGAAAAAACATTTGGGCAATTATTTCAAAATCAGACCATGACCGTGCTGTTTTAGAACACATGATGCGATTTCACCCTGACTATTACGAAGCGCACATTATCGATGGTCGAAATTTAAGCCAAGAGGATGTTTATGCTAAGTTTGGACGAGTCATCCTTAGTGGAATTATTTAACAATAACTCCAACAATCCAAGCTAAGGTGTAAGCAACAAAAGAAGCATATAGAAGTTGAACAATTGCAAATGTTTTGGAGCCAGTTTCTTTCCATGCTGAAATTGAAGTCGGAAAACATTGTAAGGCAAAGATGAAGAATACTAATAGGCTCAAAGTTGTACTGGTGGTAAATAACAATTTACCATTATCTAAAGTCGCTTGCTGGAGTCTGGTCACTAGCTCTAGGGTCTCAGAGTTTGTTGCAAAGATGATTGCTAAGGTTGCAACAATTACTTCTCTCGCCGCAAAGGAAGTTAATATTCCCACTGTAATTCGCCAATCAAATCCAAGTGGAGCAAAGATCGGTTGTACAAAATTTCCAATCATTGCCAAATATGACTTTTCTAACTCGGGATGAGGAAAAGTTGAGAGGACCCAAATCATAATTGAAAATATTACAATAAAAGTCCCAGCCTTTTTAATAAATCCAAGCGATTGTAATTTGGCTTCTTGCCAAGCAAGTTTTAGTGGCGGAATTTGATAGGCGGGAAGTTCTAAAAGTAAGTGGTTAGTAGAAGTTGTTAGATAAGTTTTTTTAACTATTAAGGCTGTTAAAAAAGCAATCAATGCGCCCCCTAGGTAGCAACTGACAAATAAGCAAGCTGCTTTTATTGGTGATTTTGGAAAAAGTAGTGCGGTCAGCATCACGTAAACTGGAAGTCTGGCCGAGCAGGAAAAGAAGGGGATAATAAAGATTGTTAAAAATCTTTCTTTTTTATTTTTAATTACTTTAGTTCCTAGGATCGCCGGGATGGCACAGGCATGAGCTGAAAGAATTGGCAAAAAGGCCGTACCTGGTAATCCAAATCTTTTTAAGTAGCGGTCAAGAATACAGACCATTCTTGCTAAGTATCCAGAATTATCTAGTAAGTTTAGCAGGAAAAATAGAATAAAAATTTGAGGTAAGAAAATAAGTACCCCATTTAATCCAGGAAGTATCCCATTTAGAAGGAGGCTTTTAGGTAGTCCCTCTGGTAAAAAAGAATCAAGATTGCTACTTAGTAAAGCAAAAGCTTGATCAATTAAATTCATTGGCCAGCTAGCAATAAAAAATATTAACCAGAAGAAAGTAAAGGTAATTAGCAGGAAGGAGAGACTTCCCCATAAAGGATGAAGTAATAAAGAATCCAATCGATCAGAGTAAATATTAGATATTTTTTGAGGACTAATTTGCTCTTTAATTTTTCTTGCTAGATTGTGTCTTTCTTGGAAATTGCAGGAATTACATTTCGTACATGAATCTAATTGATCATTGCTGGCTTTGGGAGCAAATTCTTTTAGTGCTTGCTGTAGGATTTGCTTACTATCATCATGTCGAATGGAAGTTGGAACAACTTTGACTTTTAGAGTTTCACTTAGTTTTTGATAATCAATTTTCAAGCTACTTTTCTGAGCTCGATCATAATGAGTCAATAAAACAACTACTTGATGCTTTGCCTCTAGTACTTGGTTAAGTAAGTAAATGCCTTGTTCGAGTCTTGTGGCATCTAGAAAGAATAAGACTAATGTGCTGGAAGATCGACAGAGCGATTCTAAGTAATTAACTGCAATAACTTCTTCTGGTACGTTTGTTTGTAGATCGTAAATTCCAGGAAGATCAATAATTTGATATTTTTTCTCAGCAATTTTTAAGGAGCATGATTTTAAAGTATGAGTAGTTCCAGAATAATTTGCCGAGGGCGTACTTTGTTTTGTTAACTTACTAAAGAATAAAGACTTGCCAGCATTTGGATTTCCAACCAAGGCAATCTGTAAGCTATTTTGATTGATTATTGGCAGTCCCAAGTTCTTATTTACTTCTAATCGTTACTAACAATAATGGATTTTGCTAGTGAAGGACTTACTCCAAATGTAGAGCCAGTAATCTTAACGAGCATTGGGTTGCCAGTTCTCATGACTTCAATTCTTGTTCCAGGAACAAATCCGACGGACATTAAGCGTGCAGTTTGAGCATTTTCTTCGATACTTTTTATAACAGCAGGAGTGTTTTTGGGTAATGACGTTAGGCAGTAGTTCATTGGTATATCGAGTAAAGTTTTACTATGCCTAACATTATACGCCAAAGTGATTCATTATACAAGGCAAGTAGATTACCTAACTTGCTGAAATATCTAATCAAAGCTAGAAGTGTAGGGAATCTTTAAAACTACTCTTATTTATGAAAAAATTACTACTTCAATTGTTAATAGCTGTATCCTTTGTCACTCCTTTTATTAATAATTCAGAGGCTCAAGAAATCACTGGAGTCTATGGAAAGGTTGCCTTAGGTGCTGATTATTTAGATGGTTATGATTTTAAAAGTGCTAATCAAAATAACTCATATATTGATGCCAAAACAGATTTTGATATCGGAAGTGTCGGAGTTCTAGCTGCTGGTTATCGTTTCAAAGAAAGTTTTGCCCTAGAGCTTGAGTATGCTCAAAGAACACACGGAATTAATAGTGTAGAAGTCACAAATGGTGACTTACTAAGTACTGGTGATATGAAAGCAAAAAGTATCATGGTCAACGCAATCTATTATTTAACATCATTTGAATATGTAAATCCTTATGCGGGAATAGGTTTTGGATTTTTAGGTGATACTGAGCAGCAAGTTGAAATTGCTGGCTTTGGTAGCAGTCATAAAAGTAATAGTGATGCATTTGCATTGCAGTTAATGCTTGGTTTGGAAGTTCCGATTACACGTGAGTTTCGTTTCTTTACAGAAACTAGAGCTTTTACAGCCTCTAGTCCTGATGTAAGTAACTCAACAAGTACTTATAACGTTGCCTATGATACGGCTAGTGTTATGGCTGGTTTGGTTTATATCTTTCCAAAAGAATAGAGCAAAAGAGTTTATCGGCCACTTGTGGCATGAGAATATTAGTATTAAAATATTTCCATTACTTTTTACTTACAAATAAAATATGAAAAAAATTATTTCGACCTTATTATTACTTTCGCTAGTTTTATTAGCTTCTTGTACAGCAACTGGTAGTTGTCCTTACATGAAAATGAAGAGTAAGTGTGACGCTGGTTGTGCAGCTTCTTGTGACAAAGCTAAAGCCATGAAAGATGAAGCTGGAAAAACATCTTGTGGCGGTGCTAAATGTGGTCAATCTGATGAAAAGAAATCTTGCCACTAAAATAACCTTAGATTCTCCCTGTTTAGATACAGGGAGAATTTTAATCTTGTAATTCTAAGGCAGATCGAAAAATAGTACTTTAGACTCGGAAAGTACTGAAAGCTTTGGTTTATCCTCCTCACTAATTGCCAAACCATCACCATTAGTTAATTTTAGTCCAGCAATTTCAATTTCTCCAGAAATAACTTGTATCCAGCCATAGCGATTAAGATCTAGTGGTAATAAAACTTCCTGACCACTTTCATAGTGGGCATAATAAAGATTGGCATCTTGATTAATCTTTATAATATCTGAACCTATTTCCTTTTTGCTAGCAATTAAGGTTAGCAGGTTTTTATTATTAGGAAATGATTTTTGATCATAGCTGGGAGTATATCCGCTTTGATCTGGTTCAATCCAAATTTGATAGAGGTGCACAGGATTTGTCTCTGATGGATTAAACTCACTGTGAAACACTCCAGTGCCTGCTGACATTTGTTGGAAGTCTCCAGGCTTAATAATTGAGCCATTACCCATGCTATCTTCATGCTTTAATTCACCAGAAACTACATAGGTAATTATTTCCATGTTGTCATGAGGATGCTTGCCAAAGCCTTGACCACCAACTACGACATCTTCATTAATAACTCTTAGGCAACGAAATCCCATTTGATTCCGATCGAGATAACGACCAAAAGAAAAGCTATGATAAGTGTTAAGCCAACCATGATCAAAGTGTCCACGGTCTGCTGATTTTCTGATTTTAAACATTATTTTTTTACCTTAAAATAAATTTGCTTTATTTAGACATTAAATTTCTAAATTGCTTGCAGGTGAAGGCTCTTTTGAGTTAAGGGGTAATTCATACTAATACAACTCTAAGCTAAGGCGATATTAGAACAAAATATTAAATAATTAAATTACTGTTTAAATCTTTTAGAGGATTGGTAAAAATTATCTGGTATTGCTATCTTTTACCTGATGATTCCTTTTAACTTTCAATCTACAAATCAACCCGTGCTATTTTTGGCACCGATGGAGGGCATTACTAATTCCATCTTTCGTAAAGAAATCATCGATCTGCAAGGAGTAGACGTTGTTGCCACAGAGTTTATTCGGATTACTGGTGAGCGACAAAAAGTCCCCGAATTTAATCGTTATCAAGTTCCGCTTCAGGTTCAAGTGATGGGTACTACTCCTCAAGTAATCTCCAGTTGTTTATCTTTTCTAAAAACTCGCACGACACTCCAAGACTCGGACTGGCTGGATTTGAATGTTGGCTGTCCCTCAAAGCGAGTAACCTGTAGTGGTGCTGGTTCAGCCTTACTCCTTGAACCCCAAAAATTAGTAGCAATTATTCAGGCAATGCGTGAAGTACACTCCGGTGTTTTATCAATTAAAACTAGGCTTGGATTTCAAAGTAGTGAAGATTTTTCGGAGATTTTAGCAGTCTTAAAGGATTGCCCTTTAGATTTTATTACAGTGCATGCTAGAAGTACTGCTGGAAAATATGAGGAGAAGGTAAATTATGATTTCTTTGAGGATGCTGTAAAGGTTCTTCCTTATCCAGTTATTGGTAATGGTGATATTAGTAATGTTGAAACTGCCAAGCGAGTTATGAACACTGGAGTTTCAGGTCTAATGTGTGGACGTCCTGCAATTACTAATCCATTTCTTTTTAATCAATTAAAAGCTCATTTCCAAAGTAATCAGCAATTTGTTGTAAGCAAAGAGATGTTATTAAATTTTGCCGAAAGATTATTGCTCGCCTACATCGCTAAGGAAAAGGTATCTAAAAAGAAATTTATCGGAGTCTATAAGGAGTTCTCCATTTGGTTTTCAAAAAATGAACTAATTGGTCGAGAGTTCTTTGATTTAATTAAAAGAACAAATACTCTGGAGGAGATTCGTAGTATACAAGTTTTTAAATAATTATCTCATTTCTAAAAGTTGTGAATTCTTGCAATGATATTCTTTCTTATACTTTGTTATAAATAGATTCCCGGGGACGTCTATTCTTGCCTGATTAAATTTTCTAGTTTTACATAGGTTAGCTAAGGTGTGTTCATAACTTGGGATGCTAGAATAAGGGAGAGTTCTAACTTTTTGAGAATACTCATCAAGATATGATTTCTGATCGATAGAAATTTGAATTTCATTTCCTGTATACATCCGATAACAAATTGGCTTGGTGGTGGTTGTGAAGAATTGAGAAAATGGAATTATCATTAGTATAATTATTACTAATAATTGTGCACGACTATTGTTATTAAAGCTAGTTATTCTCCATTTATAAAATAAGTAAATCAAGGCGAGAATTAAAATATTCCAAGACCATACGACTTCGGCGTAATGAAGAATCGTGCAAAGCAGAACAATCGCGAATCCGTGAATTATAAAGGTAAGATAAACAGTTGCTTTCCATCGGAGCAGGATTCCTGTACCAATTATTATCTCAAAAAATGGAGTAAGGAGTGTTCCGATAATTACAATTATCTGTAGAGCTAGAAAGTTCTCAAAAGGTAAGCTAAAAAAGGAAATTACATTGATATAACCAGTATTGAATTTATTAACTCCTGCCCAAATTTCTTGTATCGCAATTAGCCAGAGGGAGAGTTTTAATGATCGGTCTAGACCTGAAAAAATTAAAAGTAACAAATAGTTATAGGTGTATTCAGTTAATGAATTTAAATCTAAGACAATAGAGACTAGTATTGAGATTACTAAAAGAGTCCAAAGCTTGGGAAACAAAATAACTACCCCAGCCACAAATCCAAAAATAATCATGAAGCATAGATATGCAGTCTCTGAGAGGTTAAATACCGAGACCATAAAGTCTGGGTTAGTCCATTGGGTCCAAGAACAAATATGACTCCAAAGTAGGGCAATTGCTGTCAGTCTGATAACAAGATCAGCACGGTCATTAAATAAATTTTTCAAGATATTTTTAATTGGATTACTCAGAATTAAAGCTTAAAACATTTATACTTGAGCATGAAAGTTGAGGCTAGCTAGTAATACTATTGATTTAGTTTTGATCTTTATAAAAAAACATGTTGAATCACAATGAGTATTATGTTACTTCTAAACAATGAATTCCTTTTCACATTTTTCCTGCTGTCGCTCCTCAAATTGTCTGTGCCGTTAGGCATATAATTATCAATCTACACAATTAGTTAAAAAATCATTGGTTATTTGTTAACCAAATTATTCTTATTCATCTAAAATTTAAGGAACGAACATGAATGCTCATGTAACAAGAAATTCTCAACTAAATTCTTATGTAATTAGTCATTTACGGATTTTGGAAGAACAGTCGGCAAAGATCTTACAAGAAGTCAGAGCCACATTAAATCCAGTTGGACTGATGTTCTCTGGAGGAAAAGATTCTGTTTGTATTGCACAGATTGCCAAGAAAGCATTTGCTAGTCACAGCGTAAGAGCATCTATACCATTCACCTTTTATCATTATGATAGCGGTAATAACTTTGCTGAGGTTATAGAATTCCGAGACCGTTTTGTTGATTCAATTGGTGGAAGGTTACAGGTTCTTTCTGTCCCTGAGTTTGAAAAATCTGGATATTTAAAAAGGGGAGCTAAGCAGATTGGAAATATTGGCTCATTAATTAAGCTAATAAATTATTCCGTTGAAACAGATTCTCTGCAAGGTTTAATTGGAGGAGCAAGGCGAGATGAGGAGGGTACTAGAGCTAAAGAGCGAATATTTTCTGTCCGCGATGAATTTAATCAGTGGAATCCAAAAGCTCAACGACCAGAACTTTGGGATACTTACAATACAAACCTGTCTTCCGGACAACACTTAAGAGTTTTTCCAATTAGCGATTGGACCGAAACAGATGTTTGGCAATACATCTTAAAAGAAGAGGTGGACTTGCCATCACTTTATTTTGCTCATCAAAGGGAGGTATTCCGTCGTGATGGAGTATTGCTGGCATATTTTGATGATACCGTTTTAAAACCAAATGAAACTGTGGAAATAAAAACAGTAAGAAGTCGAACGGTTGGGGATCGTGAGACTACTGGCTTTATTGAATCAGAAGCTAAAACAGTTGCTGAAGTGTTAGCGGAAATTAAGTCCTCTAAATATAGCGAACGAGCAACTAGGGCAGATGATCAAAACCAGGCAACAGGAATGGAGCAACGTAAGCTACAAGGTTGGCCATAGTAATTAAGCAGGTAGATAATTTAATTTTTAAAGCATGATAAAATGAGTAAGCAAGATTTATTAAGACTGGCAACCGCTGGTAGTGTTGATGATGGAAAAAGTACTTTAATTGGCAGACTACTTTATGATTCTGGGAATCTGCCTTTAGATCAAATTGAAGCACTACAGAAAAAAGCTTCAACTTTAGGACGAGACCAGATTGATTTGGCTCAAATCACCGATGGCTTAAAAGCGGAAAGAGAGCAGGGGATTACAATCGATGTTGCTTATCGTTATTTTAATACCCCAAGCAGAAAGTTTATTCTGGCGGATACTCCAGGGCATGTTCAGTACACTAGAAACATGGTCACTGGTACATCCACTGCCGATGCTAGTCTGATTTTAATTGATGCTCGAAAAGGGATTACCGAACAGAGTAAGCGCCATTCCTTAGTTGCATCACTTCTTGGTGTGGAAGTCCTAGTAGTTTGTGTTAACAAAATGGATCTTGTGGAATATTCTCAAGATACTTTTCGGAAGATTCAAAGTGAATTTCTTTATTGGGCTCAGCAACTAAATGTTCGGGAAGTAAAATTTATCCCGATTAGTGCCCTGCATGGTGACAATGTTGTTAATCGTTCAAGTAACATCCCTTGGTATCAAGGAGAAAATCTACTTGATACGCTTAACTCTTTACAGATTCGTAGGGCTTCAGATTTTAAAGCTCTAAGAATTAGTACTCAGTTTGTTGAGAAAGTTGCGTCTAAACTTAGTTTGCCTTTAGTTCATGCCTTAATTTTAAATGCTACTGTCAGCCTAGAAGATGAATTAATCAATGTCAGAAACTCAAATCGTACAAAAATTAATAGTTTGTTTGATTTAGATGGAGCAAGCACAAAAGTAGTTGCTCCATTAAGTTCTAAAATATTATTTGAATCAGATATTCAAATATCAAGGGGTGATATACTAACTCATCCCGATACTCTTCCAAAGTTAAGCCATTCACTTAATGCCAATATTTGCTGGATGGGAAGTTCCAGACTTAAGCTTGGCACAGAACTAATTCTACAATTAGGTGTAAAGCAGGTATCTGCAGTAGTTGAAAAAATAAATTATGTTTTAGATCCAGCTACATTTAGAAAAGATGAAAATAGAACTGAGCTTCAGTTAAATGATATTGCCGAGGTTCAAATTAGAACAAGCTATCCAGTAGCCTATGATTCCTACCGCGATCATAAAGGGACAGGAAGTTTCATTTTGATTGATTTAGAGTCCAGTAATACTGTTGCTGGAGGGATGATTTTATAATCTCTGCAAGTTTGTTTGAATTATTAGTAAAAAGTAAAAAAACTGCTTCATATTTATCAATTATAAGAAAAACATTAGCTAGCGGGAGATCTAGGAGGTATGCTATTTTACTGAAGTTCTAAATCACTTACGGCAATTAATTAATTACAAGGATTTGTATGCTCAGATTAAAATGCATCCACAAGAAATTCTATCTTTCTCTGATTATTTTTTATAGCATTATTCCACTTACCTTCAGCGCTTGGGCGGATGATGGAATCTGTCCAGCATCTTTTAGTGGATTTCCAAACCCTGCAGATTTTGTTCCCGCGGAAAGGGATGTTTTGATGACTGTCCTCTCTGCTAATGTTAGTGAGGATGTTGATACTGATGTTTTATTTTTTACTGATAAAGCCGATCTTTTTGGGAAGATGTATATTAGTGAGGATGTGCTCAGCTTGCCTTTGATTGATGGATCAGATAACCCACATTGGGTCACGGGTAATACATTTACACAAAGAGTAGAAACGGATTTGCCTTCAGTAGGTTTCGAATTGTGGGATGAGGATGGGGCCGCATCTGGTGATGATGATGTGATTGATCTTAACACACTATCTAGTAGTCGTAAATTTGAGGCTGGTTTTGATCTTTGTACTTTGCGAATCAACTTAGCAGATGGAACAAATGTTCCATCTCAGGGAGTAATTGAGGCCAGAGGGGATAGTTCCAGTGGTAGTGAGAATGGAGTTGCTAGACTTAGAATTGAATCTCTAAATGGTAGACCGCCAACAGTGGAAGATGTTGCCTTAATTGAAGTTTCTCCAGTGCAGGTAATTCATCGTCCACGCCGACTCGTTGCCGGGAAGCCGATGGTACTAATGGCCAGAGTAGCAAATAATTTTAACCGAGAAATTTCGACTTCCATTTCATTTGATATTGTTGGACCAAATTTTGGTTTTAAAGAAACTTTTCCAATTACACCGCCCTTACAGGCTGGTGAAGTCAGAAGACTTTATTTCCGTAGAGATGTTCCGATTATTGTGCCTGCCCCAAAAGCTGATGATAATATTTTATACATCAACGCTAGGATTGATCCCTTGAGAGAACTTCAAGCTGATTTACCAGCAGATGACTGTCGGCGTAGAAACGATTTTATTTCTGAGGATACGGCAGATAGTTTAAGATTTAAGATTGTAGAATCTAGGCTTCCAGTGATCCATTGGATGAAGGTTGGTAGATTGTTAACAACTGCAAGTTTAGCAACGGATGCCCAGATAGCTAGGATTTCTGCACTGGGAAGTGCCTTTATCAAGGCAACCTATCCTACTCCTGACGTTCGTTCTATTATCCTCCCATTTGCATATTCTCCTTCACTAGTTGGAGGACTCTTTGATTTTGTAACAACTCTGCTTAATGCCTTAGCAATACCTGCTGATAGTGCCATTCCCTTTGTGGCATTATTTGATCTTAATTTCCAGGCAGGTTTATTAAATATGGATCGAATTGTGGGAGTAGTTCCAAGAACATACTTCTCCTCTTTTCTTTATGGATTCTGGGATACAACTCCAGGAGTATCTTTAACAACAGTTGGTCCACGCGCCGTGTTAGTATCGGCAGAGCAACTTAGAAGGGGGGATGATCATGTAAGTGTTAATGACTATGAACCTTCGATGTCACTTCCCTCACATGAACTGGGACATACATTTGGTCTTAGTGTTGATCCCGAACTAAAAGATTCTGTGTTTTGTGGCATTGATGAGCCTATTAGCACTTTAATCTGTGGTATCGGTGGCGGATATGATGAATATAAGCATGAAGATGTCTTAAGAAAACCAGGTAATCCATCTTCTGGATTTTGGATTAAGACGGGGGATGAACCTGCGGAGATTGCCTCGCTAACTGATAATGAACAATGTAATACTAACTGTTTGATGGGTAGCTCTCCGCGAGCCGACTTCCTGTCATGGAATACTCGTAAAAGATGGATTGATGCGGCAGATTATGAAGCATTAATTGATGCCCTATCTCCTTTGCCTGACCCCGATAGTATCTTACTTGCTGGGGCAATTGGTTATAACGATCAAGTTTTTTTAAGTCCATTTTACCGAGTGGGTGAGCGAGTTCCAGATCGCGACGATAATGATAAACAAGGTATTTATCGTTTTCGTTTTCTTGATCGTGATCATCAGGAGTTATCCAATGTAGGTCTTGCTGGTTCTTGGTCAACTTCCGAGTCTGCTGTTGATCTTCCAATTACTTTTTTTGTTCAAGTTCTGCCTTTTCCTAAAGGAACTAAGATTATTCAACTCTGGAATGAAGCTAGCAATAAGCTATTAGCGCAAAGGGTTGTTAGTAGAAATGCACCAAACGTAAAATTTTTAGGTCCCAAAAAAATTGAAAAGATTGTTCAAGGTAAAGTTCTTAAATTAGAATGGAATATTACAGATGAAGATCAAAAAGAGGATTCTAAGCGAAAAGCAAAATATTGGGTGAGTATCCATGCTTCTTCAGGGAAGAGTCCTTGGGCGCCTGTTCGATCGAACTTAAGTGGTAGAAATTATTATCGCTTAGACACTGGACATCTAGAACCAGGGATCTATCAATTCCGATTGCAAGCTTCCGATGGAGTTAATAGTGATTTTAGCAGGATTAGGACAATAGAGATTACGGAGAAAGTTAATTCGAAGTAGATTTTTATTATTAGGACGACTAGTTTTTACAATTAATGTAATGATTTTATAAATAATCTATTACTTACATCCCATTAAACTTGATCTGGATTTTGACTATCTAGAAATTCCTTTTGAAAGTGTTTTGTAAACAAGGGAAATTCTTGTTCTAAAGATGTATTAGCAAATATTTTAGCTACTATGTGGCTACCAGCAGAGCTATGAAATGCTTGATTAAAATGTTCTAGGGAGACCCAATAAACTCCATTGGAAGAATCAATAATTTGTAAATCCATTGCCCCTTGTTCTATCCGATAGCCTGCAATTAAAACAGCATGTAGGCTAGCATCTTCTTGCTTTTCACCAGTCATAAACTCAGTAGCTTTCATTAAAACATAAATTGGTTGAGATCTTTCTAGCGAGCTTTGAATAATTTGGGCATTATTTCTAATCGGTATTAACTCTAACTCTGGATCTCTTTGTTTTAAGGTATATTTAAAGTTAGATTTTTTCAGGTAATCAATTAATAGCTCAGAGTCCAGATCGATAGTATTTAAAAATTGAACGATTCGATTGTAATCAGGAGTGTCTTGCTGATCAGGAGCATAGCCATACCCCTGACATTTAGGAGATACCGAAAGCAAGGGTTTCTCCGTCGGGAGTAGATCTACATTTGTAGTATCATTAAATGCTAGAGTATATTCAATCATTGGAATGTTTAGTCCATGTTTAGTGTGATCTTTTAATCCACACCTAGTGGCAATATTTAATAGCTCAGTCATTAAATCTATACTGATTTGTTCTCCTTGCATCCGCATTCCGTTCGCTAAGGCCCAGGCAGCACAAGTTCCATGGAGTCCTTGAAAATTCCATTCTCCAAGGTAAACTTTCTGACTATCTGGCAAGCCAGTCGTAACTCTATTGGGAAGTTTCATACCTGATTGGAGAAACTCTCTTGTTTCTGAGTCCAAGAGGGAAATAGATTGTGGATAAGAGAGGTTTAATAGTTTTTCAACTTCGTCATGATTATATGGACTGACGTTATCTGGTTTACAAGCACTAAAGCCTTTTAGTAGCAGGATTAAACTAGCCGTAGTCTTTATTGCCTCAAGGTCTGCTTGATCGAAATTTTGTTTGAACGGAGGGAAATATTCTTTTTTAGGAAAGTTCTTATTTAAATCAACATCATCCGGAAATTGCGGATTAAGGATAGTTTCTAGATGCCTTTTGAAGCGCTCTAATTCCGATATGTTTTTAGGTTCAGGGTTAAGGGACATTAGGCATGCAAATAAAAGAAACTCTTAGTTGGAGGTTATTTTCAATTTTCTTGATTGTGTTGCATGGAAATCGATTTTTTTGGAAAGTATGTAACTGGTTAATTAGAATTTTAAAGCTGTTAACAAGGGATTTTTACTATAAGTATTGGTCATTTTTTAAAAAATTTCTCGATATTACAATAAGTTAACCTGCGAATGCTTTAAAGTAATAGCCACAGATAACTCATTTATTAGAGCTACTAGACAGTTGGTCGGGGACTATGACTTCTTTGATAAGTAATCAATCCTGTTATAAGTTAAACCGATAATTATAGTTATGACAAAAAGTATTTTCCGAGTATTTAAAAGTCAGTTTTGTGTTTTTTGTCATAACTATATGATTTTATTATCCCTCTGGGAGATAGTAAGCACCAAAAAGTAATTCCCTATGGAAATTACTTTTTGGACTTACTATATTTATTATAAAAAAAGAATCTTATGGGAAGAAAATGGGCCAACATTGTAAACAAGAAAGGGGCTGCCGATCAACAGCGTAGTCTAGTTTATACTAAAATTTTATTTGAGGTTACGGCAGCAGTCAAAAAAGGTGGGCAAGATCCTAATACAAATTTTCTATTAAAAGTTGCTTTTGAGAAATGTAAGAAAAATAACGTTCCCAAAGATAACATCGATAAAGCAATCAAACGGGGCTTAGGTGATGGAGTCGATGAGGAGCATGAAGTTTCCTATGAAGGTTATGGGCCAAAAGGGGTCGGTATATTTGTCGAAGCCTCAACAAATAATGTTACACGAACAATCGCTTTTGTTAGAATGTGCTTTAATAAAGGTAATGGAACACTAGAAACACCAGGTGCGTTACAATTTATTTTTAATCGCAAAGCAGTTTTTGAAATTCCTAATACTGGTCTAAATGAAGATGATTTTACTCTGGAAATGATTGATGCCGGAGCTGAAGAAATCGAAAATGAAGATGGTTACTTTTCAGTTTATGCCGCTAAAGAAAACTTTGGTGCAATTTCTAAAAAATTAGAAAGCTTAGGAATTATTCCAGAAGAAGCTAATCTAGAACAAATTCCAGTAAGTTATAAAACAATTGATGACGAAGCTTATTTAGCAAATATGAAGTTGATTGATTTGTTAGAGGCTGGTGAAGATATTATAAAGGTCTACCATAATATTGAGTTTCAAGAGCATTTTAATGAGTTGTAATACTCTACTGGCGAAAATGATAGATGGCGTAATAATCTAAGCTATGAAAATATTTATTTTTGACCCAATATGGGAGGAGCTGGTTACTGCTGATTTAAGGGAGCAGTTAAATGCTCTTCCCTGTGAAGTCTGTATCATTAAAGAAGTTCTCCCAATTCGTGATTACAAACCATTATATGAATGTCAGGAAGAAAAGTTACTGTGCTTAAATCCTGATTATGTAAGTTGGAAATTAGCAAGTGAGGACTATCAGGATATTCCAAATTTAAAAGCTATTTTGATCGCTTCAACTTCCACTTCTTGGGTGGAACTAAGTGCTGCTAATAGTTTAGATATTCCGGTATGTAATATTAAAGGTTTTTCTACGGAGTCAGTTGCCGAGTGGGCCATAGGAATGATGTTTTCGGTAGCCCGTCAAATTCCCATGTTAATTAAATCCAATTTTCCATTGGATTTTGATAAAGATTATCTCAAATATCGTGGAATAGAATTAAAAGGAAAAAAGGTAGGTATCTTAGGACTAGGTGCTATAGGAACAGCAATCGCCGAAAGATGCCTTGGGCTTGGGATGGAAGTTATTTATTGGTCTAAAAATTCCAAATCTAAAAATTATACTTTTATGGATCTTGACGATTTAATTAGGCAGGTTGATATCTTATTTCCAACGATGGCTGTAAATGAAGAAACAAAAAATATTTTATCTGATCTAAGACTTAAATCTATGGATAGCAGGGCAATGCTGATTGCTGTTGTCCATAACTTGTTCAATCATCAGTTAGCTATTGAAATGGTCAAGCATAATAAATTATTTGGTTATGGTTACGAAGCTAGTCCAGCAAGTTTTCATGATTTTGAAGGGAATGTTTGGGCAGCGCCAGCCTATGCTTGGGCGACAGAAAATTCTATGAACAAATCAATGAAGTTTTGGGTGGATAATATTATTAATGCTTCAAGGGGAGAGTATTCTAATCGAGTGAATTAGGATGATAATTGAGTTCGAATTATTGATGAAGTAGTAGATAATTTCTAGGCTTCTGATTCTGCAAGGTAGCGCTTTAAGTGTTCTGGTAAAGTAAGCTTTTCTAAGAACGGCAGTAAAAAGTCTTTATAAATACCTTCTCCTGGTTGCATGCGGTGGTGAAGAATCTCTTGAACCAATGCTTCACATTCCTTAACATCAAGCATCGCCACCATCTTATTCACTAGCTCAACACCACTTTCCACACAAAATTTCCGAAGCCCTAAACCAATGAGGATTGGAATAAATTGGGGATTGGAAGGCATGTTTCCACAGATTGAAATATCAATTAGCCCCTTTTTAGCAGGGCGCAGATCGTTTAGTTCCGAAATTTTTTGCATTAATGTATCGAGTGCTCTAATGACATCGTAATGACACATGGAGTATTCGTTATTATGCGAAGATTGATCATAGCGATTAATTCCTAAGATATCGCTGGTTAAGTCATTGCTACCAATTGAGAGGAAGTTAACACCAGGTAATGCTACAATTTTTTCAATGTCGCTGGCAGTCCTTACAAATTCAATCATCATTCCGATGTCAATGTGCCCAAGCTCTGCTATTCCTAAAGCTTTCTTTTCACTCACGACAAAGTCGATTAGTTCCTGAGCGTTTTGGTGGTTTGTAACTTGTGGGAAGAGGATTCGAGCATTGCCCATCTCCGCTGCAGCACGAAGCACTGCACGAACATGAGGACGAAAGAGTAGATCGGGATTTTCTAAAAGAATCATACTGCCAGATAGCACCTCACCATCCTTGGATGTTACTAAATCTTGCAATGCCGCTACATCTGGAACTTTATCGCCAACAAAATCAGGCATTCGAATGGTAACTGTTCCCGGAGATTTTTGACCAATAAACTTTTTATATAATTCATAAAGCTGATCTTCCGTCAGCATCTCACCTTGGCTATTAAATAAAAGCTCTGTACGGAGTAACCCTACATCCAATTTTTCATTTTCAGGATGAGTTTGTTCTAAGTCGCTACAGGCATATGTTAGGATAATCTTTTCCCCACATTTGGTAATTGGAGAGTGGAGATTAACAGGGATACCTCGATTTAAATATTTAGATAGTTCAATTTCTTCTTCGGCTTGTTTGATAATAGATTCTTCAGGATTAAAAATTAAATCTCTTCCTTCCCCTTGTCCTTCTTCCGATAAAACTAGTGCAAGGGAATGATCTTTTACTTTTGAAAAAATAAAATGGGGATCTTTCATTAAGACTGAATTCAGTTTGTTTTGCCGACAAAGTGTATCAATATGATCATTTAGTGTTCCATCTCTTCTGACAAAACCAATTACTTTTTTTTCAGGATGTTTTTTATTATGTTTTCTAATTGCTTCAAAATCAGCCGGAATAACTTTTTCGGTACAGATAATAGTTGGCCCTTTTGCTTTGCTTAAAATTTGATTAATAGTTTTCGAACCAGCAAGTTCATTTAGCGCGACATCAAAAGCATTTAATAGATCGATAAACCCGGGAGCAATCATTGAATTTTGTTTATATTTCTCTCGTAGGGCATGATCTGTCGTGTGAAAAGCTTCAGCACAGGTCATGCCACTTTCAATTTTTTTAGCAACCTTGCCGGCGATTCCGTATTTACTATTTAAATCTAAATTCTCATCAAAAATCATCTTTAATAGATCGGCCATTTCATCTGTGGAGCTGTCTTCGGTTAACCCTTTTTTGATTTTTTGAATTATTCGATTCAATTTTTGGAGCTCTTTTTTTGTGTCAACAAGACTTGAGGTTTTGCTCTCTTCTTTTTCAGAACGATCTAGGTAAAGAGTCGTCCCTTTCATTGGGTTTAGGGTACTTTGCTGTACTTTAAATCTTAGATTTGCTCTTGAAGTGGGGATTGATGCCGATGATAATAATGGACAGTGCTGAAAATGGTTTTTACGATTTGGCATATAGTAATTCTAGAAGAAGGATTTTGATTTACACTATTTCTGGTTGTTAAGCATCTTATTTGGGGAAATTAATAGCTTAGACTTTTTTTAAGGCAGCATTCCATTTTTTACAGATAATCCAATAAATCTTATTTCTTAAGTAAAAATATAGACTTATGCTGAGATAGGAGTTTTGATGTATTCGCATCAATTAAAATGAGTTGATGAGATATAGTGATTATGAAAAAATTATATCATGAGAACAACAATTGATTTTAATGAGCGATTACTGAAGAAGCTTAAAATTCAAGCTAAGGAGCAGAGCATGACTCTTAGTAAGTATGTAGAAGGATTAATTTTGATGAATAGTGCACCAACTAAAAGTATTAAAAAAAATAAATTTAAATTAATTACAGTTAAGGGTGAGCTTATTGATCCCGCTATCGATTTTGATCGCCCGAATGGAATATTAACGATTGATGATAAGGAAGTTTATAAAAAATAAATATGTATTTAGCTGATGTTAATATCTATATTTATGCACATCGTGAAGAATTTCCAGAGCATTCACGTGCTGGAAGATGGTTAATAAATCAGGCAGAATCTGTTTCCAAGTTTGCTGTATCAGAGTTGGTTTTAAGTGTATTTCTTCGTATCGTCACAAACTCAAAAATCTTCAAACCTGCAACGACAGTTAATCAGTCATTAAGTTTTGTTGATAATATAATTCAATTGCCTAATGTCCAATTAATTCATCCTGGGCAAGAGCATTGGGGGATCTTTTCTGATTTAGTTAGTAAATATCAGTTGACAGGGAAATTAGTGGCGGATGCTTATCATGCGTCGCTAGCAATCGAACATGGTTGTACTTGGGTTACTTATGATTCTGACTATGCTCGGTTTGGAGATGAGTTGAGGTACGAGTTGTTATAAAAGGTGTCAGGCTACTCCGAGGGGCTCACGCTGGGATTTTCACACTGGGATTCCAGTTAGCAAATAGATTATATTATTTCTGAATAATCCACCTTTTCTAGTTTTAGGTTTTTAAGCTAACTAAGATCATTTACTCTATGCCTAAGTAGACTTGTAGCAAACGGTAAAAGGGTGGTTCTGTTAAATTGTACTGTCGTTAGGTATCCTTGGAACTGCACCTTTGCTCCACTTCTTATAAGATTTTTACAATGTGTTCTTTCTTATATCGCTTTTTATAGTTCCCCCAGAATAGTTTATCATTTTAACTGGTGCTATTCAGGCAGGTCAGACCTATTCAATAATCATTGTAATTTAACTCTATGGTGATAGCGGGGCTATGAGCGGAGCATTTGTTGATAAATGTTTTTTAAGATCCTTGGATCGTTAGTAAATAGTGCAAGGTTAACTAATGTTTGAAAATATTTCATATAAAGGGCGTTTTTCTCAACTTCTAAATTAACCAAAATGTTATATCTTTGATTTATTTGAAAAAGGTCTAAATTACCAGAATTATAAGTAAGATAGTCGGCATTTAACAGCTTATTTACGATATCAACTTCACTTTCAATTAATTTAAGTTGTTTTTCTAATGTTAAAATATCCTGACGAAAACTAAATAAAGAAGTCGACAACTGTTTCTTTAGCAATTCTAAATTTAGCTCGATATTTTTAACTTTTAGTTCTGTCATCTCAACTGAGCTACTGGCAGAACGATTAAATAATGGATAATTAAACTGTAGCAAACTTTTTACGGTTTCCTGTGTATCCTCTGAGTCTCCTGAGCCAAGACCACTAGAATATTCTGCTCGAAGATTTAATTCTGGCAAAGATTGATTTTGATGAAAGTCTAAAGTAAGGTTTGCTAACTCTAATTGTTGCTCTACAATCTGTAAATCAGGCCGATTTTTAAAAGCACGGACTGTTAGCTCTTTTAAATTTGGCAACTCTTTTGGCAAATCACGAGTCACGCCAGGAATCTGGCAAAATGTTAAATCTTCTGATACTGAGTCTAAGTAAAGTGTGCTGAGATAATTAATATTTTTTGCAACATGATTATCTTGTTCGGCAATCAAAGATTGATTTTGATATATAAAGCGGTCAAACTCAAATAGATCGTTTTGGGCAGATAGTCCTGTTTCTATTCGCTCTCTAGAAAAATCGCGTTGCTTTTCTAAATTATCTAGAATTAAATTCAGCGCCTCACGATTCATTTTAGCCAAAATTAATTCATGAAATGATTGTAAAAGATCTGAACGGGTATTATTTTGAATGGTAAAAATATTTAAATCACTTATTTTCAAATCAATTTCTCTCTGTTTAACCTGGAAACGAGGCTCGTCAATTCTCATATTCCTTAAAATTGGGATGGTGATACCTGTAAAGAATTCACCACTGTTGGAAGTCTGTGATTGATCTTCATAAATTGGAAATCTTCCGGATCCATCCCTATATCCAAAATCAAAAGTTGATCCAAGAAGTCGATTCTTCTTGATTATTCCAACTTGATTAGCAAGTCCACTATAGTAACCTTGTGTATAATTTTTTGAGTGATAACTAAAGATCGGATCGAAAGGAGCCTGCGATTTCTCAAGTTCTAATTCGGCAATATTGACTTGATTTCTTGCTTGCTGAACTGTAGGAAAGTTATCAGCAATACTATCTACCAAACGGATCAATTGAGTTGACGTTATCTGATTACATTCTGCGGACAGCAATGTTACATTAAATAAAATAATAAATGGTAAAAATCGATGGAACACTTAATTATAATTATAAACTAAACTGTTGTTGGCGGTATACCACTAACTAAGCGCCAAATCTCCCACCATACGGGAACTCTTTTCATTTGAACCCAGCCTTTAACCTTAGTCCCCATTCTTATCACTTGAGTTGGCCATGGTGAGTTAGAATTTGCTGTAATTAAAACACGAAAGTTTCCATCTCCATTGTCACCAGCATCAATAACTTTAATCTCACCTGGAAAAGTTCCAACTGTAATTGCTGGCCAACCAATAATTTGAACAGCTGGCCAACCTTCAAATGCCAGCCTAACTTGTTGACCATTTCGAAGTAATGCCAAATCTTTGCCACGAATAATTAACTCAACGGCCAAGTCGATATTAGAGGGAATAATTTTTGCAATAAAATCACCAGATTCTACGAAGCTACTATTTTCAATCGCAAGAATTTTCATAATTGAACCATCGATTGGAGCAAAGACATCCTGACTAGCCTGTCTAGAAATCTCTGACTTAAGATCCTGAATTTCAACTTCCAACTTATTAATCTCAGCGCTAACTTTAAAAGATTCAATCTCAGCCAACTCCAAGCTTCTCTTTGACTCAATACCTTTAGAAAAAAGTTTATTCATCCTTTCGACATGAAGATTATTGTGCTCTTTCTGTTTCTGAAGAACATTCAATTTATCATTTAAAGATTGAAGTTTGATATTTAAGCGCTCAAAACGTAACGGATCAATATCGATCATTTTGGCGATTAGATCTCCAGATTTGACTTTGGAACCTTCTTGAACAAACCATTTTTTAATTCGACCTTCAATTGGCGCTTCAATCATTTGCCTACGATCATTAGGGTTAAATGCCACAATTCGTCCATTTCCGCTGACAGCGGGAACCCATTTGGCAAATAAAAACACCAATGAAACTATCAGTAAAAAAAACCTAAAAGTTATTACGAGACGAAGACAGAAAGGAGAGGTTACTAAATATTTATTTAGATTCTTAGGCCTAACTAATTCATGATAAAGTTTCATAACATTCTACTTTGTCTCAATTATTGAGTGAACTTTTTCAAAAGAAATAATCACACTAATCACTTTATCTAAGTTTATAATTAAATTATGAATACTTGCTAGAATGTAAGTGAGCACAAGCTCGGCAGACACAAATTGACCTAGAGAAAGTGTTCCAGCGAAGATTAGCTTAGCACTAATGTAAACAAATAGTGCTTGTGCGATAGGAATCAAAATAGCAATAAAAATATTCTTAATCATTATAATTTGAAAATATTTCGAGCTTGTTCGAAGGTAACTAGCTGACATGCGACGAAAATAAACTTCAGCTTTTTCCGGAGATTCCTTGATGGATTTATTATCTTTCGCAAAGATCATAATTTTTCCGGCAATTCGATATTTTAAATCGGATAGATGGCTCTTGAGTGCCAAAGCATGCGGAAACAAAAAGATAAAAATTATGGAAATTAACAGTAAGAGAGTTAGGGCGTAAAATAAAAAATAGGGATGATAAGAAACAATAATTAACATACCAAAAAACATTACAATAACGGTATGGCTTAATTGGTATATCAGATTTACAAGATTATCGGCAGAAGGGACAATCTCTAAGAAACGTGAATATTGAGTATCATGATGTACTGGCTGATCAGTTTTAACTAGATAAGATAAGATTTTATGAAAATTATTAATAAATATCCGCCGACAGATTAATTCTGCAAAATAATAATTTAGCACAACCATCAAGTATGCGCAGCTTAAGAGAATAAAAATGAGTAATGATATTAAGACCACAGGACTATTTAAATTAAGGTTTAAATAGTGCCCGACCAAAAATTGAATAAAAAAAGGAATTGTAACTAAAAATAAATTGGAAATCAGAACGCCTTGAATGATTTTTAAAACTAACTGGCGTTCACTTGTAATAAAATACTTAATTAGCTGAAAAGACTTGGTGAATGCTTCTTTTTTCTGAATCACTGTTGATAATTTGAAGATTTATTTAGAAAACTATCAGGAGCTAACCTCTTAAGTTTATTGCATTTAAAAAATGATAAAATAATAATTGAAAAGAATTTATAACACTATTTGCTTAATGCGACAATTCGAATTTCAAAATTTTCAGCATAATAATTTCAAGTCAGTTAGTTCGATGGAGATTACTTAAATAGTATTGGAGTACATTCGTGTTTATAGAGAGTTCGATTCTATTTGGATTAGATTATTCAGAGATGAATTTACAGGTAATCCGTCTTTAGGGCTACGACGCGGTGATTTGCCAGTGGGCAAATAAAATATGTTATTTCTAAGCAATCCACCTACGCTTCCACCTTCGCTAAAGCTACGGCGGATGATTTGCCAGTTGGCAACCCGTCTTCGCCAAGGCTACGACGAGGTGATTTGCCAGTTGGCAAATCATACCGGAGGCGAGAATCGAACTCGCACATCCAAGGATACCGGATTTTGAATCCTAGAATAGTTAATAATATCAATAGGTTAGTTAGCAATATTCATGACTTAGCTGTTTATGTAATTGGTAGTTTATTGATGCTTTTTGAAGGCGTTGGAACAAAAATGGAACAAATTTTAGAACAGAGACTTTAGACAATAAAATGCTATAACAAAATCAAATGATTAAAAATATATATTTACCAAGTACACATCTAGATATTTATAAAACCGAGAGATTTGTTGATGATTCAACTGGTATATCCGAAAGGATGCTTTCCAATATAAATCGATTAAATGTGTTTATAGGAGTTAATAATTCAGGTAAGAGTCGCTTTTTAAGAGACATATTTTCTCAGAAAAATTTTAAATATGACGCTGTTGATAATTTATTTCAAACAGCTCACTCAATCAAAGAACGATTGTTAGCTGAAGTATCAAAATTATTGGAAAATGACCCTCATAATACTCGCCTTAAGGAAATGAGAGAATATTCTAATTCAATTCAGGTACCTGAAAAGCCAAATTTAGAGGAAAACCCTTGGGAGCAACTGAAAAATTATATAACCTTATTTCATCAAAATGGAGTGGTTAAGGCTTTTCAGCAACTTGGTAATGAAACACAATTAAGTTATCAAAATTTGAAAGAAATAATTAGAGAGCTTAATGACCTAAAAGTAGAAATAGAGCTAAAAGCAAAAAATTTTAAGCAACCTAAATTTGTTTATATCCCTACATTGCGGTCTTTAAATCTAGCAAGTGGAGATTCAGATAGTTTCTATGAAAGAATTAAGCAAAATTATTTTATAAATATAGATAAAGGAGATTTAAGAGCGTCGTTGAAACGTTCCTTTGACCAACCAGATAATGATAATATTATTAGAAACGAAATTTTTACAGGTCTCACAGTATATGATGGTCTTAAAGACTATTTGCTAGGAGAGAGAAAGAAGCGTCTAAAAATCCAAGAGTTTGAAAAGTTCCTTGGGGCAAGTTTTTTTGATGGTCAAGATATTACATTAATCCCACATAACAAAGATAAAATAATATATATTAAGATTGGTAAGGAAAAGGAACGTCCGATTTACCAACTTGGTGATGGGATAGCTCAAATAATAATTCTTACTTTTCCGTTAATTATTTTTAAAGAACAACCGTTATTCTTATTTATTGAAGAGCCTGAGTTATTTTGTCACCCTGGATTACAAAATTTATTCATTAAATCAATATCAAATTATGAAAATGCAAATGTTTTTGTAGTAACTCATTCCCCGCAATTTTTAGATATTACTTTAGAGAGTGATGATGTAAGTGTTTTTAAGGTAAAGAAAAATCTTAGTGAGCATGAGGAAGATTGTGATTCCTCCATAATGATTTCTAGAGTTTCAAATAAAGATTTCAATTTGTTACGTGAGCTTGGGATTAAGAATTCCTCTGTAATGTTATCAAACTGTACAATTTGGGTAGAGGGAATAACTGATAGGTTGTATTTTCAACATTTTTTAAATTTATTGCTTAAGACCAAGGGTAAAAATGAACAATTTCAAGTAGACCGTCATTTTTCATTTGTTGAATATGGTGGGTCTAATATTACTCATTGGTCATTCCTAGATGATTATTCGGCACATGATACGATAGATGTCGAAAGATTATGTGGTGAACTATTTTTGATTGCTGATAACGATAATGGAACTAAGAAAAAGAGAACAACTAAAATTAAGAAGTTTTTAAAGAAAAACTTTTTTCAACTTAAGTGTCGCGAGGTTGAAAATCTTTTAACTCCTAAAACCTTAATTGAAATTATTAAATATTCTGAAGGTGAGGAGGTTAAACTTAAAGATTTCAAACAAGAGGATTATCGAAGTGAGTATCTTGGTACTTTTATCGAAAAAAATATTTTACCTAGTAAAAATAAAAAATCTTACTCTGGTGAGTCTGGGACAATTAAAGATAAAGTCAATTTCGCAACCAAGGCTATTAAAACGATTTTGACCTTTGATGATTTAAGTCCAGATGCCAAAGAAGTAGCTCACAAAATATTTGAATTTATTAAAAATAAAAATAAGTAAATAATTAACTTATGGTAATTAACCTACTACATAACGGATTAGATAAGGGAAAAAATGTATAGAATTAATAAAGCCACAAATGAGATTCAGCCTTTAGAAAAGAAATCTTTTTCTTCTTTAGATTTTAAGGAACGTGAGCACTTACAAGAATGGATTGCTAAAAAACCTAACGTCTTAGGTGAAGACTTATTGATTATACAAAAAGAATTTGATGGTTTTGACGACACTCAGGAACGCCTTGATTTGCTTGCTCTAGATAAATTTGGAAATCTTG
>JANNBC010000047.1:0-20467 GCA_031385045.1 bacterium | reverse complement strand
GCGTCCTCATGGAACACTTGGGGGAATTACACCTCAGATGTTTGTGGATAAATGCTTACAGAAAAAACTTTGCGCTTGAAGATGGAGAAAAACTATGCGAATCTATCATTAATACTGGCTCTAAAACGCGCGGCTACGCCGGATGTTAATCATTATGAAACTTGAGCCTATTGGATAATATTTTCCATCTGCATTTAACTGATTAAGTAAGTCAGCCTGTATCATAAACCCCCCGCTAATTTCATTGACTGTAAAGTTTTGTGTAGAGGCCTCAAGGTGCCCTAAAGGTCCCGAAAGTTGTAAGTATTTGCTGTTATACTCAGTTGTCTGAGCTAGTCCGATACTTGGTAGGAAGAGAACTAGGGTGCAGGCTATAACTAATAATTGCTTTATTCGTAAACTTATAAACATAAAACCTCTTGAAAATATTGATTAAAACCGATTAAGGCCATGAGATTCACATCTGGTATTTATGCTTTTTTGTCTCTATTTTTTTAAAATATTAGAATAGTAAATTTTATTTTTATCACATATCAGAATTCAAATTTTGAGAAGAAATCTTTGGGTAGATTAAATAGCTATTTACCAAACATAAGGGAGTAAGCGGGCTTTAGTCTGGCTCATGTAAGCTAGATATTCTGCATCCTGGGATAAGAAATTTTCTTCGTAAAAAATTCTAAAAATAAAAGCAGAAAAGACAGCTAAGATTACTAACAGATTCCAGATGGAAAAATTTTGTATTAGGAAGCTAGTGTTAGAAAGTATATAACCCGCATAGAGTGGGTGGCGAATATATCTATATATCCCTGTAGTTTTAATTCCCCGATTTGCAGGAACAATACCAAAGCTTCGGTTAAGACTTAAGATTCCAGCAAATGATATCATAATGCCGATGATTTGAGGGATTAAGAATAATTCTCGTCCTTCAAAGCTTTGTAAGCCAGAAATCAGTAGCGCTGGAAAGTAGGTCCCAATAAATGCAACCGTCCATTCTTTGGGTGATTTACTATAGGAAAAAGGTGCCGGCCTAATAAGTACTAGGATTACAACCAGTGCTTCAAACATTAAAAAAAGTAGTGTGCTAATTGAGCCAGTATTTAAGTAATATTTGAAATTTTGATAGACAAAAAAGGCAAAGATATCTGCAACCGCAAAGTTGAATAGTAATTCTTGAATATTAAAGTTTTTCTTAATCATTATTTATCACCTTGGAAAGTAGGTTTAATCATTAAAAGTAAAATATTGATTTATTTGATCACTTAGCTATTTTGCTTCTTCCACGTGGGAGATTCTAAGAGTTTTTATTTATGCTTTGCAATAATACTAAACTAAATCTTACCTGCAATCACTACCAATAATTGATAGCCTAAGAAGCTTGGGCTGATTGTATTGACACCATCAAAGAGGTTAGTATAGCCCTAGGTGATCATTGATGCCACTTAGAAAATATTTAAAGTCTCATTTCTTTAGTATTGTGATTCTATAACTAAGTGCATATTATCAAGTCGCCTGATAGCTAAATCTGCTTGAAGGTTCTAGGCCAAGGCTCTTTAGTCTTAAATTTTAATTTGAAAATATGAAACTGATCCTTTTTACTTTCTTAGTTTTGTTTTCAATTACAACCTCAGCTGAGGAGATTGGCTCTTTGTATATCAGTAAAGATGTCTGTCCATTCGAAGGTTGTTCTTACGGAGATTGGAGGGTGCATCAATTAACTTCAGTTTATGCCGAGGCCAGTAAGCAGTCTCAAGTGATCTCAAAGTTGCCTCCGGAGACGACAGTAAAAACATTAACTGGGGATGTCCATGTTATCCCAGGGGAGGCTAAAATGAAGGGCCTGCCTTATGATAGGACTCTTGGTCTAGATCCAGCTAAGCTTATTTATATTTTAGATGATGTGGCAGAAGGCCAAACACGTATTAGTCAAAATGGCAATTTCTACATAACAAAAATTGCTACTAGCAAAAAACGATGTTTGGGCAAGCCAGATGGGCGCAGGTGTTGGGTTGATGTTCTGAAGGAGCCTGTTTCGATGTGGTGGGTGAAGGTGCATGTCGCTCAGTTAGATGGTTGGGTTTTAGTTGAGAACAATAATCTTGAAGCAATTGATCTGCTTAGTTTAATGTCTTGAATTTAGTATGAGATATTTGTCTGTAATCGTCATATTTATTTAGGTTATTGGTTCTGATTCGATGGAAGCTTAAATTTTTGAGACTCTCGCTTACCATCATTTAGCTACGAGAATCTATCCCCAATTAATTTCTTTCTTAAGTTTAATAAACTGCTATTGTCTTTCACATATGTTTTTTTATGTAAGCCATGTCTCGTTTAGTTAGACTACCTGCTGATTATAGAATTTATGAAAATCAAGCAGAGCCGCTTGATCGGGATCAATTCTTGTCATTACACAAGTTGCCAGCATTATCTCGTTTGGATTTGGAACGTTTTAGACCAATTTCTAAGGATGCTTTTGCTAGTCGAATGCCCGCTGAACTGACTCGTGATTTCGCAAGTCTACGTGCCTCCATGTTTAGCTCTTTAAAACTTGCTCCTGAGTTACTTAATTCCTTAGTCTCCTGGGCTGCGGATCGAGAGTTAATCAATCTTCCAATTCATATTCGTGATACGGATGAGGGATTTCAAATCGGTGGCAAAGTAATTTTGGAACACCTTTCGGGAAGTAATTCAACTTGGTTTTTAAAAGCTTATCATCAAAACTTATCAGAGCTTGAAGGGAGTCAGAAAGTTTTAGAAAAAAGATTTGAAAGTATCAAGGCGGAATTCGTGAGAGGACTTCGTCCCCTAATTCATGGTGGGATTATCCCAATTAGCGAAGAGCAAGTTTGGAAAAAGTTAAGTGATGTCGATGTACTAGTCCAAGATTTTTTTCGAACTCCATATCACTGTATCTGCTTTGCAGGGCAGACACGAACAATCCTTGTGCAGTCAATTGATCTGGATGCTAATGATCACGCCGACTTTTTTCATGAGCTTTTCCATGCTATTGCAGGAACATCAATTGTTGCTCGCGAGGAGCAGGATGGTTTAGATATCTGCTTACAAAGAGGTGGTTTTGCTTTTAGTGATCCCTACGATATTGCTACAGAAAGTGACCCACATTTTGGTTGGTTAAATGAAGCCGTTACTGAATATTTAACTAGGTTATTGGTTCCAGTATCTATCGCCCAGCAAATTGAAAATCCTGAGAGTGGGGCCTATCAAACCGAAATTGCCTTACTAGAACTGCTAGTGAATAAATGGGGCATTAGTCAGCAGGTAATTTTTGAAGCCTATTTCCAAGATCATGATCCTGCTAAGCCTCTCGGGTCTCGTTTCCCAGCTTGGCGTGCTTTGATTGATGAGTTTAATTTTGCTTTTGAGCCTCGCTTTTTACAAGCATTAGATCGATTTATTTGGTGTAGGGAAGAAGCTGCTCAGCAAGCATTAGAAATCTTGGAAGGGGAAGATTTTTCAGTTATTTCTTGCTGGAAAGAGTACTAGGGTTTTATCCAAGATTTTCGGTAAATTCGTATTTATTAATAGTCTATTGGTCTTGTTCTACTATTTTCTGGTGAAAGAGTGTCTTGCCATGGACTTAAAAAGATTTTATTTCCTTAAGGATGGAAGATTTGTTATTCTCCAACCTATTAAAGTCGTTAGCAGTAATTTATGTCAAGCGCTAGTCCAGCTCCAGGAAGGGAGCATCAGATATTACAAATTGACCCAGATTCTCTGGAACAAGTTGTTACGCAATTTGTTAGTAAAAAAAAGGTCAACTTAGAGAGTAGTGGGAATGGCGTAAAGGTAGTTGTTATTTATCAACCAACCTCTAGTACTTTAAAAACAGTCCTAAGCTTTAACTTCGATCAGGATCGAGATGGCTTAACTAAAATTATTACAGCCCTACTTGATTCCTATCGATCTCTTGGTTGTAAAACATCTGTTACTTTAGATGAGGATCCTACCAAAGGTACATTCCGATATAGTGTGTCCCGCGAAGCAGAGGAGAGTAAGCCTAGACAAGCAATCTTTGATTGTAAGGGCAGCCAAGTTCAGGCATACTTAACCATTTCTCATGAGATTCCCGGATTGAAACTAGCACTGGATGACCCTAAGAATTTTACTGGATTATTTACTGCCCTGTCTAAAGAATTTGCCTTTCTAACTTATAGTTTAGAATCAGGCCAAGTTGGTCTTCAGCTAAAAGGAAATCTACTATTTAAATTAAATTCTTCTCTAGCCACTGCGAATCTGCCCGAAGTTAAAATTCCGACCATGGAGTTACCAAAGCATAATCTTTATGATGTGATCGGCCAGCCACATGTTGTAACCATGTTACGTAATGGTCTTGACCGGATTACCAGAGCATTGCGCTTTGAGGTTCCAACTGAACTGGATGGTGCAAAGCAGGAAAAGCTTCGCATATTGCAAAAAATGATTTCAGTACCAACAGGATATGTATTGAAAGGGCCTTCTGGCGTTGGTAAAAACTATGCTGTGGAAGCTTTTACCAATGAACTTCAAGTGCTATTAAGTGAGTTTAAGCCAGGGCAGACTCTATTAGTTGAGTCCATCTCTCCCAATACTATACGTTCGCAATTTTGGGGACAGGATGAGGAAAAGGTTGTTGGGTTATTTGCCAGATTAAGAAAAGGTGTTCAAGCTGCTGGGGTTGCTGTTTTATTCGTTGATGAAGCAGATACTTTGTTGGGAGATGCTTCGCATGGAGGTTATCAAGCGAGTATTACTAATCAATTTAAAATTGAGCTTAACAAAAGTGAAGGGGTAATTCTGATTCTAAATACTAATCATCCGGAGCGAGTTGATGATAGTATTATTAATCGGGCTGGGGTCGCAAATCAGTTAGATTTTAATTACTTAAATGGGATAGATATCATTAAGATTGTTGAGCGACGATTTCATCATTGTCGAGAACTAATCTCTCAGGACTCTTACACCATTGATTTTAGCCTATTAAAAGAAGATAAGCTGATTAAGTTAATAAGTGAAAGAACAGGGCGAGAAGTTAAACAAATGTTAGATGATCTTTTTACTAAGTTAGCCGATCAAGAGCAGTATTTAATGTGTGGTATTCCTCCCAGAGAGATTCCTAGTTTTTTTAAAGTGGATACAGATCACATCCGAAAATTAATTCTCGCTTTAAATCGCGACTAGTTGTTGTTTAGTGACAGTCACTCAAATAATCTATTAATTACAAACCAAAGTTGTTAAGTGGAACAAGGCTTAAATCTTTAGCATTTGATGAGATATGATCATTTCCCTTCTGAAGTTCCTCTTTAAAACTTTGGTCTAACAAGATTGATATTAAGACTGTCTGTCCAGTTTATTTTCTGAATATCCATTAAGCACAAAACATCGATATTAGAATCCAATAATCAATAACCTGAAGATTACAGAAGTTACTATTAATCCCATCTTCAATAAAGCAAGTGACGCTTTGACAGAGAAACTTTAATTAAGGATAATCTCTGTCATGTTCCATTTTCTAATTTTTACAGTTATCTTTAAATTGCTAGAGAAGTTTGAACCATAGTCAAAAGTTACAATTAAGACTTTTGACTGGGGCATTTAAATCGCCCAAATTCAAATCCTCTAATTTCTAAGTGTTTAGTTGCCCGACCAGTAACGCGCGCTCGCCACATTTTAAAGCTCGACCTAGTCATGTTGCTGCGCATAAGTTTAATGACATCTTTTTCTTGAAGCCCAAACTGCTGTAAGATTGCTTCAAAAGGAGTGCGATCTTCCCAGGCCATTTCGATAATCCTGCTAATATCTTCAGAGTTTAAATTTACTTTCATTTATTCTATTTAATTTTAGTATTAGCTAGGACGAGTGAAGTTTATGGTAATTACATTAAATGAATGAAGATTAAGGAACTTTGTGTTAGCTTAAGCCTGCTACTTTAAACTTTTTCTTATGTCTCAACTAATTAAGTACTTTCTATTAATTCTTATCTCTGTTTATGCTTCGATTGCTAGTGCCGAGGGATCGCCAACTTTCAAGGTTGGTTTAGTTTTACCATTAACTGGGTCTGCCGCTGATTATGGTGTTGCAATTCAAAATTCAATTAACTTGGCAATCAAAGATCGACCTGAATTATTTACAAATATTTCTTGGAGTTATGAAGATGCAACCTTTGATGCAAAAACTGCGGTTACTAGTTTTAATCAACTAATTGATGTTCAGAAAGTAGATTTAGCGGTTACTTGGGGCGTTGCCTTTTGTCAGGCACTTGCTCCAATCGCCGAAAGTAAAAAAGTCCCCTTAATCGGAATCTGTCTTGATCCTAATGTTGCCAAAGATAAGCAGTATGTCATTAGATTTAAGAATAAGATGGATGAGGTCATGCAAGTGCAAGCTAAATATCTTAAACAACTAGGATATAATAAAATTGGTTTATTGTTAGCTGAGCATCCTTATCTGCAAGAGGCGGCTTCCGCCTTGGAGCGCAACTTACAACCTGGTCAGTCAGTCAAAATCATTGATCGCTTACCAAATGGAGAAAGTGATTTTCGCACCAGGATAATCAAAATAAAACAGAGTACAGATAAATTTGATGCCATTGGTGTCTTCTTATTCGTTGGTCAGATTTCTACTTTTTATCGCCAAGCAAAGAACTTTAATTTCACTTTACCCACTTTTGGAACGGATTTATTTGAAAGTTTAAGTGAAATTAATGCAAGTAATGGAACAATGGAGGGAGTAAATTTTGCTAGCATTGATATTAAGCCTGATTTTATCAAGTATTATAAAAGTATTTATAAAAATGAAAGCCAATTAGCCTTTGGTGCGCCAGCTTATGAGATGGCTTTAACAATCGGGGAGTTATTCAATGAGCGAGTCGCTAAGATTAAGAGAGAAGATATTATTAAGAGTTTTGCTGAGGTGTCTAGTAAGGACGGAGTAGCTTCTGGACCATATCACTATATGAACGATCCAGAAGCAGGGCAGTATTTTCAGTTTCCTGTAGTTATTAAGAAGATCACTAAAGATCGCTTTGAAGCAATCAGATAGCTAATCAAAATAAAACTATTCAAAAATAGGTTTATAACCTTGAGGAATAAAGCCATCAATTACTTTACCATCTTTAATAAAGTAAGTTTCCCAGATTGCTCCAATGTAGGCACCTGAGGAATCTTTAGGATTGATATCACAGTCAGTTTTCCAGCCATAAATGAACGAGTCGGGACGATTATATTCTTGATTTGGCCCAGGTTTCCAACCTTCATAAAGCTTGGAACATTTATCAACTAGGACGCCTTTTGGATCGTAGATCTCTGAAGACTTAAAATATTCTTGAACTAAATCTGGAAGCGTACTGTTCTCTGGTTGTGGCCCATAGTCTGCTCTAGCAAGTTGATCCGCCGTTGGTTCATAAATGCCTGTAGTGCAAGCAGATAATGCAAGTAAAGAAAGTAAAAGAATCGGTAATATTTTCATAGGTTTAAAATTAAAATCTAATTATAGTGGATCTGTAGCATATTTTCTAAATAGCGACAATCTTTAGCTCGTTCCCCATATTAGTAATTGGGATAATGCTCAAGAATCATAAGTGGTCTATACTGGTGCTAGTTTTATATCCTTCAACTGAATTTTTTAAATGCAAAGTAAGATTATCGCTCATCGTGGATTAAGGACAAAATATCCTGAGCAGACAACTCTAGCAATCGAAAAGGCACTCGAGGCTGATATCTATGGTGTTGAGTTTGATCTAGAAGTTACCTCCGATAAGAAATTTGTCGTAATTCATCAACAGACGCTTCTTCCTAAAGATGGCAAGCTCCAATTGGTTCATCGTGACTTAGCTAGATCTTGGGTTAATGATACTCCCCAGTCATTAGTTTGTCAGTTTGATGCTGGAACTTGGTTTAATCCGGAATTTTCTAATCTAAGAGTTCCAACGATTAAAGATATTAAAAAACTTAATTGGACTGGAAAGACTGCTTTTATTGAACTGAAGGATCCTAACTTTTGGGGTGATCCGGATACTGATTTTGAAAACTTAATCGTTGAGACTGCCATGCAGGAGTTGAGCAGATTACAAGATATTAACTTTGTCGTCTTATCTTTTAATGAAGTAATCTTACAAAAAATTAAAATTTTAAATCCAAATATTAATGTTGGGTTAAACGTTTGGATTGATCGTTTAGAACAAATGCCGGAGCTAATTCAATTTTGCCAGCATTTAAAGATTGGTTTAATTCAGTTACCGGATCAGACGCTTTGCGAACAGCCAGAATTAATTACTGCCATTCATCAGGCAGGTATCTTAGTAGGTTCATTTTCGGTATCTCCTGCATACCTAGAAGCAAATTATCAAAATTGGACATATCTAAATTATCAGCCTACGCTAAAAAAATTGATTGAGCTGTCAGTGGATTATATTATCACTGACTTTCCGGTAGAATCTTTAGAATACCTGCAAAATGACATACGCCATCATTAAGTCTTTTCATTTAGTTTTTGTGGTAACTTGGTTTGCGGGCTTGTTCTACATTGTTCGCTTATTCATTTATTCAGCCGAAGCGAATGAGTTAAAAGACCCTCAAAAGAAAGCAATACTTTTGGAGCAGTATGCCATTATGAAGCGCCGACTCTGGTATGGAATTACTTGGCCTTCGGCAATTATAACTTTTGTTTTGGGTTCAACACTAGTTTATTTGTTGGTCTCGATGAGTGGTGGGGTGCCGGGATGGTTAGTGCTGAAGCTGTTCTTGCTGGTCTTTCTCTATTTATATCATTTCTCTTGTCATTACATTTACAGGCAGCAATTAGTTGATCAGTATAAATATTCCCCATTTCAATTAAGACTTTGGAATGAAGTAGCAACATTATTCCTTTTCGGAATAATTTTTGTAGTAATACTTAAAGGGCAATTAAGTATCTATTCAATAATTTTTGGATTAGTTTTTTTAATGCTCTTATTAATTATTTCCATTAAGATTTATGCCAAAAGAAGAAAGGCTAATTCTTAAAAAATAAGAAAATACCTATAGAGATGATAATTAAAGCGCTTTTAATTAGAACTTCACGGGAGATTGGTTCTTTATATCTAAATCTAGAAATTAAAAATGAGAGTGGCGTGACTAGCGTTGAGATTAAGGCGATTTGTGAGGCTGGTAAGTAAAAGTAAAAGATACTCCCAGCAGTTGTATTAATGCTTTGAATCACCATGTAGGTAATCCCAATCCGAGAATTCACTAAAATCTTTAAACTTTCAGTTGGCCCCTTGGATCTGTTAAAAAACAAAAAAACTAGTAGCGCTGATAGGTAAAAAAAGAAATCAACAAAGATTCTACCAGAGAGAAACTCGAAGTAGCTATGAGTAAGAGTTGAGGAGTATTTGTAATTGGTAACTAGCACAGCAGATATTAGTACGCCAATTGAAACTAGAATGATGCCTTGATCTAGCCCTAAAGATTTATTCCTAAAATTTAAATCAAAAGTTAGTAGTCCAATAACGATAAAACATCCCCACTGAATTGGGGTAAATGTTTCGTGGAGAAAAATTACAGCACAAATGGATTGCCAGACAACCGCGGTAGCAATAATAGTGTTGGAAAGTCCAAAGTGTGATTTGGAAATACCTAAGTATGTGAAGTAAGAAAAAAGTAAATAGAGCGAACAGCCAATTAAAAAAGTTGAATAGAAAACTGGGTTGGTTGGAAGATGAAAATTATTAGTCAGTAATAGCAAGATAAAGAAAATTGGATGTGTTAGTAAGATTGGCAAAAACCCAATTTGCCAGGGGTTGCTACCGAGATTGACTAATTCTCGGCGATAAGAATTAAGGATGATATTTACACTGGCAAAAGGGAGCAATAAGAATTTTAGGAGAATTAAAAACATTTTATTAGTTTAAGTTTTCATCCCAGGAGCCTTTTTCTTGATATTCATCTTGATCAGAATTAATTTGCCAAAGGTCAATCTTAGCATTTGATAATAATTTTTCGGCAGCCTTAATACCCATTAAGATACTATGATCTTGGTTGTTGTATTTGAATGATCCATAGCGTCCAATTACGTTTAAGTTAGATACTGGTTTTAGAAAGCTAGCAATAGTTTGAATAGGGGTTTGGTATCCACAGCGATAGATTGGATAGCAATTTGGTACTCGAATTACTTTGCTTTCTAAGATTAAATCAATTGGAATAAGTTGGAGCGCTTGGAGTTCTGCTTTGGTTTGCTCAATGATTAAATTATCAGGGTGTGTCCAGCTGACCTCCTCGCTGTTGCACCAAAGTTCACAGCAAATAATAGTTTGCGTACTATCCTGAGACATCTCCGGAGACCAATTAGCAAAGTTACTAATCCGGCCGATCGTAAATTGCCTGTCTTGAACATAAATCCATTGGTCAGGAAAAAGTTTTTGTTGATCGACTAAGAAGTAGACCAAGATGGTATTACGAAATTTAAGCTCCGAATTTGCGTTTAAGACTTCTGCCGGTATATCTGGGAAATAACTGACTAAATTTGTTAAAGGCATGGAAGATATTACATGATCAAAATCAGTGAAACTTTTATCTATAGTGTCTACTGCTGTAATTTTAAAGTTGTCATCGATTTTAAGACCAGTAACAGGAGTTAAGTAGTTAATTTCTCCGTCAAGCTTTTTAATTTCTTCGGCTACTGTTTGATAGATTTGGCCAGTACCATATTTAGGATAGAGGAAATTATCCACAATTGTTCGATGATTTTTGGTGTTGATTAGCCAAGCTTTTAAAGCTTCTAGTAAGCTAAAGGATCTAATCCGTTGTTTGGCAAAGTCAATATCAATTTGAGAGCAAGGTAGGCCCCAAAGCTTTTCAGAATAAGCTTCAAAAAAAATTTTATATAAGCGACGACCAAATCTTTTTTCTAGCCATTCTTGTAGATTGTTTTTTTTATCAGATTTAAAAATCTGTAGTAAATAGCTCAAGCCACAACGCAATGCTTCCCAGGAGCCAAGGTTTAGAAAGACATTCCTGGCTTTTAATGGATAAGAAAACTTCTTACCAGCATAGAGAATTGAGGTCTCCCGTTTAATGATCACTTTATTGCTTCCCGCAGCTTGATGCCAAAAATTTAAAACTTGAGCATCTTTAGAAAAAAAACGGTGTGGCCCTAGATCTACGATTTGTCCCCAGAGTGCAATGCTTTGGCACATTCCGCCAGGAGTCGCTCCTGATTCCAAAATCTCAACAGAAACCCCTTGTTGTGCCAGAGCAAGTCCAGCACTCAGTCCTGCTGGCCCTGCTCCGATTATTAGAACTTTCATTGAGATTTAATGTAAATTGTCTTAATCCTAGTGGTCTAGGACATCTTTTGAATAGGATATAATATTGTCTTAACAATCATTTTTTACAAGCCTAAACTTATCCGGATCATTTAGTTTATAGATATGATTTGAAGATTTATTGTATAGTTGCTAACAGATAGTTAATTTTAAATTTTTAGAGAATTTACTTGGGTGTTTCTTTAGCCTTACTTTCTGCTGTTTTTCTGACTATTCGAGATGTCGTCAGTAAGCAATTATCTTCTAAGGTCGAAAGTATTACTTCTGCTTTTGCCTCATTCCTTTTTGCTATTCCATTTTATCTGATTATTTTAGTTGGGCTATATTTTGCCGGCTATGAGAATTTTATTATTGGCAGTTCCTTTTATCTTTGGGTAATTCTTCGCGCTTTTGTTGATTCCGCTGCTGAATATGGCAAAATGGTTGCACTAAAGAATGCCGATCTCTCAATTGTTAGTTCGATCTTTACCCTATATCCAATCTTAATGCTTTTCTTATCTCCGATTTTAACGGGAGATCAATTAACCTTAAAAATTATCATTGGTGTTATTTTCTCAGTGCTTGGTAGTATGGTGATTCTTTATAAACCTAGCTCAGCTAGTAATAATAGAACGGGACTTTGGGCTGCTGGAATTTCTTGTATTTTCTTTAGTGTCAATGCTTGCTTAGATCGTTTGGCAGTGCAGGAAGCGAGCGCGACCTTAAGTGGTTTCGCGATGACTTTTTTTGCAGGATTAGTTTTATTACCTTTTGTTCTTAGAAAACGTCATCAAGTTCACTCGCTAGTTGTTAATACGCGAGCATTTTTATCTCGAGGCCTGTTTGAATGTTTGTTTATGGTTGCTAAGCTTGGAGCACTTAAATTTATTTCAGCTCCACAACTTTCTACATTTAAAAATATTAGTTTGTTATTTGCTGTTTTTTCAGGAAAGAAAGTATTTCAAGAGACTAATGTTTTGAGAAAGGTAATTGGCGCAATACTTTCTATAGTTGGGATGATTATTGCTCTGTAGTTAAGTGTCGAGGTGCATAAGCTATGCACCTCGCTGGTTTTTTTAAATTGTTATTTTACTTCAACAATCTCATCAACCGTTTCTTCGTATTCATCATTTGCTTCTTCATCAACTGCTGGATCGCCACCACCATCAATTGCTTCTAAAGTAGTATCGCCAGCTTTATCTAGAGCTTCGCCGGCTACGTCCTGAGCATCTTCTGCAGCTTCTCCGACATTATCAATTGCTTCATTGGTTGCTTCTTTAGCTTTATCCATAGCTTCATTGGCAGCCTCTAGTGCTTCCGCACTTTTGTTTTCCATTTTTTGAACAGCCGCGTCCATTTTCTTGCCTGCTTCTTCCAGTCTTCCTTCTTCTGCTGGTTTTTGACAAGCAACAAGTAGTGCGAGTGTAATCGTTAAGAGTAATATTTTTTTCATAATTTTTTTAATTTAAACTTAATTTAACTTTAGTATCTTTCAATTAAGCCAAAGCTATCATTGGTACTAAGATTGGCGAATCAATTATAACAAATAATATTGATTGATGCCGTCCAGAAGATAAATTAGCACTAAAGTCCCTAATCGAAAAGAAAAACCTAAGTTTTTTTATAGTAAGCTGTAATGATAGTGAGTCCAAAAAATAAATTACGATAAAAAACTAACGATTTTGTTTGGACTCCCTATTTATCTTGTTTTTAGCTATGCAAACTTGGATATTCGCCACCGCAAATGCTTTGGCGTGACAAGAATCCAAGATTTGCATTAGCCGTAATGACAGTATTTAATTTACTAACGTAAATTATTTTTTTGTCATTACTATCAATGACTTAAAAGCTTGGTCATTTGACTATAAAAAATCTAGTTAGATTGTCAGTTTTTTAGTAAGCTGAGAGTTCTATGAAATTTCCGATTCCTAAATTACTCAAAAAATCGGCCTTAATTAATCCGAAGCAATATCAGCAGATGTATGCTGAGTCTATTAAACACCCGGATCTATTTTGGTCAAAGCTAGCGGAAGAGTTTCTTACTTGGAATAAAAGTTGGGACAAGGTTAGTAACTGCAAGTTTCAAAATGCGCAGATCGAATGGTTTCAAGGAGCAGAGTTAAATGCCTCTTATAATTGTATTGATCGACATTTACCCCAGCGAGCCAAGCAACCAGCTTTAATTTGGGAAGGTAACTCGCCAGGTGAGAAGCGAACTGTTACCTACTTGGAGCTTCATCAGGAAGTTTGTCGTTTAGCAAATCTTTATCGTAGTTTGGGAATAAAGCCAGGAGATCGGATTGCTATTTACTTACCGATGATTCCCGAAGCCGTTTTTGCAATGTTGGCTTGCGCTAGAATCGGTGCAATCCACTCTGTAGTTTTTGCTGGTTTCTCAGCGCAGGCAATTAGGGAGCGAGTCTTAGATTCGGAAGCTAAGTTAGTTATTACTGCAAACGAAGGTTTTCGCGGGGATAAGGTTATTCCTCTAAAAGACATTGTGGATCAAGCACTAGAGGCAGTGGAATGTGTGGAGCATGTCTTAGTGGTTAAGAGAAGTGCTAGTGCTTTTAATTTACAAGCAGGACGCGATTTAGTTTATCAAGAAATAATTCAAAATTATTCGGATCAAGCAGAGTGCCAAGTAATGTCGGCGGAGGCTCCATTATTTATTCTTTATACTTCGGGATCAACTGGTAAGCCTAAAGGGGTAGTGCATACAACCGGTGGGTATTTATTATATGCTGCAGTAACTCATAAATACGTTTTTGATTATCAAGATGGTGATATTTATTGTTGCGCTGCTGATATTGGTTGGATTACTGGTCATTCTTATGTTGTCTACGGGCCACTTGCTAATGGCGCAACTACTGTACTCTTTGAATCAATTCCAACTTACCCGAATGCCGAACGTTATTGGCAATTAATTGAAAAATTAAAAGTTAATATCTTCTATACTGCGCCAACTGCCATTCGAGCTGTTGCCAAAGATGCCCCTAATGGCCCAGATAAATATGATCTATCTTCCTTGAAGGTGATTGGTTCTGTTGGTGAACCAATTAATAAGGATGCTTGGCTTTGGTATTATGAAAAAGTTGGTCGAGGGCAATGTCCGATTATGGATACTTGGTGGCAAACTGAAACTGGAGGAATTTTAATCTCGGCACTTCCAGGAGCAATAGAAACTAAGCCAGGTTCGGCCAGTCGTCCTTTCTTTGGAGTTAATCCGGTAATCTTAGATCCAAATAATGAAATTATTCAAACACCGATGGAAAAAGGGCGACTCTTTATTGCAGGAAGTTGGCCAGGACAAATGCGCACTGTTTATAAAGATCCCGCACGATTTAAACAAACATATTTCAGTGATGCCGAAGGATTTTATTTTACTGGAGACGCTGCCTATTTTGACGAAGATGGCTTCTATTGGATTACAGGTCGGGTTGATGATGTAATTAATGTTTCTGGGCACCGAATTGGTACAGCCGAAGTGGAGTCGGCAATCGTAACCTCCGGAATTATTGCTGAAGCTGCTGTTGTGGCAGTCGAGCATGAGATTAAAGGCCAAGCAATTATTGCTTTTTGTGTTCTAAAAAATCTTCAGCCAGAGAATGCTGAGAAGTTAGTGAAGGATGCCGTGCGAGCTGAAATCGGAGCATTCGCCCAACCAGAAAGAGTTTGTTTTGTTCCGGGACTTCCTAAGACTCGCTCCGGAAAAATTATGCGCCGAATATTAAGGAAGATTGCTAGTGGGGAATCTAAAGAGATAGGGGATGTTACTACTTTGGCGGATCCTAGTGTTGTGAATGAAATTATCGCTTGTTATAACGACTAGCTGGATTATTTAAGCATTTCTTTTGTCAGTGCCGTTCCTCTTTTTTGTGGTGTAGTAAAAGTTTTTCCAAGAACTTCTTTGTAGAACTTTGGCTCTAAGCCAAATCCTGGTCGAATAATACGAATTGACTCAGCTGTTACTTGTTCCCCAGCAGCGACATCTTTTACAATATAAACTGATTGGCGGAAGGCTCTAGATGCTAGTTCTTTGGCTCCAGGATGTAAGACTCCATCTCCTAAAGATTCCCAAGCTTCGGCAGTGACTTTCACAAGTTCGGCTAGTTCCTTTGGTTCAATGGAGAAAGCGGAATCAGGACCACCATCCGAACGTCTCACCGTAAAGTGCTTTTCAATTAATCTGGCTCCACGGCTAACAGCAACAATTGCCGAGGTATGATCGAGAGTATGATCAGAGAGGCCAACAGGAATATTAAATTCATTAGCAATTGTATCTAAGGCGCTTAGATTCATCTCGGCAACAGGTGCAGGGTAGGCACTAGTACACTTTAGGACTATCAAATCTTGGCAGCCATTTTCACGAAGTACCTTAATTGAATCTCGAAGCTCTTCAATTGTGCTCATACCACTAGACATTACAACTGGTTTTTTCGTCTTAGCAACTTTTTCTAGTAGTGGCCAATGAGTCATTTCAAAGGAGGCAATTTTAAAACAGGAAGGATCAAACTTCATTAGAAAATCCACTGCTGTAAAATCAAAAGGAGTAGAGAAAATATCTAGTCCACAAGTTCTAGCAAATTGGAATAATTCTTCATGCCATTCCCAAGGGGTATGCGCTTCTTGGTAGAGGCCATGAAGCTTGCGACCATTCCAAAGACTTTTAGCATCGTTAATCACAAAGTCCTTTTGATCAGAATCAATTGTGATTGTGTCCGCAGTATAGGTTTGTAATTTGATAGCATGAGCTCCAGCCTCAGCTGCTACTTCAATAATTTCTTTAGCTCGATCGATTGAGCCATTATGATTTGCAGAAACTTCAGCCACAACTACTGGTGGAAGTTTGGCATTATTAATTCTATCGAAAACTGTTAACATCTAGATTCTATTAAGAAAAACTCAATTGGTTTTAGTATACTTTAAAACTGCAGTCTACTAATTAATGTTTCTTTTGTCTTTTAAATTTAAGTAGAAAGTAGCCTGATAGGATAGTAATCAGCACGTAGGCTAATACTGTGCCCCAAGCAGATCCAATCCCACCATGAAGTGGAATTAAAAGTAAATCAAATCCAATGTTACTGACAATTAATATGACAGAGAGGATTGCTAGAAGATTAGTTTTCTGGAGGCCTTTTAAGATGATATAGTTATGCTGATAGTAGCCATCAATTACAGCAACTAATGAAAAAACAATAATGTAAGGTTTAATTAATGCTAAGTCATAACTCATCATTAAGGGAGCAATCGTTACTCCGACAAAAGCTAAGATTAATCCCAGAACTGGAATAGCTATAAAAAATAATCTGGAGTACCAATCAATATTATCAGCACTTTCAACATTATTAATTTGTTTGTAAAGAATTGGTTGCCAAGCATGAATTAGTCCGCTCACAAAAATTGAAACAACTAAACTAAACAAAGCCCCAATTCCTAGGAAGCTAGTTTCTTGTACTCCAATTAATTTTGTTACTAACATTCGATCACTTAAGGGGACAATTACGACTGCTAATCCTGCTGGTAATAAGCGTAGTCCTGTAGAGATAACATTCTTAGATAATCTACGGGCACTATCTATGTCCCAAAAATGATGATAGACTGATCTGATCCAAAGAAGTCCTAAGAGCGAATTAATAATTAGAGCGGTAATCCTTGCAAGTAATGGAGCAGTCCAAGAAGCCTCGTATTGTAGTAGGATTAGCGTAAGTCCAATCGTAATAATTGTTTGAATAATTTGTTGAGCAAGAAAAAGTCGTGGTTTTTCTTTAAATTGGAGAAGCGCTAGTACTAGATAATAAAAGCCGTGAAGTACCGCAAAGACTAAAACTAGTGCTAGTTCGCGTCCGCTCAGTCCGATAGAGTTTGCCAAAAAATTTTGGCTAAGTAAGTTGGCAAAGACAATTGCAGTTGCAAATGCCGTTGGAAGGAGGAGACCAATGGTAATAATTCCTTGAATATCTTTAGTGGCATATTGAAAATATTTCATCCGTAGTGCATCTGGTAGCATTAGGTGAAGCAGTGGGCGAAAAAAGGAAACGTAGGCAATTAATAGTACCCAAACTCCATAGTCAGCTGGGACAAGTCTTGCTGTTAGGATTGGCAGAAGGGCTGCTGCGATTAAGGCTTCAGTTCCAATCGAGAATGTGTAGTAAATAGCTTTTTGTAATAATGCGAGCATGCTTTTATTGGCGCCTTAGGCGTAAAAGTTTTAGGATTATAATTATTGTATTTATCAAATTTCACTTACTCGGTATACTTACTATGTATACTCCCCAGATTTAAGTGCTCCTTACGAGTCTTCCATGGATAACTAACTTACACAGAATGTTTACTCCCAACAAGAATGAAGAAATTATTTATTAGAGCAGATTCTTCTGCCTTAATCGGCACAGGGCACTTAAAACGTTGCTTAACACTTGTTGAGGGATTACGTCGCTATTATCCAGAGCCTACTTTTTTGGTCAATTCCGAAACTCGGGAGTTGTTTCCAACTCTAGCTAATGAATTTCTGACCTTAGATGTACCTTTTTTCCAAACTGAAGTTGAGGAAGCAGAATACTTATTAGCTAATGTCTCCGGTTTGAAGGATGCGCTTGTGGTAGTTGATCATTATCAATTAAATGCAAGTTGGGAGAAGCTCCTATCAGCGGCTGGTAATTTGATAGTTGTGATCGATGATTTGGGTCGTAGGCATCAAGCAAATCTAATTATTGATCAGAATTTTCGTTCAAATTATCAGTCTTGGTATTTAGATAGTCAGCCTCAGGCCAAACTTTTACTAGGTCTTGATTATTGTTTAATTAATCAGAGCTATACCAAAGATTTATTTCTCCCCGATTATCAAGATCGCTCTACTCGAGTTTTAATCAACTATGGTGGTAGTAATGTGAGAGATCTAGTTGAAAGTTCGGTGTTGGCTTGTCAGCAAAAAATAGTGGATTCTTGGGAAGTAGATTTAGTAGTTGGTAGTAATCTAAAAGCAGATCAGACGCTCAAAAGTTTAATTCAAGGTGCTAATTTTAAGTATCATTCTTCTTTGCCGACCTTAGCAAATCTAATGGCGGATTCTCAATTAGCTGTTGGTGCTGGTGGTACTTCTCATTGGGAAAGATTTTTTATTGGCCTTCCAAGTGTGGTTTTTACTATCGCCGAAAATCAACGACAAATTAATCAGGACTTAGCTGATGCGGGATATATTCATTACCTAGGGAATGGACAAGATTATGATTTTAGTAAACTTCCTAAGGTTTTAAATAGTCTCATTAAGCAACCAGAGGCGCGCGAGCATCTCCATCAGCGTTGTCGCAAGCTAGTCGATGGTCGAGGTGCTAAAAGGATCGCTTCCGAGATTGTTGCCTTAGAAATTAATTTACGAAAAGTTGGAGTAGAGGATTCTGATACCTTGTTTAATTGGCGCAATCATCTTGAGAATCGATCGCAGGCATTAAATCCAGAGGAGATTAGTAAGGAACAGCATTTTAGTTGGTATCAAAAAATGCTGGATAATCAGGCAGTAGATTTATTCATTGCGGAAATTAAGCAAGAAGGTTTTGGTGTTTTACGTTTTGATTATCACGAGACAGTTGCCAAAGTTTCAATCTACTTAGATCCGACAAAACATAATAGTGGTTTTGGTTTACCTTTATTGATTGCTGGAGAGAATTTTCTTAGGAATAAATCAAAAGTTACTCTGGTGATTGCTTCAATTTTAAATGCCAACTTGCGTTCACAGAAAATATTTAGCGATGCCGGTTATGTACAACAAGCAAGTGAGAATGGCCATCAAATTTGGCACTTAATTCTTAAGTAAAAATACATCTAGATAATTATTAGAGCTTAATGTTATTCTGGGACTCGCATGAAAATTGAGTTCGAAAATAAAAATACTCTAGGCACTAAGATTTTCTTAGTTATATTTTTCTCTTTCTTTGCCTTAATTGGCTCCGTTGCCTTTTTTTTTATTGCCCGGGGGATCTATCAAGAAAGTCGCAGCTTTTTTTGGGAAGCAGGGGAGTGTCGCATTATTAGTTCCGAACTTACTACCAAGTTATCAGAAGCCAACCCCTTTCATGTTAGTATCAGCTATCAATTAATTAAATATCAAAGCCCAGGAGCAGTCTCTAAGGCAATCTATGGAAACTTAAATAAAAGTTATTCTACTTTTAAAAAAGCTTATTCTCTAAAAAGAGCTTTTCTCCCAGAAAAGCTAGTACCCTGTTACTATGATTTTAAAAATCCGATTGCCAATGTTTTAAGGCGCGGTAACCCAGCTAAGTTTTTAATATTATTATTTCCATCTATCTTTATTTTAATTGGCTTTGGAGGGCTGTTTGGAGGTTTCGTAAGTTTTAAACCAAGTCAAAAATCTAGAGTATCTTCACGACTGGGTCCTGTCTCTTGGAAGATTAAAATCATTTTCTTGTTATTGCTTGCTGCCGGGATAACGGCCAGTAGCTACTTTTTAGTCATTAGGCCATACGCTAATCTTTTTGAAGCTAAGGACTGGAAACAAATGAATGCTTTAGTAGTTAAAAGCGATATTAAAGAATCATCTAGCGATGATGGTACAACTTATGCACCCGATGTAATTTATCAATATGTAATTAATGGAGTAGTTTATTATTCTAATCAAATCACTTTCTTTGAATATAGTTCTAGCAATTATCAAAGGTCTAGTGACATCGTTAACAAGTATGTCGTTGGTAAAGAGATTTCGATCTTAGTAGATTCAAGCGAACCCTTAAATGCGGTGATTGAGCCTAGAGTTCCACAGCTTCAGTTGTTGTTTGGACTCATACCTTTAGTGCTATTATTGATATTTTACGCCATCTTAAGAAGTTTTAAATCAACTTCTAAAAAGAATTCTTTGATAGAAAATGGGGAGAATACGGAATCAGCTTTTTGGATACCTCCACGCACTCTTCTTCGTTCTAATAATAGTAGTAATTTTGCCTTAACTCCCGCAGTGAGTCGTAAGACTAAGTTTTTTGGTGTTAGTATTTTTGCCCTTATCTGGAATGGGGGTGTTTGGTTTATGTGGGGCCATGCTCGAATGTCACTTACCTTCGTAATACTAATTTTGTTTTCGAAGAGCTAAGTGATCGAAATTAATCTACTTTTTTAACTAATTGCGAAGAGCATAATTTGTCTGCATTTTATGATGATTACCTTTATTTTGGTTCATCGAAA
>JANNBC010000020.1:0-11357 GCA_031385045.1 bacterium | reverse complement strand
AGAAAGCTACTAATTACTTTAAATGCGATGGTGCGGGACGGAAAACAATGGTCTAGTGACCGATATTTAACTCAACATATTTAAAACATTTAATTGTTTTTTATTGACTATTAACAGAGTCTCTAATGGGTTTTAGTATACTTAGAGACAATTAACCTCAAGTGCCTGTATCGCTACAGTAAGGGATTCATTTATCAGTCGACCAGTTTTATGCGCTAAAAAATAAACTGACAAAGAATCCCTTACTCTAAGCGATACTTAGAGAGAATTGCTTAAATTTAGCAACCTAGAACTACTGCACAAAGTGAACTATTTGGTGAGCCCGTCGAAGTCGACGAACATAACTATCCTCACCAGCATTGAACCTTTGCCTAGATACCTCGGTTACTAAAGATTTCACTAAGTGCTTAATTCCAGAACACTCTAAAGCCTCAGATAGCTTCTCTTCGCTTAGTAAGCTACTGATATCATTGCAAAGTATAGTTTCTAGCTCTTTAAATAGCTTTTCCCTAGCATACTCACTTTGCTCTTTATTAATTTTTAATGAAATTGCTTTAAGCTGTTTTTCCAAGCGGATTTGATAACAAAGGGGGTCCGTTACCAATAATTTGATTTGTCGAAGGGTAAACCTCACGCTGAAATCCTCAAAAAAAACCTTAAAAATAATCAGATGGGAATAAAAATTATTCCTCTAATCAAGATTATGATTAATTTTACAATAATGTTGCAACTCTTTACCAAAAGGTAGAAGTTACATTACTATTAATTGATTGTTCGAGCGAAAATCTCATCAACATGCGCCAAATGGCGTTTTAGATTAAAAATTTCAGCGATTTTCTCAGGTGATAATTTAGAGTTGATCAGGGAATCTGCGTTAACTCGTTCTTCTAGAGTCTTCCCACCTTTCCACGCGGCCAAAGCATGATCTTGAACCATTTTATATGATTGCTCCCGAGTAAAACCTGCATCGACAAGGGCAAGAAGTAATGTTCCGGAAAACACACATCCTCTAGTTAGTTCTAAGTTAGCTTTCACTTGTTCTGGAAAAACTACCAAATTATCAATTAAACCACGAAAACGTTCCATCATAAAATCAAGGGTAACACAGGCATCGGGAGCAATAATTCGTTCTACGGAAGAGTGACTAATATCTCTTTCGTGCCAAAGCGCAATATTCTCCATAGCAGTTGAGGCGTAGCCCCTAATTAAACGAGCGAGGCCTGTTAAGTTTTCTGTTAAAATCGGATTCATTTTATGGGGCATAGCCGAGGAACCCTTTTGTCCGACTGTAAACTTTTCAGCAACTTCACGAACCTCCGTACGCTGGAGATGTCGAACTTCCACACAAAATCTTTCCATGGCAGATGCAATCATTGCTAAGGAATGAAAGAACTCGGCATGACGATCACGGTGAACAATCTGACTAGGAACAGTCTCGGCAGTTAGGCCTAGTTTTTCAAAAACAAACTGTTCTACTTTTGGTGGAATCGAGGCATAGGTACCGACAGCCCCAGCAATCTTGCCAACGCTAACATTTCTTAACGCGCGCACAAATCCTTCGCGATTTCTTTTTAATTCTGCGTAACAAGATAAAAACTTCAAACCAAAACTAGTAGGCTCGGCATGAATTCCATGACTACGACCAATTGTTGGAAGATCTTTAAATTCATTAGCTCGCACAAGCAAAGAAGCCATAATGCGATCTAAACCAACCAACAATATTTCTCCTGCCTGCTTCAATTGAATAGCAAACGAAGTATCTAATAAATCACTGGAAGTCATTCCACGATGAAGATAGCGAGCATCTTCGCCAGCAATTTCTGCAACATTAGTTAGAAATGCAATTACATCATGCTTAACTTCTAATTCGATCTCAGCAACTCGTTCAATATTGAAAGCACCCTTCTCGCGAACAGTTTTTAAAGCTTGTTCAGGAGCTAATCCATACTTAACCATTCCTTCTAGAGCAACAGTTTCTACTTCTAACCAAATTTGATAGCGATTTTGATCGCTCCAGATTTTGACCATTTCTGGTCGGGAATAACGTGGAATCATTAGTACTAATCCTTAAATGTATATTTGAAAATCATCGATTTTCCAGCGCGCTTGATTTCAATGAAAGCATCTTTCTGGTTTGGTAAGATTTGTAAGTACTGCCAAAATAGTCCTTGTTCTGGGACAACATAACCATTAGCTGCAACTAAAATATCAACATTTCGAAGACCAAGTAAATCATAAAGACTACCTGGCTGAATTCCAAAAAGACGATATTCCTTTACACCACTTTGAGCATCCCGAGTAAAAACTTCAACCATTCGAGCTTTAGTGTAGCTACCACCACCATGCAGAACTTGTTGATATAACTTCTTACTAACTTCAATCTGCTCCTCTTGGATTGCTGCACCTTTTGGACGAACCTGATCAATCTTGAGAGCTTCACCATCCCTAGTCATGCTACAAGCAGAGGTAAATAGAAGCATCAGACTTAATAGTAATTTAATTTTTGGGCACATAGGTATTCAAAGTTTTTAAAGTGATCCGTTTTAATTTTATTCGTTCGGCAATTAGCACAGCCGATAAAGACTCATACGTCTCCGCTTCTAGCTGATTAACTGTAAAATAATCAATTTTGTCTAAATGATCAAAGAATAATTGATATTCCTTATTAGCAGTATTTAAACGAGTCTCTAATTCTTGAGAGGAGACAGTCGCGCGGTTTTTCATCCGATCTATTAGCTCTTGTTGATTTGGAACAGCAATAAAGACAATTACTGTATTCTGCGGATAATGTTTCTTTAAGTTTAGGGCACCTTGAATGTCGATATCAAAGACTAAATCATATTTCTGAAGAAATGCCTGATCAATCGTACTACGACGAGTCCCATAGAAATTCCCATGAATCTCTTCATACTCAAATAATAAATCTGATTTAATTAAGGCTTGAAACTCTTCTACACTAACAAACTCTCGAGTCTCACCTGGAATCTCCGTGGTACGAGGCACTCTAGTTGTTACAGAAACAGAATTTTTTAAATCAGTCGGAAAATTCTTAATTAGCTTTTGCAAATTAGTAGTTTTACCACTTCCGGCAGGACCAATTAAACATAAAATCAATGACTCACGCATAAATTTCATTCAATGTTAAAACTTTGTTCTCTAATTTTTTCAATTTCCAGCTTAGCACTTACTACAGCAGTCTGAATTTCTGCCGACGGAACCTTGGAACTAATGGTATTAAATTCTCGTCCTAATTCTTGAGCCAAAAATTCAATTTTTTTACCTGAGGAATTAGTGGCAAGTTCCACTTTTAAGGATTCTAAATGAACAGCGATCCGATTAATCTCTTCCGAGATATCACTACGTTCTGCCCGCCAAGCAACCTCTTGCTCTAAACGTTCCGAAGTAAAATCTAATTGTTGAAATAGATTCTTTATTTTTGCCAATAATTCTTGAGATAAGTTAGTAATAATCGATGTTCGTTGCCGCTCAATTGTTTTCCAAATAGTTTGCAGATTAACTAAATGCTGACTAACAATCTTAATCAAGGCTTCCCCCTCCGTACGCCTAGAATCTAATAATCTCTTTAAAGCTTCAGCTAAAACCTCTCTAATCAGTGTTTGCTCTTGCTCTGTAATTTCAACTTTAGAATTATTATTAGAGAAAAGATCGTTTTGATTTAAGATGAAAGTAGATATTTGCGTTAAATCTAGATGCTGAGAATCGACTTTCACACTTTTAAAAACACCTTGAATTGCCTCCCAATAACTTTTAAAGAGTTCCAGATTAATTTGAGGTTTGATATTACCCGCAGTGGAATTTCTTCTAATAAAAACATCCACACGACCTCGTTGTAAATGTTGCTTTAATAAGTTTCTAAGTTCTAATTCCAAAAAACTATATTCACTGGGATATTTGATATTAAGATCTAAGTACCGACTATTTACTGATTTAATTTCAATAGCTACACCAAGTCCAGCATCTTGCATCTCAGCCTGACCATAACCAGTCATACTGTAGAACTGAGGAGCTAAATTACTCATTAATTTTTTGAATAGTAATAGTTAAGTTCATTCTGAAGAATATCAAGATCAACAGCGATTGTCCCTACTTCGGAAACGACATAAGCAGCTGCAAAATTAGCAAAAGCCATGGCCAGCTCTACAGAAAAACCCATAGAAACTGCTGTTGTAAAACAAGAAACAACGGCATCCCCTGCTCCACTCACATCAAATACCTTACGAGCTAAAGTTGAAGAATGAACTCCTTGCGGGTAATCACTATTATAAAATAATAATCCATCTCCTCCTAGAGATAACAAGACAGAATCAACGGAGAGCTTCTCTTGAATAATCTGGGCAGCTTTTAAGGCCTGCTCTAAGTTATTAATCTTAAAATCAGCAATTGATTCCGCTTCTTTACGGTTAGGTTTTACAATATTTAAACCACGATAGTAATTCCGATTTGCAGGTTTAGGATCGACCATAATTGGCTTATGATTGAAGGTACAATTATGTTTTTTTCTAAGCCCAGCAAAAAAATCAAGCATACTTGGAGTTAAGACACCTTTGGCATAATCCGAAATAATAATTGCCGAATAACTTTCAAAATTTTGTGAGATTAAATCTTTCAGACGATTTTCAATCTTAGGAATAATTGGTGCTCGGTTTTCTTCATCAATCCTAATCACCTGTTGCCCACGAGCAATAACTCGTTTTTTGGTTGTTGTTGGACGCTCCGAACTAACTAAAACACCGGTGGCATCAACCTTCATCCGCTTTAAACGATCAATAACTTTCTCACCATAAAAATCGGCCCCAACAACTCCTGCTAAACTTACCTGACAACCCAAGTTCACTAAGTTATTAACGACATTCCCAGCACCACCTAAACGTTCATCTTTTTTTTCTACCTCAACCACAATTACAGGAGACTCCTCCGAAACACGACCACTATCTCCCCAAACATATCGATCCAGCATAATATCGCCGACGACCAAAACTTTCTGATCTTTGATTTTTTTTCTAATGTTGGCAAAGTCGGCAAGGGAAATAACCATAAATTTTTATTAAATAGAGGTGTCTGGATACTGTAAAACCAGTAAAGTTTTAGCATTTATCGGTATTAGCTGTAAACCTTAACGATAAACTAAGATTTCAGCTCTGTTTTAATTTTTTGAAAAACAATTTGGGGACTTACTAATCGAAGGCACGCCTTTTGAAAGCCGGGACAAGTTTTTTTATAACAAGGACGGCATAATAATTGCGCTTCAATTGCTAAACTACGAGCCCCATAAGGTGCTACTCGATCTGGAGCAGTTGGCCCGAAAATTGTAATATATTTGGTGTTTAATGCTGAGGCTAAATGACCTGGACCAGAATCAGGACCAACAGCTAAATCTACCGTAGCAATGATTGCTGCTAACTGACGCAAACTTGTTTTGGCTACAAAAGAACTAATTCTGGGAGAGACAATCTGGCTTAGAATTTTCTCGCTCCACTCCCCTGACTTCTTTGTACCTAAAAGAATAATCGAGTTATTTGATTCTTGCAGTATAAGACTAATTAATTCAATATAAGAGTCCAGAAACCAATCCTTTGACTCCCAGGAAGACTCTAAAACGACTGCTATTGTTTGACCTTCTTTCTTAAAATTTTCTGGCAATTCAGATCTTAAATAATCTAATTCAAATTGATAAGGCTCGGAAGTAACAACACCAATCTGTTTTAAAAACTGATGATAATGATTAATCTTTGGATATGTTTCTGGGAAATATGCAATCTCCTCTTGATTAAACAAATAATTAAATTCTTTAGAATTTTTACGATTAAACCCAATTTTCCTAGAGCTCCTAGAAAGTAAGGAAAGCATTCCAGATTTTAAGATTCTCTGAAGATCAAAGACAAAATCAAATTTAGTAGAACGTAAAATACTAATTAAGTTTTTAATATTTTTTAAATTAACTGGACGATCCACAATTATCAGCTGATCAATGAGCGGATGCCCCTTAAGTAACGATTGCCATCTAGAATCTACTAACCAATAAATCTGAAAATTTTTTTCAGAATCTTTTAATGGCCTAAGTAAGGAAAGTCCACGCAGAACATCCCCTAGCGATCCCATAAGGATGATTAAAACTTTTGTTTGGCCAATCGTCTCACTCACTTTATTTTTTTCTTAAACTAGCAGAAATATATTCTGCTAAAAAGTCTGGCAAGTTGTGTTTAATTACAGCTCTCCTCCAACGCAATAAATAAATCTCTTGCAGCTTGCTTGGAGGCCCAGAAAAAATTGCCGCCTTATCAAAATCAATTAAGAATAATTCTTGATTTGTATTCATCAAAAAATTACCTGGATGCAAATCAGGATGAAAAATCATATTATCAACTAAGCTAGTAATAATTCGACAAACCTCAGTCATTAACTCCTGAGCTAGCTCTGGATTATTGATACTAATACTTGCTAAATTATCCTGGTGTTCAATTTTCTCCATGATTAGCCAGGCTTGGTAGAGAACTTTTCCTTGAATTACAAAAGCATAAGGGCAGGGAGCCTTAATTCCACATTTCCTGGCAATTAATAAGGCTTCATATTCAATTTGCGGGCGAAGTTTATTACCAACATGTAAATAATACTTTTTAATTATCTTTCCAAAAATCCCACCGCGAAGATATTTTTTAATTGCTACCGGACCTAGTCCATCTAAGATCGTAAATTTAATTGTTCCGCGACCTGATAATAAATGATCTTCGTTTGGTGAAGCTTGAATCTTTAGAGCATCTACAATACTAGCTAAATCTTTTGTACTAAGCAGATTCTCGCTATAGATTTCAAATTTTTGATAATTAAATTTATGTAGCATTTAGATATTTAATGAATCAAAAGCGCTAATAATTTTAGTCGGCGGAAGACCGATCATACAAGCATCAGTCTTTAACGGACATTTTCTAGCACCATGTCGCGAACATGGTTTACACTCTAAATCTTCTCGCTCAACAACTACAGCATTATTTTCCCAGGGACCAAAACCAAAGGTTGGAGATGTAGCACAAAAAATAGCAACAGTCGGTACTTTCAGAGCCGAAGCCGCATGAAGAATCATGCTGTCATTACAAATTAAGGCCGTAGCAGATTTCAAAACTAACAAAGACTCCGGCAAGCTAAGCTTACCTGCTAAATTTATGCCAGCAGTAGGCAAAGCAAGTGCCGTTAATGGCATTTCTTCCTTACTGCCTAAGGCAACGACTTGGTACCCACGCTGGATAAACTCCTCTGCTACTCGTCGGTAATGTTGTGCCGGCCAGCGCTTGGTTTCCCAAGCACTGCCAGGAGCAATCACGATGTATTTTTGAGTGAGATTATACTGCGCCCGAACCTTATTTCGATCCTCAGAAATTGCTAAATGCATTTCTGGCTTTAGCTCAGAATATCGCGGATGAAATTTTAAAATAGAAAAGACTCGTTCTACTGCATGCTCACCTACCATATCTACTTTTTTAGTATAGATTGAAGAAAACTTTGCTTGAACAAAACCAATCTTTTCAGGTGCAGAAATTAATTTTAGAAGTAATGAAGTTCGATAGGATTTATGAACACTGATAATTAGATCAAACTTATAACTGCTAAGTTCTTTAGCAAAGCGCATCGTTCCAAAAAGGCCTCGATGCTTCCCCCTTTTTTGATAAGCAATCACTCCTGCTAACTGAGAATCATTATTAATTAAACCAGTAGCTAGTGGAGTTGTTAAAAACCAAAGCTTACAATCAGGATATAAGTCTTTGATTCCCTTTATAACTGGCGTAGTTAGGATGACATCGCCAAGAAAGGCCATTTGAACTAAAAGAATATTCACAGTACTAGGATAAAAAAGGAACCAGTTTCCAAAGATTCTAACAACTTATGGAAAATTAGCAAAAATTAAGCTAGCAGAAACCAAAATAGAAGTGCTAAAGTTATTAATAAAGCTAAAATCCCGATTATATAGATGATTTTATCTCCAATCAGATTATGTTGATCTGGCTCAACTATTGCTATCGGACGTGCGATACCTTGAGTACGAACAATCTCTCGATGTTCATGCTCCTCTTCTAGTAATTTTCCAAAACCTGAATTTGTAATTAACTTTTTACTATACCTAGCACTTGGATCGATAAACGTTCCAACTTCACCTAGATTAGCTTCGGCTTCTACTGTTTTGTGCCCGGTACTGAAAACAATAACCAGCTGTCCGGTAATAATATTATCCCGGTCATGCATCATAACCTGAGCTGATGGACTAATTTGTGTACTATTATGATACAGACCGGTTCCAACTTGATATGACTCTAGCAAACAATTTCGACCATCAGCCTTAATTGTTAACTTATGCGTGCTTAAGAAATTTGCTGGAAATTCGACAATCGAGTCCTCTCCACCAATATTATAAAACTGACCATGTCGAGGAAGTGGTAAGGTAACCTTTAAACGATCTTGCCAAAATATGAAGATAGCAGGTTCTTGTAAGAGTTGCACTTGTTCTGCGGAGACATCAAAATTTAATCTAGATTGGATCGGAGTATTAGCTAAAATTAAAACATCCCCATCCTTAACAACATGAAATGCGCTTGGAGAAAGCATTCTGGAGCTAAACCATGAGCCGTTGGTACTTTGCAAGTCACGATAAAACCAATGCTCATTAAAGCGAATAAACTTCCCATGAGTTGCGGAGACGGCCATGCTTTGAATAGCAACACCTTTGGGGGCTGGAGCGCGGCCAATCAAAACATCGGCATCATCAACTCTAGCTAACAAACGATTTCCCTCATCTGTTGCTAAATCTAAACTAAGAATTGTCGACATAACTAATCAATAAAAACGAATCCGCGAAATAAAATACTTTGAAGCAACTATAACAATATAATTTAAATACCGTAACCCTAAATCCGAGGCTGATTTTGCACTAAATCTCCCTACTCAACCAATCTTTTAGAGCCTTCATTCCTTTACTACTAATCTTGTGTGCTTGAGTATCAGCAACAAAAGTTACTGTGGCTTGCCGAGATATCAAAAGACTGACGGCCTTATTGGCTTCAGCAACAGCCACAACCTGATCTGCCAAGCCATGATAAATAAAAGTATTTGGGTAGGACTTAAGTGGCTCTGGGTATTCCAGATAAAAGCTACAAATCATAATTAAATGTGAGAATAGGCCTTCATTTGCTTGTGAAAGCCAGGATAAACAAGCACCTCCTTGTGAAAAACCACAAGCAATAATCCTCCTTGGCTTAAGCCTAAATTCTAAAATAATATCATCAATAAATTTTTGTAACTTACTTGCAGCAAGTTGATAGTTTTCAGAGTTTTGCTCCAACCACCAACTAAAGCCGCCAATTGGGTCTGCTATATCTGCCTCAGGATAAATAAAATTAGCTTCAGGAGGAAAAGACTTCTCAAAGACAGACATTACTTGACGATTACCAGCCTTGCCATGAAGCATCAAAACCAAATCTTCACTGCTATCACTATATAGATGATAAGCCCCACTAAGAGTTGAAAGCTGAATGTTACCCTGAATCTTTGAATTACTCATTGTTTCAGACTAACATTACTCCTAATCAAGCTCAATCAATTAGCAAGCAGTTATTAATTTCGTGAAATAGTGGACGGATATAGTAAAACCAGAAAATATTTTCTGTAAAATACTTGCCTTCACTCTAAAGTAAAATAACAAGTGTAAGTTAGAAATTATAAGCTGGGTTGATAAACCTTCGGTTTAACAGAGTTTTATAGGTTTTACTATATGTGTCTCTGGGCTACCTCCTTCGCCTTTCAAGCTTCGGAGGTTAAACCCGCTGGTCACTATATAGTAATGATCTTAAATTTATAATTTCCTATCGGAAATTACTTTCTGTCATTACTATAGTTATTCCAGATCCGCCTGAGTTCTGCGATATGAATTCATAAACTCAGGATTATCGACTAATCCAGTTGACTCCAAAACTTGCTCCGGAGGAATTTTTAAATATTCACAAATCGAGCGGAATGAAAAAATATACTCGGAATCAGGATTAAGAAAAAAGCGAACTGCTTCTTTAGCTATATAACCTTCCTTTTCTAAATCACTAATTGCTGAGGATAACACTGCCTTCAGTAAATCCCTTTCTGAGCTAACTGGATCAGATGGATAAAAATCATCATCTATACTGATAATTAAGGTTTCTCTATTTTTTGACATAATTACTAAATAGTTAAAAACACGAGATAACCATCGTCATGATTTAGTGATTTATTTAGATAATTTTCAAAAAAATTATTTTAAGACTGATTTTATGATTGGTTTTTTTTCTGTCAAACAAAAGATTTGCCAGTTCAGATCGTTATTTTTTGGATATGAAATTTTAGAGTAATTCGACTCACAAGAAAAGAAAGAATAAATTCAACAACTTAGCTCGACTCAAAGGCTTATTGAGGCAAGACCCTGGCAACCGTCTGAGCCAAATCCGTTAATTTAAGTGGTTTATTCAAGCAAATATCAATACCCATTTTTAGATACGATTCAGTATCAAAATCAAAGGCGCGACTACTCATCACAATTATTGGGATATTGGCATTTTTAAGTGTCTGTCTAAGATTTGTAATGAACACCTCTCCTTGATCATCAACTAATGAATTTTCAATCAGCACTAAAGAAAATTCTTCTACACTCAAACTAGCATCAAAACTTGCTGGGTGCGACTCTACTTCGTAACCAATATTATTTAGATAACCAATTACGACACTGGCTTCTTCTGAGTTTGGCTCTAATAATAGGATTTTTTCTCCATGGCCTCTTGGAACTTGAATCTTAACCTCTTCATTTTTGTTAACTAGTAAGCTAGCGTCAGCCGACTGAAATGTAATATAGAATTCACTTCCTTCTCCAGCAACAGAATCAAAGCCGATCTCGGCATTATTCGCCTCTGCTAAACGGATTGTTAAGGAAAGACCCAAGCCTGTGCCCATCTGCTCTTTTGAATATGCATCATCAATCCGCTCAAAAGCCGAGAAAACTTTATCTTTTTGATCATCTGGAATACCAACACCGTTATCTTTAACGACAATCCGAACATCCCCTTCCGCGGTTCGTTCTGCCCAAAAATCTACTTTTCCTTCTGGCGGAGTGTACTTGATAGCATTAGTTAGAAAGTTAATTAAAATCTGCCTAGCATGACGACGGTCACAAGAAATTGCTAAATTTTTATTTCTAGTTTCATAATTAAAAGCATGTTTTTTCTTATGAGCTTGGGAATTAACTAACTTACCAACATCATAGATTAATTCATCAACAGAAATTACTTGAATATCGGGAATAACCTTACCAGCTTCAATTTTTGCAAAATCTA
>JANNBC010000014.1:0-1841 GCA_031385045.1 bacterium | reverse complement strand
ACAAGTAGTTCAATCAAGGTGAAGGCTTTATTTGATTTTAAATTCCTATTTTGAGTCATTTTTTCTCGATAATATTTCAATTAAGACGGGAAGTTCAGTACTTCCACATTTATTTTAGGATTTGATAAACCTTTTTAATTTTAAAGAGAATACCCCATATTCCAGTATGATTTGGTAGCCCTATGAATAATTTTCTCATTAAGCCGCCAAAGTTTCAATAGTTTTATTTTGAAATCTTTTAATCTTGTGCCACGTAACTTTGTAAAGGGAAGAAGTCCTTTATGGGAAGAGCTAAGCTTGAGAATCAAGGGATTGATTTAAAGTACAGATCTAAGCGCACTGGCAGGAAGATGTGGTGTATTTCAGTAAATACTACTCTTAGAAAGCAATTTATTACCTATGCCAAGATTCTTTGTGAGGAGGCTAATGAGATTTACCAAAAAATCCTTGGTGGTGACTTTTCGGAACAGTACCCAGCAGGGTTGTTTCCGCCAAGGCTACCGCTACTTCATCACCTGACTGAGCATCGGTTTTAGTAATCACTTATAATCATCTAGACTTCAGGCTGGGGGTCTAGAGATCTATCTAGAGTTTCAATCAAAGATCAATTTAGTTCAGACGAAATCACAGATGTTATAAAACTGCAGGGGGCTGTTTGTGCAAAGTTGTTTGAGGAGGAAGAAGCCTGGCACGCACAGCCATTGACTTAAGGAATTAGAAGTTAATTTTATGTTTTGCTCTGTGATGATAGATCTTAGGATCTCGTCCTCTGTTACACTCGTGGTGTCGTTTGGGGTGAATCCTGTCGGGTCTCACCACTGTTGGAGTCTGCCTAAAAAGCTCTTCCATTTCAGCTAGGATAGTATCAATATCTTCATTGCTATCAAATAACTCAAAAGCTTTGTTCTTAATTACATTAAAACTAATATTCTTATTCACTTGCTGTTGAAGATCTGTATTTTTATTTTCTAGCTCTTGATTTACATCAGCAGTAAAAATAGTTTCTAAGTTAGTAATTAAAATGGTAGCAAAAAAATCTTGCCTTACAGCTTCGGCGGAAGTCCCTGTAAAGTTTTCTAATGCCAATCTACTCTTCATGATCTTATAAAAAGTTTCTACTCCCCAACGCTTATAGTAAAGCTCTTTAAATATATCTTTAGGATAAAGTTTTTTGGAAAGAAGTGAAGTAACTAAAATCTCATCCTCTCCAGTGCTTAGTTTGATCTTTAATGCTCTAAACTCTTGCATTAATGGCAGAGAATTATCTTCCCGATACCTGTAAGGCTTCTTTAGTTTTACAGTAATGTCTGAAGACTTAGAGAAGTCAAAAGTTTTACTAAAAACTCCAGAGCATCGTGCCAAAAAGTCAGCTCCTGTATCTACTACGGCAGATAGGAATTCGTACCCTGGGTAACCTCGATCTAGTAATAGTAAATCTCCATTTTTAGTATTTTCTAAGTGTATTTTTGCCAACTCTCGTTCGTGGGTCTTTCGCGGTGCAATTAATCCATCTAGGCAAAGATTATTTTCCACATCATATAATACTGAACAACGAGTTTGAACAAAAACTGTCTTCTTCGACAGAGCATCAATAATCTTAGTCGTACCAAACGCTTCTCTAGTTGTTTCTGTGTCAGGGACTCTCACTAGACTGCCATCGATAGCTAGCAATCTAAAACCAAGATGACGCTTAATGTCTTCTTGATAAAAAGGCTTAATAATACAATCTTTAGACAGCTCAATAAACGCAGTGTGTCGAAATTTATGTCTAGCTCTGGAGTATGCACCTGCCGTAACTCCACCAACTATGGGTATTAATTCAGTCAGTTCATTTAGAACTA
>JANNBC010000061.1:0-49880 GCA_031385045.1 bacterium | reverse complement strand
AGAAAGCTACTAATTACTTTAAATGCGATGGTGCGGGACGGAAAACAATGGTCTAGTGACCGATATTTAACTCAACATATTTAAAACATTTAATTGTTTTTTATTGACTATTAACAGAGTCTCTAATGGGTTTTAGTATATGCAATTTATTTTAATTATCAACTTAAAGTTTCAAGACCTGCCAGTTGGGATAAATTTTTATTCTTAAAGCGTTTATCATCAGTCACATCCTGACCAAACCATTTTGGTAAAACAAAATCTCCAGCAGCTAATTCATTAGGAAATTCAACTTCAGCTACAATAAGCCCCGCTAGCTTGCCAGAATAAATATCAATTTCAATTACTAAACCTTGATACTCTAATTCATAACGAGTTTTTTCAATTCGCTTATCTGCAGTTGCTGGCCATAACGTAATAAATTGTTCCGCAGTCAGAGGAATCTCAATCTCGTCTCTAATCAAACCTTCACCAAACTTAATTGTTTGAAAAAATTCAGAGCCAGACTTTCGAAGCCTAACCTCAGGTTCTCCAGTGCTAATGTAACCTTGTAATATTTCTTTCGATAAGAGCGTGCTTAACTCAGGTAGTGATTCCAGCGGAATTAACCATTTACGTTCAATCTCTTTAGCAATAACCTGAGCAACAGCAATCATTTGATTGTAATTTAATAAATAATATTCCACTCATATGAACAATGTGGATTAATGATAGGCAAGACTAACAAGAAAATATTCTTAGTCAATTTTCAAAATGAGTCCCTTGAAAAAGGATTAAGTTGCTTAGTTAATTCTGAAATATCAAATAGCGAAGTATTAATCACTTACCAAGGATTGTCTCTCCAAATAACTTATTTGTAGTATTAAGATACTCTGTCAGTTCATCCGCAGCAAAACGATTACTAGCTGATAAATTAGTTTTATGTGCCAAAGACAAATCTCCAAAATCTGCCCCCAACTTAAACCAAGCTTCTAGTGATTTAACTCGAAGTTCTACAGAACCATTGGTCGCAGCAAATCTAAAAAAATGTCCCCCAATCTTACTAGATGCAATTTGATAATTTGGCGCAAGCTGATCTAAAAATAGCTTATAGATGTTAGACCAATTTTTAGGATCGTTTACTAAATCTCCTCTTGTCTCATCAGAAAGTAAATATTTATACAAATTAGGATGATTTTTACGCTCCTGTAACAACACTTCAAATGCGGCTAATTTCTCAGCTGGACTAGCATCCTTAGAGTTTAAGATTGTCAGATGATCAATAGCGGGGAGGACTGGTGTAATAGCTACCTCAACGGCAGCGGTAACTTTGACTATATTATCTGAAGTAGTTTGAGCTCGTGAGGAAAAAGATATTGTGGTGAGATCTTGCTCATGGGTAATACTGCGGGCTTCAATTGGACGTGGGCAAAAGTCGCTGATACCAACCCAAGAGCAAGATAACTACGGGATGATTTACTTAAAGAGTTTTGACCTTCAGAAATATTCATATCTGTCTCCTTAATTAATTATCTGATTGATTTTTCTAATCTTTTAAGATTACTGAAGTGTCTAAGAAGAAAATGTTCTTTAAGATTGCGGATCAAAGCCTTGAACACCAACTTACAAACTTCTAAAACATCATAATTTATATTCAGAATTAATCCAGAACTATTTATCAATACCTATAATTAACTCTAGAAAATATTTAGATCTCTCAGTAACTCAAGATGCAAATGGAAAGCGATTGGCGTATTTTGTTCCAAGCCTAGGTAAAAGATTCTTAATAGTACTAAAAAGTAATGTTTTCTTAGGATCCTTGTCGTAATTATGCTAATAAACCTGTGCTTCATGAAAAGCATGTTATTTTTAAAAAGGGAATGAAAATGGAACAAGATGTAAAAACTAAGGTTGAAACAATTTTATACAGAGCAACTGCAAAATCTACTGGTGGGCGAGAAGGAAGATCTCTGTCTTCTGATAAAGTTTTAGATATTGCCTTAACAACCCCTAAAGAATTAGGTGGTAATGGTGCAGTTGGAACAAACCCAGAACAATTGTTTGCTGCTGGCTATTCAGCTTGTTTTCTTGGCGCTATTAAATATGTTGCTGGAACTCAAAAAATTAGCTTACCGGCAGATGCTTCGATTACAGGAATTGTAGGCATTGGGAAAATCCCAACTGGATTTGGAATCGAAGTAGAATTACAAATTTCCCTGCCAGGCATTGAGAAATCAGTAGCAGAAGGATTAGTAGAAAAAGCACATATTGTCTGCCCTTACTCTAATGCAACTCGAGGAAATATCCTTGTCAATTTAGTAATTGTATAAATTAAAAGGCATCCTATTATAATTTAGTTATATAATAGGATGTTACTTAAGCTGCTTTTTAATCAAATCTACTAGTGGTCCAGTCATAAAAGTTGTGACAAGCGCCATGATCACCATCATGGTGAATAAGGAATGAGAAATTATATTTAGTTCCAGACCAATATTTAAAACGACTAGCTCCATTAGCCCCCGAGTATTCATTAATACCCCAATAAAGACTGATTCTTTCCATGAAAAATTACAAAACTTTGCTGCTAGTGCTGCACCAGCAAGCTTACCCACGACACAAAGAATAATAATTCCTAAGCAAGTAGCCAAAAGTTCCCAGGAATTAATTAGGGTAATTTCTGTTTTTAATCCAGTAACAGCAAAAAAAACAGGTAGTAAAATTAATCCAGCAACATACTCAATCCGTAATTTTAAACGCTCACGGAAGCGTTTATTAGCTGGCATTAAAGTCCCTGCTAGAAAGGCACCAAAAAGTGCATGAACTCCAATTGACTCAAAATATAGTGAGGAGCAAAGGAGTGTCAGGAGTGCGAGGGTAAACTGTTGCGGCTCAGAAAACTTTTTACTTTGAATCGCGAAACTTATTAATGGCGACATCACCTTAAAAAGAAAAAGAATCCCTAAAATACTTAATCCTAAAGTCATTACGAGCAAAGAAAATGCACTGCTCTTAGTAAGTCCAATGATCGTTGCTAAAATTATCCAAGCCGTAATGTCATCAATCGCAGCACAGTGTAGAGCCATTTGTGAAATTGGGTTTTTATTTAGACCCTTATCACTAATTATTCTGGCAAGCACTGGAAAAGCGGTAATACTACAGGCGATTCCAAAGAATAATGCAAAAATAATCCCAGAGGCTCCTGTTTGGGCAAATGAATTATATAAAAGTGGTGCAACACTTATTCCTAGGATGAACGGTAAGATAATGCTAACTGCTGAAATAATTACAGCTCTTCTTCCTGCCGCATTTCGTTCCAGTGCCCTGCTATGAAGTCCAACTGTAAACATAAAGAGAATCAGCCCCAACTGACTGACAACTGCTAAAATTGAAACTGAATTTTTTTCAAAAATAAATTGAAAGGTCTCGGGAGCAATAATTCCAAATAATGATGGGCCTAATAAAATTCCTGCTAAGATTTCTCCAACAACTTGTGGCTGTTTCAAATATTGTAAAAGCCTACCAAGAACTTGCGAAGCTATTAAAATTAAAATCAGTTGAAGTATAAATCTACTCAGTGGAGAAAAGTAATCAATATTAATCATATAGTTTCATCTCCAAGACTAAGTACATCCAATTTACTTCCACATTCAGCACAAATAATCTGAGTCGGTAAATTACCTGATTTTTCGACTAGCGGATTGAAAATATTACAAATAGGACAGATAAAACTTATCTTAACTCGATAAGCTTTATTATAAAAATATTGCCTATAAGCATATCGCAAAAAGAGCACTGGCATATTAAGAAGTAATATTGGCGGAAAAAATATTGCTGGCAATAATAAACAAAGGGCAATTAAAATCGTCACAATATTAGCCAGTGTAATAGTACCGGGTGTTTCAAAAACTATCAATTCGACATTAACCGACTTCTTAGTTTGAATTTCTTGAACTATTCCTGGCTTTAATTTCCATAGGTTCTCAGTCTTTTTTTTCATCGATCTTCAGAGCCGTTATTTATCTCTATAAAAAGAGCTTTAGGGGAATGCTCTTAGCAATATTAGTTAATAAATATTCAAATAGTTTTATAGACTAAAATCTTCTCTAACTATTTTAAGATTGAATAATAAAAGAATTGAATAATTGCAGAAAGCCATTGAATTAAGAAATAATCATTTTATTGCTAACTAAGCGACTATAATAATTCCACTAAACTAAAGCCATTTATTTCATTCCGATGATTTGTTTTTATAACCTTAGAGTAATTCTCATTCTTAGAAAGTTCATCCCGATAGATGTTATACTAAAATTATTATAAAGTTAGGAGTGCTAGATGAAAATTACTAGATATTTGTAATCAATTGCAATAAACTCGGCGCTAAAATGAATCTGTCGATGATCAACAAATCAAAGCCAATAATATACTCCTCAACATTGGGTTTTACCGAAACGGCTAGGTCAAAAGCTAACCGCTTTTGCGATCATTTCGTCGAGGAATATATTTGTCTTCCCCAGCTGAAGTGCTTATTTTATAAGCACTTCAGCCTTGGCGATGCCTAAGGGTCGCCTCAAACACTGTCGTGTTTGATATATAGTCATATGAGTATGGTTTTTTGGTAAAATCATACTCATATGACTATATATCAAACCTAAAGAAATTAATTGAAATTAATAAAATAATTATGAATGAAACAAATTTTATCACTAACCAAGAAAATAAAACGATTAATATCCAGAGAATCTTCAATGCTCCCAAAGCGCAAGTCTGGCAAGCATGGACGACAAAAGAACTATTAGAAAAATGGTGGGCACCGAAGCCTTGGAAAGCAATTATTAAAACATTTGATTTTTCACCAGGTGGTAGTTGTCTCTATTACATGAGTGGACCCGAAGGTGAAAAACACTGGTGCTGGGCAGGATATGAAACAATTATACCAGAAGATAGTTATACTGCGAGTGATGCTTTTTGCGATGAAGAAGGCAATAAAAGTTCAGAAATTGCTAGTATGCACTGGCGAACTAAATTCCAAGAACAAGGTAATACAACAAAAGTATTAGTTACAATTACATTTGGCACTCTAGAAAATCTAAACCAAATTGTTGGAATGGGTTTTAAAGAAGGATTTGCCATGGCGCTAACCAATCTAGATGAAGTATTAGAGACAATGGCTTAAAAACCAAACTTAGCTACTGCTCAAGGATTCGATTTAAGCAATTCTCAGGATTTGTAAGTAGGCCTGCTGGCATTTCACCTTGTTCTACTTTCTGCAAAATCCCAGCATAGAAATCTTTCCAAATTTGGCTTAAGAAATTTTGATAAATAAGCAAATCACCAACCGTCTGTTGATAACGTCCAGCCCGAATAACATCTCCAATAGGCGTAACGCCAAGAGTATGATCTTCTTGAATTAAGTTTGCGACAGTTGAGGTAAAAATTTTCAAGTATGCTCTAAATTCTTGAGCTAAGGAATCATTCTTTGGAAGATACAGTGATAACTTAGTAATACCGCCAACAGCTTCTAAAGATTTTCGATATGCCAAATGTTGAATTTCCAATTTTTCGCTTGGACTCAATAGATCGGCATAGCATTGTAAGATTATACGATGCGCCAATGCATCAATCATTCCACACTCTGCTAATTGATTAATAACTAAAACTGCCTTTTTAGGAGATTGATACCCATAAACTTGCTGGAGACAATAATCACAAACAGCAGCCGATACGACTTGATGCATAAATGATAAAGTATCACTGAAGTTATTTCCACCAACATGAAAAATGGTTAACCCTTCGATACAATACGGCTTAGCTTCGTAGTTCACACTAGTTGCACTAACAGTAGCACTATTTAGTAACTTACTATTTGGATCTGTAATACTATTGCTAGCATCAGAAGCAACAGCTTTCCTACTTACTAGTTTAGTCTTGTAATGAGTATTTAGTTTAGCAATTAAACTTTCTTGCCCACTAAGTTCCTCAATCCGAGCTTGCACATTGAGACTGCTAATATTTAAGTACCGATTTACGTGCCTAATTAGTTCTTCTCCATCTTTCGATAAACGACAACCAATAAACTGATCAGTCGAATCAGCTTCTGTCATGATTAAAACTTTCTTAAGAATTGCTTGAGCAGCTTCAAGAGTTAATTTTTGCCCTGTGTAAGAATCTCTATTTGTTAAAAAAACAGTTTGATGTGCCATCAGATCTAATAAGTCAGGAACATCTCCATTAAAACAATCCGCCTCAGTTCCAAAAATCTCCTTCATTAACTTGGCGCCATTAGAGTTAGCATTAGGATTAATCTGAAATTTAATAGTCTTTAAGGGAAGCTCCAAATTAGGATTTACTTCAAAACAATCTTGAACAAGGCTTAATAGTTTGTCAGAATAGACTCCAGCGTTCTCTAATGAAGTTTTTAGAAAATATATCAGTGGATCATTTTCTTCTTGCTTTAGATATGCCGCAAAAACCACGCTTGCTCTTTTCACTATTGGCAATAAGGTAATAGCTAAGTCCAAATCCTGAAGCTTACTAATAATATTTGGTTGACTAATTGGATCTGGCATTTTTATACTGCAACTAACTTGATTTAAATTAACAAAGATCGGAAGGATCTAGTTTAATATTTTTCAGTTCTTAGTCAAAAGCCAAATTTATCCAAATTTCTGTTGAATTAACTATTTACTGCTGTTAATTATAGCTATAATTATAATCTAATTATGTCATTATCTGCAGTAACCAACACATTAATAACCTCTGCAAATCACTTTGCTATCAATCAAAAAAATATTGGAGGTGTGGAACTCAGAATACTGGGGCCAATAGTAGCAAGTACTATTCAAGTAATCGTCCGACTTGAAGCTAAAACAATCCTACAAGAAACCATTAAAGATTTAGGAGCTAAATTGCCAGAAGGGCTTGCTGGAATTCTGCTAACAACTCCCGAAGGGATTATCTTTCAAAGTTCACTTGTTCCACGCCGAGCAACTGAACCACTAATCGCCCCAGATATCTGGAGGGCAAACTTACAAACTTTTTCCCAAACGCTACAAACTGCTGGAGTTACTGTTACAATTAAAGAAAATCCAGAAACTGGAGAACAAAAAATTAGAACTGTAATTGGACTGGCTCCAGGCTACGAAGCAAATGCTGACGTACAGACACTTGCTGAGTTCCGCCAAAACTTTTCCGAGGACTTTGATATTCAATTAGGACAAATCCTAGCCGTTCATCCTCATCGTGGAATTTATACCGAACCTGCAACTATTGTTTCTGTAAAAGATCAACAAATTAATCTTTACAAACTACTAGACGTTGCTAGGAGATCAACGCAAAGCCGACTAACAATCGAGTCATTAACTTCTGGTACCATTTCTAATTATGAAATCTTAGAAAATCTGCTCCCTGCTTCGCCAGTTCTATTCATCCCCCCTGAGAACTTACCAGTTATTAATTATCAGGACTTAGTAGCGGCTTTAAATACTGCTGTTAACCCATCAGTTGTAATCAATTCCTGGTATCAAGATGGAAATTTATTTGGCTTACCAGAATTATTAGCCCTAAAAGGTATTCCCCAAAACCCAGCACATCATCCTGAAGGAGACGCCTTTACTCACACTGGTTTAGTGATTGATGCTGCAAGGGAAATTATTCGCAAAAATCCTGAACGCTATGGACAAAAGAATACTGCCATTCTTCTCCTTGGTGCGCTCTGCCATGACCTAGGCAAAGCAACGCATACTCAATATGAAGATGGAAACTGGAAATCTAAAGGACATGACACTGCCGGAGAGATGCCAGCTCGTGCCTTACTTCAAAGAATTGGAGTGCCAGCTGATATTAGCGAAGCTGTAATTGCCATAGTTATCAATCACATGAAACCCTCTAGCATTTTTCGTCAAACTCAAAGTCCAACTCAGCCGATTAGCGATAGGAGTTATGCTAAGGCGGTTAGAAAAATCATTAGAAGAGTTGATTCATGTCCCATCACCCTCTTCCTTGATGCTTGTGAAGCTGATATTCGCGGACGACACTCTGAGCAAGCAAAACTACCGATTCAAAATTGGAGAGTAGCTTTTGAGAGACACTTGCAAGCATTAATTCTTTAGAAAAAGTTCCATCCCTATTATTTTTTCCTTTAACTAGTCCAATATTTGTAGTTTAATTATAAATTAAATTGACTCTTGATAATACCTTATGACTCAAATTCATACCGATCCCCATCAACCAGATCCCTCACAACATATTATCGCACGCCATGCCATTTCAATATCCGCAATCAATCCACAGTTAGTAATTGAACATTTCTTCCAAGAGAAACTTTCTGAAATTACTGCCTCCTTACAAAATGAAATCGACATCTACACCGAAAAATTAGTTATTAGGACATTTAAAGAAAATATCTCCATGGAAGACTACGAACTTAAGTTCTATGATTTCCTTTGTCAGACATTTAGCCTTGAAGAAATATCCAAACTGGAAGAACTACTACTACATCCCAAAAAGGATCCCTCAGCTTCACAACTAATCTCAACACTATTACTGGGAAACAAAGGATTACGAGATTTAATAGACGAGGTTTTTGAACAAGCGATTGAAGAGACTAAAGATTATTTTGCTAAAGATTAGGCATTATTAAAGAGCCACTGAATTATTGGTAATTTTCAATGTCGCTTAATCTATTCCTAATTATTTTATTAAAAATCGGATAAATTTATTTTCTCAAGTTCAAAATAATGATATCCTTAGTTTATAGTCATTACAAAAAGTAATTTCCGTTAGGAAATTAAAATCTTAGAGTTATGACTATAGTAGCGACCAGCGGGAGCCAAAAGGCAAATAGTAAGCCCAACAAATTAAATCAGTTAAACCGAAGGTTTAGCAAGGATCGTTCTTGAATTATACTAATTCCTTAAGGGATTCAATTGACTCTTGAGGTATTTATTTTTGCTGATTTTTCGGAAATTAGTTTTTGGGTTTACTATATATTTACTGGATTTTAATAATTAATTTCGGACTACTCCAATGAAGTTACAACATGCAGCTAGAAATTCCTTAATTCTACTTTCAACTTTTGCATTTTCCTCCTGCGACCCTGCTGAAAAATCTTTTACTTCCGAAGGACTCGCTAGGAATGGCCTGCCAACGGAAGTTGGTCAAGGTGAACCACTAATTATTGCCATGAAAGATGGAACAATGATGGCGTTTGTAACAAATAAATCTAAGATAGATGTCTATAAGACTTCCATTGGATTTGCAGAGCAAGGATCAAGTATTGATTTAAGATATGTACATGCTTCCTCTGATCGATCGACATCTGGAATATATAATCAAATTAATTATCTAGAGGCACTCGCCTTATTTGATAATAATTGGCAGAGTATCTATGACCTAGCTAAAAAAAATCAAACTCAAAATCCCAGCTCGGTTGATCCTGAAAAGCTTAAATACTCTCTTTCCCATTTAGTTGCCGAGCTTCCCAAAAACGTTAAACAAATTGTGGAATCTGGTGGTACAAATATTAATAACTGCTCATCAGAAGATATGGCCTGGGCCTCAACAATCTTTGAATATCGCAATCAAGTGAGTAAGACCATTAACAATGCAGGAACCTACCAAGGAACGTTAATTAAAAAAGCTAAACAACCAGTGCTCATGAAAATTCCAGGAACAAACGATCTACTAATGATTAAACAAGTTGACGCCTGTCGTCCACAATTAAAACCTACAGATCCAACATTTGACATTTCGTTTGCAAGAACTGCTCAAGGCTATGCTGTGCAAGGAACGAAAGTAAGTATCTATGGTTTTGGACTCGGCACCGAAAGTTCCAGTGGTATGACCTATACTCAACTTAGCCCAAGGGAAGCGATTGCACTGTTTGAAAACAAACAAAAAATAACTGACGCTGTTGTGACCCAAGGTCAATTTGTGCAAAATAGTGTAGAGCTAGAAAAACTAACGATTGCCCTAAGTCCAGGTTATACTAATAACTGGCTAAGTACTCCCGCCATGAGCAGTCCAAGTGAAGTTAGTAAGCGTAGCAGGGATAGATTTGCCCGAGATTTAATCTTTGGCAATTAATATTAGATACACACTTAGTATCCATAGTTAATACAATCTTCAGACTTATAAAATCCAATATCGACAGAATGTGATGAAGAGATCTCTGGAGTACGTCCTGGTTCCCCAATCCCATTATCAAAACCAATTGTATTTCCAGTTCCTAAACAATGAACTCCATAGGCATAATAAAACATTGCAGATTTATTACCTGCATGCGTAGAACCATTTCGATACATACCAGCTATCATAAAAATTCCCTTATTCTGATTATAACCTGGCAGCAATGCTTCCTTACTTGGAGCACCACTTAAAGAACTCCCACCATCTGGAAATAAATACATTCCTAAGTACTGCCGATCACCATTAAAAGGATTGATATTTAAAGTACTTGCTTGCAACGCGGTACGAACATTCTGAAGAGAGCTAATCAGCACAGCATCATATGCTTTTTCACGATAACTTTGATAAACTGCTACAGATTGAGCTGCCAATATGGATAAAACGCTAACAGTTACTAGCAATTCAACTAAAGTAAATCCAAATTGACCGAGCGGCTTAAAAGATCTTGAAGAGTTACGGAGAAAATCCATGATATTTAGATGCTAAGTTTTATTGATACTTACAAATAATATTTCTCTCTATGTTTGAATAGGATTATCCCCGTCTCCAGTAGGACTAAAATGGTTATTCGATTATAGTAATTAGAAAACTGCCTGGCACAGGCTTCAAATAGCACTAAATTCTGATAAAACTCGAAGCAACAGATTAGGAGTATCTACATCCGCGGATGAATGTTGGATAAAAACCTTAAAGAAGGCTTGTGCTTCCCTGCTTACCAGCTTGCGATCTACATAATCAACAAACCCTTGCCATTCCTGCTGAGCTTTCTCAAGAGTTATTCCATAAGTTTTCTCATGCATAATCCTCCGACCTGCAATCAGCATTTGCAAAGCATCAATCTCAGTAGCCTTACTTTTTAAGTCTCCTAAATCAATTTCCTCTTGATTATAAAGTCGCTTAAGGAAATCAACAAAGGTACGTTGCCGTGGCAAAATATTACCAGCAAGTAATTGCCCTTCAATTGTCAGTAACATCTCTTGTCTGATTTCTAAAAAGCTCCCCGTCTCACCTTCAAAAATTCTCATTGCATTATAGATATGAGCTGCTAGCAAATCACCATTAGAACGATTTTCGGTCAGTAACTGCAAGGCGATTTTCTCTAAAAAAGTTTTCTCAGGTTTAGTAATTTGATCAAGCGGAGTGAAATCTCCATTAATAGCTTCTACAAAGTCATGAAACTTCATCACCTCTGCGCCCCACTGTTTAAATTGATACTCCTGAAATACCCAAGAGAACAATTCTTGTGCCTCGGCAGAATGTTCCAAAACGGATTCAGATGTTTTGGTCAGTTCCATTAATAAACATCTAGATCCGTAATATTCACCTAAGTGTGTATTTAAAATATCACGAAACCTAATTTCAAGATCAAATCTTAACCAACCACTTCGAGGAGTATGCTCCAACTTATGGGCCGCTAAAGGAATTCTTCGTACAGGTTCTACACTTAGAAATTCCTGATACCCAGCCAGAACCTTGGGAAAGCGTACAAATAGATCCCTTACCTTCTCCCTGTCATCTTCGGGACAATAGGGAAGCTGACTAATTACCTGTGAAATTGGATCTGAGAAAGAAGCGGGATTCATGTGACTAAATTATCAGCCATTAGATTCTTAAGCAAAACCAGTATTAAAATTACTAGATATACTAAGCGACATTGAAAATTACCAAAAATACAAAGGCGCCTAGTATATCAAGTGCGAAGCAATTGAAGCGAACCTTGGGGGTCGCTAAGGTACTGAGCCTTATTTGATAAGGCTCAGTACTGGGGAAGACAAATATACTAAAAGCCGAAACACTGAAAAATCTATTAGATTTTTTCCAAGCTGTTAGGAAAAAACCACTGAGTTTTAGTATATATTGGGAGAGTTATAATTAAAGGGACTCTCTCTCACTATTTTAAGATTAATAGTTAACCCAATTAGGAAATAATTGTAGGGCTATCTAAAGATTAACAAGACACTAGTCTTAGTTGCTAATTTACCATATATTATCAGCCATGAAATATTTTAGGTACAAGGAAGACAAGACACCGACACTGATAATTACTGCCCTTTTTTTATTAGATCTCTTAGTGTTTTTATTTGCCACTAATATTTGGTGGATTACGGTTTGGATGATTGCAATGCTAGCACCTAAAGCTTGTATCTGTTCTTGGAATCACCACCACCAACACTTACCGACCTTCAAACAAAATTTTCTAAATCGTGTGCTAGAACTTGTCTATGCTTTTCATACAGGCATCACTACCCATGCCTGGGTTTTGCATCATGTACTTGGCCACCATCTAAACTATTTAGACCAAGAGAAAGATGAATCTGCCTGGAAGGGAAAAGATGGAGTAGTTATGGGCGTGGCTGAATATACCTTGCACGTTGCTGCTACAGGTTATCCCCGAGCCTATAAAGTTGGTAAAAATCACCCAAAACATCAAAAGACATTTCTTGGCATGGGGACTCTAGTAGTCGGGTTAATGATACTAATGCTCTGCTATAATTGGAAAAATGCCTTAATAGTTTTTATAATTCCAATGTTTGCTGGTTTAATAATTACTGTCTGGCACACCTACTACCACCATGCCGGTCTTGATACTGATGATCACCACTTAGCTTCCTACAACATCACACATAAATGGTATAATATCCTAACTGGAAACCTAGGTTTTCACACAGCCCATCACATGAAGATGGGTTTACACTGGTCAAAGTTACCAGAGTATCATGAGAGTATTAAACAACAGATCCCTGCGGAGCTTTATAGAGAGCCGTGTATCCCATTTAAGTGGATGCCAAATAATTAAACAGGGAAATCGTAAGAAGAGATTGTAAATATAGGACAAGTGATTATGTCGGAATATATTTCTGCAAAAGCCTTAACTATCTCTGCCTGCTTTGGCGTTGTTTTAATTGCTATCGTTATTCGCTTACTCACAGTTTCTGTTGTCTATCCAAGTCCAGATGAGTTAACTTATACTAGACAAGCTAACTTCATATCGGAGCATGGTCTGAAAGGCTATCAAGTATTAACCAAGGAGCACAATCAAGATTCAAGTTTATGGATCCATCCTTCACCACTGCGAATTGGGTATACCTATCCTTTGGGATATTTTTTAAAATACTTAAGCAATACCACCCCAAGATTTGGAGCATTTTTTTCATTAATTTTTAGTGGTCTAAATATAGTTATTTTTCTAATTGTTGGCCTACGTTTCCTAACTCCATTTTTAACACTGCTATCGTTAATTTTAATTGCCACCTCCCCAATAGATTTGGAGTTAGCTCGTCGTTGTTGGCAAGACTCCATGTTTGGATTTTTTGTTTCGCTAATAATTTATTTATCTCTAGAACTAATCTTTAATCATCATTCAAAAAGAACAAGAATATTATTACTGATTGGACTGACTCTTGCTGGTAGCTATCTTTGCTTAATTAAAGAGTCTGGTATTACGATCTACTCACTTTTGTCGATCTTATTACTTATAAAAACTGCTTTTTATAACAAAGAGTATCGTTTTTGTATTTTGCAAATTGCATTATATACCTTAGCTGTTGGCCTCTTGTTTTCTTTGTATCAATATCTGTTTCAAGGGTTAGATAATATAATTCTAATGGTTAATCATACAAAAAATGCCATGCCTACAAATGAATATATTATTACTTACCAAAATACTTCTAGCTGGAAGACACTAGAAAGTCTTTTTAAAATGTCCCCAATATCATTTCTCTGTTTTAGTGCCACATTATTATCAGGACTATTTCGACTACAAAGGTATCGGACTTTTGATTTGACTTGCTACCTTAGTATCATTTCAGCTGTTTGGATTTTGAGCATTTGTTCCCTTGATTACATGCAGAATCTTAGATATTTGAGCACAATAATTTTACCATACTATCTGTTAGCAGCTTTAGGTTTCTATGAATTTATAAAAATAATAAGAACGAGTATTAAGAACGAATTCATAATTATTGCCATTTCCCTACTAATCCTACTTGGCTCTTTTTATGACTATTACACTTTTCAAACTTTGCTTGTTAACAAATCAATTGGGGATCTTTCCGTTGGTTTGATTCTTAAATACTGGTAAGTTAATCTAGGCATGAATAATGGCACCTAGCTATCTTTGCGCCATGTTCGGAAACTCTAGTATTACCAAAAAGCAAATAATTAGTTTTAGTGAGCAACTTTTTTTAATGCATCACGATTGCCATACATAATTATATGATCCCCAACTTCCATTAAATCAGTACCTTTAGGACTTCCAATGAAATGTCCATTAGCCTTGGTGATCCCAATCACCAAAATTCGATCTTTTGATAATCCACAATCTTGAATTTTTTTATTAGCAACCTTACTATCATCATGAAGCATAACTTCCGCAATAGCGTAATCCTGTTTCACTCGGAGTAGATCTGCATAATCATTTGCATCCACATTAGCGTATTTCTTAAGCAAGTTTTTAATATACGTAGAAATTTTGCGATCGATAAACTCTGTTCTTAGGATCATGTACAAGACAATAACACTGATTAACAAAAGGATCAGACGCAACATCGTTTGTTGAAGATTAGTACTGCTTGCAAAAGATAAAACGATGGAAGAAATAGCGGTAGCAGTCCCCGCATTCCCCCATAGCATTAGATAGGAGACAATCCGGCGCCGAACAGCACTATGAAAGATTTGCTCAGTTTCCGAAGAAGTGAAACCACTTGTAGTAAATGCCGAAATAGCCTGAAACCTAGCCACATCCTCAGACATACCAGTCTGAACTAAGGCAATCGTAGCAATTCTAATGATTAGAATTGAAGCAATGATAATTATAAATAATGAAATGATAGCAACCATTTCATAGATTTAGCAGATTAAATATATTTTACAAATTTTCTCTCCAAAAAATTCACTTCTAAATTTAGTACCAACTAAAATCAATAAAAAAAGATTCCTAATTGATTAAAAATGCTTGCTAATTATAGATGTTATGGCCTCTGCCTAGAAATGAAAATTAATATCTACTCAAATTTATTGGCTAAAAATTGGAATATAATTAGTCATTTTCTGGCATTTTAACTTTATTCCTAAAAGATCTTATTTGTTTAGGGTTCTATTAATTGATAGATTGAGTCCTTAAGTTTGAGATTTATCTGACTTAAAAAAAATATCAAGTAAGCCTAACTAGTGATTAGCAGTTTTTATGATCTCAACTAGCCATATTCATCAAATCCAAACTACAGGTACGGTTGTGGATCATATTTTTGAAATCTTTGGTATCAAAAATATCCAAGGTCAATTAACTCGTTGCCTAGAATCGGGCCTAAACATTCTGCAATTCTCCAGCGACAATCTAATGCTCAAAACAGAATTAGCCAATGTTCAAGAATTTAAATTAATTCTTGATGGAACAAAGCCAATCTGTATCGCTCCTGTTATCCCCGATGACTATCCTAAAGAAGAAAAGAAGGAAAGTTGTAATATCTGTCTTGCTCAATATTACTTACCTATTGCCGATCTAAGAGATTTTGCCTCAGGTCATATCAGGCAAGTAATCCCTAAGTTAATAGCATTCGAACAAGTTCTAAGTTGTGAAATGAAAAAACTTACAGATCACTTACGTCTTCACTTAGATCAAGACTCCGGCTTTATTAAATGTATTGGGGACACATTTTTAGGTTATGAATTTTCATACACTCATATTGGCCTTAACCCAGAAACAGGAAAAATAAACTTTAAACATATTAGCCCTGGAGCTGGAAGCATCAATTTCTTAGAATTCCTTGAGGCAATTATGGATTATGATAGTAAATATATTCAAGCCATCATCCCGAATCTACCGACTGTCTATCAAGCAGGCTCCTATGCTAGTAGTGCAGATCACTCTATTTACTCGCTATTATATGAAAGTTTTCAGGATGCAACTTTTCGAGAACAATTAAAAACAGGTAATTTTTTAGATATCGCCACAGGAACTGGAGTTTTAGCGTGGATTACTCAGCAATATTGTAACTTTCATAATTTAACTCCCAACTTTATTGCTTATGATGCCAATCCATTCGCAGTGGCAAATGCTCAGATTCTTTTAAATGATATTGCTGGGCTAAAAGGCAAAGTGATGCAAGGACAAGAACTTGGGATTATCGCCGGACAACACTTTGATTTAGTTACTGCTAATTCCCCCTATCTAAAACGTCCCCAACTAAATTTGGAAGATAATCAGCCAATCGATTTAAGCAAAGTTAAACTCCGATCACTACATGATTGCTATCAAGGCTCGGATTCATTTTGGATTGATTTACAATCAAACCTACCAGAGATGCTAAGACCATCTGCTTATGCAATTTTATGGAATAGACAGTTTGCCCCAACAGCTAGATTTACGGAACAAGGACTTCAACTTAAAAACCCTGTTCCAGTTGATACCTCTTATTATTCCTACTATTCATTCCATTTTCAAAAAGGAAATAATTCTCCAAATCACCAATAAAGACTAAGTAGTTTGATAGTAGTACCAGGCAAACATCCTACAATTATAATTTGTACAACTTTAAAATCTCACTATGTCCTCCTCCCAATTCACCCCTCTTAACTCCTTGGCAATTAACCCACTCTAGAATTCTTAATTCCTCACTCTCCGTAATGCCCTCCTCATCAACCTCTACCAAAAAAACATAATCTGGCACCCCATACCTTCCAAGCACTAACTCCTCTTCCCGAAACCCCTTAACTAAATCCTCAATCAACGTGCCTTTAAGCGAAGCAACTGTAATAATCCGATTATCTCTTTCTGGGTCAGAGTGAATTTTAAAAAGTTTAGGATTAACCCCAGAAAGTCGAACCTCTTCTTGCAGTTCTCTAATAATACAATTCCTAGCAACTTGCTCCATAGAGGTAGAAACAAGATCTTGTAAATCAATCTTGCCACCAGGAAGCACTGGCGCAGAATGTTTTTTGCTATGTCCGACAAGCACTTGAAATGGATCGCTTTTTTTATAAACAATTGCCGTAGCAGTTGGAATATCAATTGTAGCAACGACTTGCTGGATCTGATTAGAATGATTTGAAGTAATAACAGTTTGCATGTCTTAATGAAAAAATAAAATTAAAAAACTAAGAATTTACTTAATTTTTAAACCTAAAATTTCATTACAGATTCTGTGATGCCATTTGTTAAATGCTTCCGCCCTTCTAAGGCGACTAATTCGATGGCAAAAAAGTAACCACTAACTTTACCTCCAAGCATTTTAATTAACTTCTCCGCGGCAAGGGCAGTTCCACCAGTTGCTAGCAAATCATCCACAATGGCAACTTTATTATCAGGCTTGATTGATCCAATTTGGAGCTCTAAAGACTGCGTTCCATACTCCAAAGAATAATCAGCCTTAACAGTTGCGCCTGGTAACTTTCCAGCTTTTCTGGCTGGCACAAATGGCAATGCTAAACGTTCAGCAATTGCAACGCCAAAAATAAAACCCCTAGATTCTAAACCAACCACCAAATTCGCACCCGATAATTTCACCTGTTGGGACATTTGATCAATTAGCTGACTAAAGGCTTGAGGGTTAGCAAGAATCGGAGTGATATCTTTAAATTGGATCCCTGGCTTTGGAAAATCTGGAATGGTTGTCACAAGGGATTCAAGATTAATCATGCAAGTAGGGTTAAATGACTGTACGGCTAAATTCATAATACTACTCCTAAAGTAAATTTTAAATGGATTATTAATTGTTTAAAAGATTGCCTAAATCTGTTCTCTCTCTTAGCTCACTTAGCGTTCCCATTGGCTCATCAAGTCTAGCAATTGCTTCGGCTAAGAGTGGCGCGATAGAAACTACTTTTAAGAATTCAGATGGAGTTTCCTTAATCGGTAAAGTGTTAGTAACAAAGATTCGATCGATACTGCCTTCACCTTTAAAACTTGCCGATCTCATTTTAAGAACAGCATCTTTCGAGAAGACTCCATGAGTTGTACAAACAATTACGCGAGCTACACCTTGCTCTTTTAAAGCTTCTGCAGCAGCAACAATTGATCCTCCGGTATCAATCATGTCATCAACTAACACACAGGTTTTACCAGTTAAGAATTCTGCCCCACAACTTAAGGTAACTTGAGGTGGTACTCCTGGCCCCGGACGAAACTTACTCATCACGACCAGTGGAGTGAAATTCTGCGTTAGCTTCTCAACTTGTCTTGCAAATTTCTCAGCTCGCTTGGCACCACCAGCATCTGGAGATACAACTATCAAGTCACTACCAACTTCCTTAATTAATGGTGCTACTAATTGATTGAGCCCAGAAAGGTTTTCCAGAGATCCATTAAAGAAACCTTCAATCTGTGTGGCATGTAAATCAACTGTAACTATTTGATCTACTCCAACAGCTTTAAGAATATCAGTAATTGCTTTGGCACTAATTGGTGGACGAGTATCGGTTTTGCGATCTTGTCGGGCATATGGAAAGTATGGAAGGATAACAGTAACTCTTTGGGCATCTGCAAGCTTTAATGCCTGAGCTAAAAGTACCGTCTCCATTACTCCCTGATTGACTGGTGCAGAGATGCTAGCAATAACAAAGGCTTGTTTATTCCTAACTGATTCGTGGACTTCAATTCTTGTCTCACTGTTAGGGAAAGAATCTAAGATAATCTTGGCTTTGCTAGCCCCTAGTTGCTGACATACTAAATCTGCTAAATCACCAGAGCTTTTAGAAGATAAAATTACTGAATGATTGGAAATGCGAGTTCTGAAAACTCTTTCCGGTTCAATTCTACTGTCTAACTTTGGAAAAGAACTTTCTGCTAAGACTTGATCCTGACTAGCAACTACCAATTTCTCTACTAAGATTTTCTCTTGGAGACTTGGAGTGAAAGAAGTATTTAAAGTATTACTTGAATGCTCGCCTAAGACCTGAATGCTGTTTCCCATGATACTTAACCCTTTATTAAAAGTTAGGAAGTATTCCCTTCCCCTAGGGACAACATAAGAGATTTAACTAGCAATATCGAGTACTTATATTTTAGTATTTTATATTATGTATAAGTTAAATAGCTATAATTAGCATACTGAATATTAATAAATTAATACTAGGTATGCTAATTCCTTAACTTTTAAACTTTAAGTAATAATTCTTCCTTGCCTCTGTATCAAATAAAAGTACAATCCTTTTAACCTTTTAATTTGTTAAGACAACTAAATGAAAAAAGAAGTTCCTTTTAAAAAATCACCTGAACTTAGAAAAGCATTTTTAGATCTCTCAGAAAAATGGTGTCGGAAACATCGCTTAGATTTATCAGACCTAGCTGAGCGTTGTGGAGTATCAATGCAGTACCTTTCACACATTAGTCGCTACGGAAGAATTCCTAGCAAACCAATTTTAACATTACTTGCATTAAATTTAGAGATGCTTGATCCAGCAGACTTGTTTCGAATTGCTGAGCTAAACGATCCTTGGCCTTACGACAAAGGAATGGGAATTAGACGCCCTGGAGCTCACGAATCTGGGTTACTTTCGATTAACTTAGACATGAACGGTTTTGCCGAAGTAGTTAGAGATTTAGTTCGTTCCGAATTACAACCAAAACGTTTTGAAAACTTACTAGGAAAACGCGCCTTACGCATTGGACTTAACAAAGGACAATTCTTTTTATTTGAGGGAAAGAGTGAGGGATTTTTCCCAGAACTAATTCAAGCTCTGGCGCTATCCTTACATTGCAAATTAGAATTTGTGGAGGTTAATCATGCTGATTTTAGTGATCAACTAGCAAGAGGAAAGATTGATTGCTACGGTCCGATCTACCGCACGGCTCCAAGACTAATAAATAGTTTATACTCCAAACCCTTCTGTACAGTACCAATCGCTGCGGTTGGTAGAACAAAAAAATCGGCACAACTAAAGGAGCTACCAGCTCCTAAGAAAGTTTCTGACTTAAGAAAGAAAGATTACATGGTTGCCGTACATCAAGAATCAATGGCTCATCATTATGCCGAAAGTGTAATTGGTATCCCCAAAGAAAGATTAATTCTTTGCCAAATTCCTGATGAAGCTCTAGAGCGAGTAATGTTAAGTAATATTCCTAGGCCGGCACATTTAATGCTAACAGATAAGCCAATGGCGCTTAAAGTATTAACGAGTCACACCACTGCTCTTAGTTCTTTATTTGCAGAAAGCGATTCTGAAGCGCCACCTTACGAAGACTCCATTGCAATTCGTCCTGACTGGCCAGAACTACTCACTATCCTTGATCAATCAATTGAGTTTATGCAAAAAAGTGGTGCAATGAGCAGGATCTTTGAGAAATATGCACCCGGAGTGCTGGGGATCGAGATTTAATCTTTGATACTTATGGTGTCGCTGGTGCAATCAGATAGCTATGAGTCAAAGGATTTAATGACCTTTTAGCAATCTCCCCTTCCATCTGTAAAATGGATCTTTCAATCAAGAGAAAAAATTCATGAAGTGGCATGCTATGTATCCGACCAGCGTGCTCCAGAATACTAGCCGCTCGATCAACTAATTGATCATAGGCCTTAGTTGAGATCTTTTGAAATAACTCGGATTGTTGCAACAGATCATTTCCTGTCACCAAAAGAAACATTTGTAGTGTAAGAATATCACCTTTATTGTAGGCCTCGCTTGCTTCTTTAAAAATACCCTCTCTTTTTAAGCTTTCATTTGGAGATAAACTAATAGTTCGATCAGGATGCGTTGCTTGAGCAATCTTTCGGTAGTAAGCCTTGGCTTCATCGGATTCTGGTGCAGCCTTAGAGTCTTCTTCTACGACTCGCTGAAATTCACGAACTGTCTCAATATACTTCGGGGCAATTTCAGTAAATTTATCGGAACTAAACTGGCTTAGGGTCTGTAATTTTTTACTAAAGATCTGAGAGAGCTCGCTCGTTGCCTGATTAATCAGATCTTGGACTGCCCTTAAGTCATCAAGGCTTCGATTTAGTGGATCATATTCAACTTCTACCATTTAAGAATGGTAATCTTTTTTTGTTCTTAATCAAGAAAATCGCTAAAGATTATCACGAAAAGCATGCAAAGCTCTTTAGATCAAGGCATCTTCGACTCGGCTTAAGTCTTAATGACTAGCAGTACCACTGTTTTTAGCAGCAATTATCCCCTGCTGAACATTTAAAAACTGACTAGTAACCGCACAACTTCTGGCACGAGGATCTATCCAAGCTTGGTTTGGCACAACGCAATTATCATTCTCCGTCCAACCAAACACAGCTACGCAATTTTTATTAGCTAGAAAATATTTTTTCCAATCTTCAACACTACTAATGACTGAACCATCAGGATCTGCAATGCAATCATTATTAGCAAATGTAGGAAACTGCCCATGCCCTTCGCTAACCGTAGTACCAGGGATTGGCACTCCAGGATCAGAACCTTCTGGATTCCAAACAAAATTACAACGACCATTAAAAATTGGCGCAATCCATGTTTGGATTTTCTCAGTTCCTTTAGGTTGCAGATTAGTTTCTAAGATTGGATTAATATAACAAGCGACATCCGTCCCTAATTTTGGCAGTAAATAATCAGCAAGATTTTGGGCAGCGATTTGGATCTTCTGCTTTAAATCAGGGTCGTCAATTTGAAGCGCATGCTTTAAACTATCAACTGTATAACCATATAAAATCTCATAATTTCCACAATTTTGATTGCGCAAACAGGGACCATTAATTAAGTGTGCTTCCACAAGTTTTACTCTGGTATTAATTAATTCTTGATTTAAACAAGTAAAATCATTTCCAAATGTATTCCACAAAAAGGCGATGCCATAGTCACCAATTCCTTGAGTACTAGCAGTATAGGCAGTACATGAAAAATTTGGGTCTAAAATTGCGTAGGGAGCACGACCATAAAGTGGGTTTAGAGTCTCGGCTTCTACTCCATTTCCAAGAACTAAGAATACTAAAGAAATTAAGATTTTGATTGTGGATTTATTCATGTTTTCCATAAGCCAAACTCTATCTTACAAGCAATTTTATCGCCAGAGACTATTGCCTACTTTGCTTGTTTCAAAGGATAAATAAAGGTATAATTTTACCATCAAAGAAGTTGTATCTTCTCATCCAGAAATCAGATTCTACCAATTTGTAAGAACATTCTTAAGACTCCAATTTAATTAAAAACACATGAAATACTTAATCTGTATTCTGATCAGCTGTAATATTTTTGTTATAAATATATTACAGGCTGAAACTATCTTTACTGCTCCAGAGCTAGTAAGTATTTCCCCCATCGATACAAACGGAAATGGCTTTAGTACTCGTTGCCAAATGAATTCTGATGGCAACTTAGTAGCCTTTGATTCTCTTGCTACAAACCTTGTAATTCCATCAACTCCCACTAGCATTCGCCAAGTTTTTCTAAGAGACCTTAATAATCAAACTACAGAGTTAATTAGTAGCAATCCAGTAAATACTACTGCCGGCAATCAAAACAGCGAATTTGCTTCCCTCTCCGGTGATGGAAGATTTGTAGTGTTTCACTCTTTGGCAACTAACTTAGTCACAGAAGATACAAATAATAAAATTGATGTTTTCATTTCTGATCGCCAAGCACCAACTGCGATCAGAAAAGTTAGCCTGGGAGCAGTAAATACCAGCCTAGCCGAAGGTGATAACGACTCTTACTATCCAGACATTTCAGATGACGGACAAAGAGTTGTCTTTTTAACTTTAGCATCTAACTTAGTAACTACTGATAGTGATGTTTACTCTGATATTTATTTAAAAGATTTTGAGGATGATTCAATTACTCGCTTAACAACTTCAACGACTGGAGGAACTCCTAATGGTTCAAGCTTTGTGGGAAGTCCGGCAATCTCTGGAGATGGTCAGTTTGTGGTCTTTGGATCTTACGCTTCTAATTTAATTGCAGGAGACAATAATGCCAAAGCGGATATCTTCGTTCAAGAAATTGCTACTGGCTTCAGAGAAATAATCAATCTCCCACCAGTGGGTGATAGTTTTGCTGGCACTGATGTTCCAATTGCCATGGGTCCTAATTCTATTTCAGCCGATGGACGCTTTGTTGGGTTTGGACTAGATACCGACCTTGATAGCTACCCAGATAAGTTATACCTAAGAGATCGACTAAACCAAACAACAAGTCTTGTCTCCAAAAATATTGCAGGTGTTAGCTCTAACAACTACGCTGATTATTTACAAATCAGTGCCGATGCAAATTCAATCCTTTTCTATTCTCCTGCTAGCAATCTAGTTGAGACTTCCCCCAATGGTGGAACTTTTGTTTTTGATCGACTAGCGAATGAATTAAATATTCTTGCAAATCAATCTAGTGATGAGCCATGTCTTAGCCCAGACGGAAATAATATCGCTTATAGCTTGCCAGATTCTGATTCCATTTTTCAAATTTATACGACAACTAAAGATCTTTGCCCAGAAGATTCCTTAAAAACTAATCCTGGGACCTGTGGTTGTGGCACTGCTGATTCCGATCAAGATCAGGATGGTACTCCAGACTGTAATGATCAATGTGCGACCGATCCTGCAAAAACCACACCTCAAATCTGTGGGTGTGGGATATCTGACGCAGACGAAGCCTTAGATAATATTCCAGATTGTTTTAACAAAACTGGGGATGGAAGTTTGCCAGCTCCAATTGTGACCCTAAATAAACAAGTTATTAATATTAACCTGATAGATCTGGAAGCAAAGAATTTAAAATTTAAATTAAAGATTGTTAACACTAAAACAAAAGAGACATTCTTCTTTGTAACAAAAAAACCTAATAGTAAAATTAGATTTCTTCCAAAAGGCACCTATCAATTGCGCTATCAGCTGATTAATGAGAAAAAGAAAACTAAGAGTAAGTTTAGCTCTGCTATTAAGTTCACTATCAAAAAAGATCCTAAATCTGATGCGCTTCCAAATATTAAAGGAATAAACTAACCATGAATAACCAAACAACGATATCCAATTCCGGATTGCCACTGGCAGTTGATTTAGCTTTGGATAAAGGACTACCAAAATACTCCCCAGTGGCCTACCTTCAAAAGTCGATGTCGCTAGCGTCAGTTATTGTAGTTTGTCACCTAGCTCAATCAAAAGCTGGGAATGCCTCAGTAACTTGGGACCGAAATCCTGAGGCAAATATTACCGGCTATAAAGTTCTCTGGGGAACTAAATTGGGCACATATCCCTACGGGCTGGATGTTGGGAATAATATTGACGCTAACTTACAAAATCTACCTGATGGGCAATTAGTATTTGTGGTTGTTAGAGCTTATAATTCTAGCAACAAAGAAAGTCCTTTATCAGAACCTCTACCAATACAAACTCCATACATAGTACCAAACAAACCAACTGGCCTAGCGATCCAAAGTCAAAACTTAGGAGAAGTCACAATTAACTGGACTGCCGTACCTAACTTAATAACACGGATTTATGTTGGAACTCAGCTAGGACAAGGTATTCAAAAGTATGAAGTTCCAGCCAGCGATCACGCCATTACTATTTCAGGACTCAGTAAGAGAACACCAAGCCAATATTATTTTTCTATTTCTTTAGTAGATCCAAAGACCGGACTAGAAAGTGCACTAACAAACTTACCAGTAATAAGTAGCAATGGAGTCGTTGGTAGTAGCCCTCTATTAGCACGAAGCTTAAGTCCTGTTTTAGTTACAAGCTTTTCCACACCAGAAGTACTAAATACTTCTGGGTCCCTGACTGCAAAAATTCAAATAGAACCTGTAAGACAGTATCCCCTACTAACAATCTCGGGTCCAAAAGGTAAGAAGTTTACCATTCAAAGTTCTGATGGTTCGACTAGCTGGCAAAATACTTTTACTAGCTACTTAACCAGTGAAGCTTTTGTCTTTATCGATACTCGGGAAAAAATTGCGAGAAGATTCTACCGGGTTGCTAGTGATAAGTAGAAAGTTAAATAAAAAGCTTCTAGGAGATCTACTCTTTTGCTGACACAGTTCTAAATGTCACATGGTTAGAACTAGAAATAACATCCTGAGAAGTCCGGCCAAATGGCGAAGCATTAGTACAAGTGAAATCTCCTTCCCAAGAACATAAGAATGAACCACCAGCGATCACCACAAAGGCTTTATCACTACTGTAATAAGTCTTAGTTAACTCCCAAGCATTTCCGGCTAAATCATAAAGACCGTTGACATTGGGCTTGTAAGATCCAACTTTCGCTAGCCCAGCATGTCCATCTTCGGCTAAATCTTTAAGTGGAAAATGTCCTTGATAATAATTTACTTCTTTGGGATCTGGCTTACTATTATTTGCCATTTCAGAATTGGTCAACGTTCCAGCAGAACGAAACTGTGCCTCTGTTGGAATTTCACGCCCAGCCCATTTAGCATAGGCTAGAGCATCTTCTAAAGTTACATGAACAACTGGCAAATCCTCTCTACCAACTAAATTTGAACCTGGGCCTTCCGGCTGTTTCCAATTAGCACCTTTAACTAACTTCCACCACTGAGAAGAGCCACGCTTAGCATTATATTCTTGGGGTGCTACAAAAACTAATGAAGCCGCTGGGTTTCCCTCCCAAGGTCGCTCGGCAACGGTTACATAACCAGTCTCAGTAATAAATTTGGCAAAATCCTTGTTTGTTGTTTCAGTTTTACTTATTAGGAATGCTGGAACAGAAACTTCACGTAACGGAGCAGTGTCTTCGCGACCACCACCTAGCATTACGGTCTTTGCAGGAATTAAAACCATATCCGTCATTGCTGGAGGATTTGCTGATTTAGTAATTTTAATCTTTGCATCACTAGCAGTTAGATCCTCATATGATAATTCTTTTGGAGCCTCACAAGTCTTTGACTTAGAACAGCAAGACTTAGTTTCTTCAGGTTCATTATTCTTTGAATCTGGATTTTTAGTAACACTTGGATTCATCTCACAAGAAGCAAGACTTGCAATTAACATTACTAAACTTGTAGAACGCGCAAGTAATCCCGTAGCCTTTGGAAGCTTAGCTGTTTCTTCAGTAGTAATTGGCTGAGAATGTAACTGCATTTATGAAGTAATTATAATTACTGAATGTTATTAACAGTCTTATCCATGGTGTGTGCTGGTTTGATTCCACTGAGCTTTTAAATGAAATTAATTTGATTATAAGCCTTTATGCCTTAAATTTGGCATTTTCCCGGCATCTAATAATAATTAACCAAGTGGTTGACTATTTAACTTAAAGCTGAGATAATCAATCATATGGTTAACTATTCTTCCGATACCTTAGACTGGTCATTATATGCACTTTCCGATCCGACTAGGCGCGCAATCTTAGCACGCATCGTGAGAGGTGAAACAACAGTGAGTGAAATTGCCGAGCCATTTAATATGTCGCTCGCAGCGGTTTCTAAACACTTACAAGTACTGGAGCGAGCAAATTTTTTAAAGAAAAGAAAATCAGGAAGAACAATTACCTGCCGAGCAACGCTGGAGCCTTTAAATGAAGTAATGGAGCTCTTAGAAGATTTAGGAAAATACTGGAATCAACAACTTGATTCTTTAGAAAAATATTTAGCTATTAACTTAGATAATCAAGAGAAAGAAAATGGAAACAAAAAGAAAAAACATTCCGCCAAAACTAATGATCAAACGCGTCATACGCGCAAAAAGAGATAGAGTATTTGCGGCTTGGACGAATCCTGAGGTAATGAGCGAGTGGTTCATTCCCGGAGATGGAAAAGCCATAGTTACCAATGATTTTCGTTTAGGTGGAAGCTTTAAAAATACAATGATCTTTAATCCCGAAGAAGGTGAACACCAAAGTTCCTGCACAGTAATGGAAAATAATACTTATATCCACACAGGTGAATATCTAGAAATTATTCCACCAGAAAAAATAGTTTTTACTTGGAGTTCTCATTTAGTTACTAACTCAAGGGTAACAATTGAGTTACAAGATCTTGGTGACTCAACAGAACTTACACTGACCCATGAACTTCTAGACACAGAAGACTTAAGAGAAAAACATTCCGGTGGTTGGGAAGGATGTTTGGCGAATTTGGCAAATTATTTAGAATAAATGGAGAGGATTATGAAATTCATTATTAACTATCTAGGGGTTACATGCGCGTTGCTCATCACAGCAACAATTGCCTTGGCAGATTCACACGAAATGCCATCAATAAAAACTTCAGCAGCACTTAATAAAATGAAACAATTAGTTGGAACATGGGAAGGCAGTGGTGCTGATATGGGAGATGGAAAAATGGAAGTCAGGTATCATCTAACCTCTGGAGGAAGTGCCGTTGTGGAAACATTATTTCCAGGGACGTCGCAAGAGATGACAAGTATCTACTATGATCAAGGAGGCCAGTTATCTATGACCCACTATTGCTCCCTTGGGAATCATCCTGTGATGGAATTAAAAAAAGAGACTGCCGATCAGCTAATATTTGAAACAAACGTAAAAGACCTTAAGGAAGAACCGCACATGAGTAGTCTTCATCTGACATTCATCAGTTCTAATTCAATCGAACAAAAATGGTCAATGGCTCAGCCTGGGAAAGAAGGACATTCGTCCGTTTTTAAGTTACGTAAAACATCTTAATTAATAGTCGGCCTAGCCCTCTGGCCGACTTAAGCAACAAGCTAAAGCAAGGCGTTATGGGCATAGCATGAAAAAACACTAAAACGTGCTATGCTCTAAATCTAAGTTAAAAATATCGGAAACGCTTCTCGCCACTCTGCCAGATTTTAATTAAGTTAATGCGATATCCAATCAAAATATTCTACTACCTAGTTACTACTGTCCTATTGATTGTTGCTATCGGTTTCTATTTTTCGGGAAATTTAATTTCTCAGATTGCTAAATCACAATTAAGAATAGCAAACTTTCAAGATGTGGAAATATTGACGCTACGCCCGGGATTCTTTTCATTAAAAGTTCCGACACTAAAACTAGTTCTAAAGTTACCAACGAAGGATGTAAGTTTAAAGTTCCAAGAAGTTACTCTCCACTATTCTCTCTCCTCCTTATTAAGGAAAAAGTTAACTGGAATAACAATAGAAGCTGGGAGCATTGATATTAAATTAATAGATCAACAAACAAAGTCTAATTCAACGAAGAGTTCCACCTCTTCCAACTTCCTTATTAATCCAGACATTTTTCCTCTTAACTATGCCTCAATTAATAATCTTTTAGTTAGCCTAGAAACTCCCAATTTAAAGAAATATTTATATCAAGCTAATTTAGCTATTAATAAAGAGGATCGAACCTTAACTGGAAACTTAAATTTAGATTCAAAAGACCCTCTCGATTTATTAGAGCAACTCGTTCTTGATTTTAGCCTTACAGAAAAAAATTTTAATTCGAAGATTCATCTAATTTCTCATTCCACAACAAGTATTCCCTTTCTGCCAGATTCTAATTGGAATCTGGAAGCTAATTACCAAAATAATTTGTTAGCACTATCCGGTATGGGAATCTTACAATTCCCTCAAATAGTTAAAACAGAATTAATTGGGAATTATAATCTCCTTGAACAATCTGGACAGCTTGGTTTAAAAACCGATCCAAGCTCCGCACTAGAAGCAAGGTTGGCTATTAACCAAATCTTAAAGGAAATCAAAGTTCCCATAAATTTTTCATCAGGCGATGTTCAAACTAATCTTGATTTCACTCTTCGGCAGCATGAATTAGTCCAGCTTAATCTAGATTTAAGTGCGAATAACTTGGCAGGGGTCGCTGGAAAAAGTATTTTCTCTGGACTAAATGGCCAGCATCAGCTTAGCTTACTAAGTGGAGTCAAGAGTGTTACTCCAGAAAAAGTTACACTTGAAAAAATATCTTTTGGACCTGAAGTAAGTAACCTTAAAGGAGAATTAAGTTTTTCTCAAAATAAAGACCGGCTTAACATTAATCTTGAAAATTTAAGCGGAAATATTTTTGACGGTGATATTACTAGCAAGCAAATTAGCTTTATTCCTTCAGCTAAAAAAAATAATTTAGTGCTTCAAATTAATCAAATTAATATTGAAAAAGTTCTTCAGATTTATCCACAAAAAAATATCCAAGCAACTGGTGTCCTTGATGGCATTATTCCTCTAGTATTTACAAGCGAGGGTCCCTTAATCGAAAAAAGTAACTTAACCGCCAGAGCTCCTGGAGGATTTATCAAATACAATTCCAATGAAACACTTGGGGCTTCTACTAATAACGATCTGCAATTTGCATCTAAAGTCCTAAGAAATTTTCATTATAACCACCTGAGCGCTGATTTAGACCTTAATCCCGACGGTAAATTACAAATTGAGCTTAAGATTAATGGTAGAAATCCTGATTTGAATTTCAAACAAGATGTAAACGTCAATCTAAATATCGAAGAAAACTTACCCGCTCTACTTAGAAGTATTCAGGCAATTTCTGGAATAGATAGCAAAATTCGAAAAATGCTTGAGAAATAGTTGCTCAAGACCTAGACTAGTTTTTTAGTCTCCTAATTTTAAGATCAGGGAATAACATTGTGAATAAATCAAATTTAGCAAAAATTAAATTTTCTTCTTACTTAATACTAATTGCTGGTTTTATTCTAAGTGGTTGTTCTCCTAAAATTGAAGTTATGGCCCCTTCTAAGCCGATTGAAATTAATATGAATATTAAAATCGATCATGAGGTTAGAATAAAAGTAGATCGTGAGCTTGATAATGTAATTTCTGAGGAAAGTGGTTTATTTTAAATAAAAATTTTTAACTGGAGTAATAATGAAATTTTCAAATCTACTTACTAAGTACTTCCTAATAATATTAATTGTATTGGCCCCTATTAGTTCTGTCTGGGCTATTGATCTTGAGTCAGCAAAATCTCAAGGACTAGTAGGAGAACTACAAAATGGATACTTAGCTCCTATTGACGGACAGGCTTCTACAGAAATCAATAACTTAGTTAGCAATATAAACACTAAAAGGAAGGCAGAGTATAATAAAATTGCCGAAGCAAGTGGCACAACAGTAATCGCCGTTGAAGCCTTAGCAGGCAAGAAGGCAATAGAAAAAACTGTTGCTGGTAATTACGTGCAGAACTCTAATGGGAAAATGCAAAAAAAATAACCTTACAACAGAACTGCTCAGGTCTAATCTATGAAATTAGACCTGAGCAATGGCATTTGCCTACTTGATATTTTATTATTTGCTAACAATTTTTAACAAATTCTTTACTGCTCTTACATTATCAGTATTTTCAGCTAGTTTTTCTGCTAAATCTTTCTCGATAGAAGATGTAACTTCGCCATTAAGAGTAACGCGACCATTCAGAGTATCAACATTAATATTTAATCCACTAACATTGTCCTCTGCTAAAAGCTTAGTTTTTACAACCGCAGTTGTTGTCATGTCATCAATTTGTTGACCGAAAGATCGCTCTACGTCATCATTTTTATTGACTACAGTTCGTGTCCCCTTCTTCGTGGCCACAGTAAGGTTATTTTGCACACCTTTTACACCTTTAATTGATTTAGCAATTTCTCCAGCTAAGTCTTTATCAATGGAAGAGTCAACTTCACCAACAAGCGTTACAACTTGATCTTTCACGTCTGTATCAATATCAAAGATGCTTAAATGACGATTTAAGATGTAAGTAGTCACAAGCTTAGACTGCAACCAAGTATCCGAGTATTCAGTCTGATTAGCTGTTTCCGCCATAGAACAACTAGCAGTAAGAAATAAGATTACAAAAAAAGTTGTAATTAATTTAAATAAATTTTTCATTTTTTCTCCATGTATAAAATGTTTATAAAATTCATATCTGCACTTAATCATAACAACCGGTAATTTTATATGACTGTGATCATACAATCCTTACTGCATTCAGGTCTAAAGTGTTTATAGATATGAATGAATATCGAAATAACAATCCTGCAATACTTTAAGCAAGAAATTTAAATCTTACCTACTTTAACTTGTGAGTTAGTTACTCATGTAATAGTCTAGATTGTAATAATTTTTTAATTGCTAACTATTATGATTAAATCACTTCTACTAATTATCATCTTACTTGCACTTTCTTCTTGCTCAACTAAAGATTCTAATCCTAATTTTTATCCAAACGAATATTACAAACAAACTAGTCAAGGCAAAGTCCAAAGTGATGTTTCAGAATGTAAGGAGTTAGCCAACAACTACGTACCGAAAGGTTCTAAATGGAAAGATGTTGGTGGAACTGCCGCGGAAAGTACTATTTTAGGTTCTGCCGCAGGAGCTCTGGGAGGTGCGATTGTTGGCAACGCTGGTCGTGGAGTGGGAGTTGGCGCAGCAACGGGAGCACTCTATGGGATTTATAATGGAATGAAAAACTCGGCCAAAGAAGATCCTAACTGGCAGAGATTTGTGGAACAATGCTTGGCGGATAAAGGATATCAGATATACGGATGGAATTGATATAATTTACGGGAGCCTGAGAACTTCTGACTTAATTGAACTTCGCCCTGTTTCTAAAGAGCACCTTCCCCTTCCCTTTATTAGCTTTGAAGTAAAAAACTTTACTCCAAAACTAGAGTTGTTTATTGCAAGTATTAAGCAACGATTGTAAGTCTTACGTCTTGCAAAACTCCAAACTGATCAAGCTAGCCAACTTTATTTTTTAAATAACTCCCTAATCACTACAGAGTAAGGCTTCGCATGAAATGAGAGGTAATACAAAAGTAACCCGAGGATGATAGCCAAGACTAAACCTCCAGGAGCCAGAAAGGCATGAACAAGTGTAATGTGGATAACTATTGGTGCGAGAATAACCAGTGCTAAAGGGATAAAATATCCAGTTAGTAGAAAAGCACCGCAGACAGTTTCTGTAATCTTAAGAAATGGCAGGAAGTAGCCAGTCGCCATCAAACCATTATTAAATGTTACCATCCGCTCCGGCAAATCTGGTGGCATGGGAACAAGATTAAAAAGTCCGGCGATACCGGAAGCAAAAAAAACAAAGCCAAGTAGAATTCGAGCAATCAACGTGAACTTATTTTTCATACTAGTAATTCCTTTAGCAAATAAAGTTTAATACCTAGAGTCTCTCAACATTGGACCCTGATATAACTTTAATTGAAATTACCTCTCCCATCAATAACTAAATACTTAAATCAAAGGCTGTGAGAATGGTTCTAAAGTAAAATTAAAAATAACAATGAATGCTTGGCTTTTTATGATTTTCTATCTTTTCAATCTCAAAAAACACTAACCTTACTCTTTTGATATTTTTAGCCAAGCTCGTTTAGCATTTTCTAGAGCAGTCAGTGCGATAGCAGGATTAATGCCTGGGGAATCCTTACAAAGTTCAAGCGCTACAATTGTTGGAACTAATTCACCTAATTGAATTACTAATGGAGCTAGATTCTCTAAGTGAGCCAAAGAAAGATTGGCTAGATCCTGAGAATCTAGGGCGAGGGCAATTGTATGCAGTAAAGTATTACTCATCGTGATGTGATTAAGCGAAGCGTAATCATCACGCAAAAGACCAGCTATATAGCCACTAGGTAATGTAGATTTAGAAGTTGAGTTAGTGAGCAACTTGAAACTTCTTTCTTTATTTTTTGCCTTCAGAGACGTGGGAGGGTTTTCTAATTTATCTAATAATTTATTTAATGGTGTAAAATGTTTTTCTAATAATTCACTAGTTTGCTTTAATATTTTTTTAGCATCCTCATAATCAGTATCCTCTACTTCTACTAATTGATCTTGAATTAAATCATACAATTCTTCTTCAATGGAGATTTGTTCGCATAAATACTTTAATAGGATATCACTTTGTTCAGTCATAATTAAAAGACCTTAAACTAAACTTTACTCAATATGTATGATCTGACTCATACTTAATTAGATCTCTAGCAACCAGCAGAAAGTCTAGTATACTAAAACCCATTAGGTTTTACCGAACTACATAGTAAAGATTGGAAGCTTATCACGTCTTTTATTAGGATTGTTTAATAGCTAATAAATTGAGACAAGCAAAAATCTGTCAGAATTGTGGAAGAAGCTTTGAATTTCGTACCAAATGGAGCAATTGCTGGAATAGCATTCGTTATTGCTCAGAGAGCTGCCGAAGGAAATTTCAACCTTCAAGGATTGATTTTTGGAAGAATGAGATCCTCAGCAATTGTTATTTTAATAAATCTGTCTGCCCCTCAGAAATTGCTATGAAGGCAATTCCTGAGAATTGGAAAAACCATTTAGAGTTCGTAAGACAAGCAGCGCGCTTGCTAGTCAACGAAGGGCAGTTAGTAATCCTACAAAATAATAAGATTGTTAATCCAAGTGAATTTAAGGGTCCAATCCGTTTAAAATTAAAAAAGAATGCTTAGCCATATTAATACTTTATTATCAGATTTAGATAATAATGGACTGCCTAGTGTTATTAATAAATTGAACTTATCAAGTTATCAGCAAACACGAAATTACCTTGATGGAGCAGTAACTAAATTATCCCCACTGATTACTCATGGAGTTATTACGATACCAGAGATTATCCAAAACCTAGATTCACACTCAGCTAAAGAACGAGCAGGATTTATTTTCCAACTTGGTTGGCGGGAGTACTTTTTAAAAATATGGCAAAATTATAATCTGCTGGAAGAGCTAAGAACTAGTAATAAAGATTTATTTCCTGGTGTCCCTGTTCCAATTTTAGAACAGGGAACTGGAATTGATTTAATAGATGGGGAAATACGGAAACTAGTGACGAATGGATATATTCATAATCATTCACGCTTATGGATTGCAAGTTTAGCTACACATATTTATCAATCAAGTTGGCAAGACTCTGCCAAGTGGATGTATTATCATTTACTTGATGGTTGCCCCGCTAGTAATTTCCTTTCTTGGCAATGGGTTAATGGAAGTTTTAGCAGCAAAGCATATTTATTTAATCAAGAAAATATTAACAAATATTCCAAAACTAATCAGACGGGAACAGTGATTGATTGTGATTACTCAAGAATCGCAAAATTAAACTTAAACGTTCCTAGGAAACAATTTATTAATGCTGATTTAGTTGCTGAATGTCAGATATCTTTAAAGAAACTTTCTTCAATAAGCAAAGAGCAACTTCTTCAAGCTCCTGAATTGCTCATTTATTCCATCTTTACACTTGATTCTAAATGGCAGTCTGACTCAACTGGTTTAAAAGTCTTATGGTTAAACTCAGATTTTTTTAATGAGTTTCCAATTAGTTCAACAAGGGTCACTTTGATTACTAAGTTAATCTCTAGGATCCCAAATTTAAATGTTTATTATGGAGATTTAAGTGAAGAGGAACTAGTAAAGCAAAAAATTTATTTAAAAGATCATCCAATCTTTAAAGACTGGAAGCTTAAAAAGGATCCTAATAATTATATACTACAGCAAATCTATCCTAATAAGGATCAGAGCTATTTTTGGTATTGGAAAAGAATAGCTATGCATTTAGGAATCCATTTTGGAACCTAGAGCCACCCAACACAATTGCTAAACTAAATTCTAATATGCACTACTCTTACTTGCAATAAATTAATATTGATCACAATGAATTTGGAGCTAATATCTTGAACGGTAGATAGATCTCTAGGCTCCCAGCTCAACGTCTAGATTGTGAACAAGGAAGGATTAACTTAATGACATTGAACATAATCCCCTCTTCTACACTAAAGGTTATGAAGTAAACTTTGTTGTTAAGGATTACCTTTCTCAGGCGGGGCATGAATATAACCTAAAATTAGTTTAGATTTGTATCGAAGGGTTTAGGTTAAAGTTGCTTATTAGCAAAAATAAAGTTGCATGGCACAAGATCTAAGATCCAACTAAATGTCAATGAATCTATAATTAATATTAAGGACAGCTACTGCCATCTAAAGGCATCATAGTAAAATCTGTAAATTCTGCTTTCCCAAAGTAATCAGATACTGGGCCATTTTGTGCAATAACATAACGATAAGCACCAACGTTATCAGAATAACCATCTGCCGTGGAAGGCATTCCTTTGCAATGAGCTGAAGATACATAGACATTTTGCAAAACAGGAAAACTTCCAAAATAATAACTAACACCAACTTCGGTTCCTCTAGTATGCATAAATCCTGGTAGTACCCGATCTATACTTACTCCAGATGGGCTTATAGAAATTGTTCCATTAGGGGAGATCCCTACTGATGTAGCTTCTAAAATTGGATTTATTAAGCCTGATTAAGCTGCATAAGAGCCACTGTATTATTAGCCCTACGTTTATATTGATCATAATTAGCAAAAGATATTGAAGCTAAAATACCAAGTATTGCTACAACAACTAAAAGTTCTACTAGGGTAAAGCCATGCATAATACTAATTATTTTAGTTTGATTCATATACAATTATAGACTCATATCGTTCAAATTACTTTAAAACATAAGGTTTTTAGTCAAAAAATCTTCCCTTTTTCATCTTTATTAAGGAATAATGGCATTAAAGAATTCAATTATCAACATTTACATTTTTAGTTATTCCGTCTTCTGAGATTTGTTTTTCTCAGTATTTAGCCTGATTACTCAGACTAAATATCTAAGCAATCCACAAGATTTGCTCTAAGTTTCAAGTTTGAGTTAATGAATTATTATATAAGCATCAAAAAGGGTTTTTCTATTTGAGGACTAATCCAATAAACTTTTTATCTTAATAGCACTAATTATCCTGTTGGGGGTTTAATATTTTCAAAATTTTCAATTCACGGAATGTTCGGCTTTTAATAAAGTATCAGTTTCCAAATTGCAAAGATCCTCCTTTAAGACTAGTTGGAAAATATAAATATCAACAACCTAAACATTTTTTAAAAATAAAAAAATAAATTAATCAAATATAAATTATAGTTAATGTGATAATCTTTTTCTCGCGCTACTTCAAATCTTAAATTCAAATCTTTACTTAATGGCACGGCAAGTTTGGTTGCAAATCCGATACTATGATGTTGATCTCCAAAAAAGTATTAATTTCTATTAAGACTGGTAACGTTTACGCGATTTAAACAAACTAGCCCGTCTTCAATATTTTTAATATTTTCAAGAGTTGTAGTGGCAATATTTTCTAGGGCATTTTTTGTAAAAAAAGCTTGGTGACCAGTTACTAAAACATTTGGGAAAGTCATTAGTCTTGCAAACACATCATCTTGTAAAACTTTCCCAGAAAGATCTTCAAAAAACAAATCGCCCTCCTCTTCATAAACATCCAAACCAAGAAAGCCAATTTGTTCTGATTTTAAACCTTCAATCAGTGCTTGGGCATCAACTAGTGCACCTCTGCTAGTATTAATGATCATGACACCTTTTTTCATTTTAGCAATCGCGACCTCACCAATCAGGTGATAAGTTTCGGGAGTTAATGGACAATGTAAGCTAATGATATCAGACTTTTCAAACAAGTGATCTAGGCTAGTGTATTCAATACCAAGATCTAGGCATGTTTGATTTTGATAACAATCATAAGCGAGGACTTGACAACCAAAACCTTGAATAATCTTAGCAAAAATAGTGCCGATCTTTCCAGTTCCAACTACTCCAACCACAGATCCATTCAAGTCAAACCCTAATAAACCTTCTAGAGAAAAATTATTTTCACGAACTCGATTATGCGCCCGATGAATCTGGCGATTTAATGCCAAAATTAAAGCCATGGCATGCTCAGCTACGGCATAAGGTGAATACGCCGGCACACGAACAACTTCTAATCCAAGTCTTGTTGCAGTAGCCAAATCTACATTATTAAAACCAGCACAACGAAGTGCAATAACTCTAGTCCCTCCTTCACTTAATTTTTCTAAGACCACTTGATCTAAGACATCATTCACAAAGACACAGACAGCAGGATAACCTTTAGCCAATGCAACAGTATCAGCATTTAGATGTGCATCGAAATAACGCAACTCATGTTGAAAATTCTTATTGATATCTTCTAGGCTACGACGATCATAAACTTTTGTACTAAAAACAGCGACTCTCATAGAGTTCCTTAGAGTAAAATTATACAAAATCTTACTATGAAGAATCTTTGCAGGCAATTTTATTGCCATGTCTATTCGCGCGTAGCATTATTGTTACGTTAAATTTTCAAAATACTAAAATTCACAGTAAAATTTTAGCTAAATTAGCGTTCCATAAATAACTACAATATTAAGTTTTCAATTTTTAGAACTTATTTTGTTTATATTTTGTGGAGTGAAAAGCTCTTAAATACAAATCATATTTGGATTACTAATAACCTTGATCCAGAATTTAAGGCCACAATCGTACGCAATCTGAATATATCAGAGAGATTAAAGTTGGATCTCTCTTATTACAAACCAAGCTTATAACGTTGTTTAACTGTTTATTAGCCCTTAGCAGGGTTAAATTTCGTCTTAAGCCTGTCTGCTTACTTTCTTACTGAAGATATGCTGTAGATCATATAAGGAGATCAAGTTTAGTTGTAAAAATTAAATTCATCGTTACAAACTTTACATTTACTTTTTGAAGACAGCTCATGTTAAATATTTATAAATCTAGTTCACTACTCTTTCCCTTACTTTTAATAATGTCCTCGGCATGTGGCGGTGGAGGAGATAGTGAAGATGCTAGAAATGTAAGAAGCGTATGGAGAGGATCTTTAACGCAGCAAAGTGATTCCTGTGGCACTCGTTCTGCCGTTGTTCCAAGAATCGTAGCAACTTCAGGAAGTTTTACACACACGGTTAATCAAAATGAAGATGCCGTAGATTTGAATGATGGCAATGGAACATCATTTTTGGGAAATATAGTTGGTGATGATGGTTTCTCAGTGGATGCAGTAACTAAACAAGATAATACTGTTAGTAGTAATGTTACCTGTGATGAGTCTCAGCAAATAGCTTATGTTCATATAGACGGAGATTCAGATACAACAGCAAACGTAACATTAACTATTAGCAAGGATTGTAGTGATGGAACTCGTTGCCAAGTAGTGTCAATAGGGACTGCAAGTAGAAGCAACGTAGCTATTATACCCCCCCAAGATGATAATGATGCGTCTACGCCCACAAGCTGTAGCACCCTTGCTGAAAGACAATATACTGGAGATTCTGGTTGCAGCATTGGTCAAGTTACGACTTCTACTAATGGCAATAATATTCTGTTAAATCCGCTAGGAGCTAATGGTGCTTCAAGTTTTACTATTAATACTACTGATTCTTCAGTAGCCACAGCTGATAATATGGAGTTACAAATTATGGGTGAAACTGGTTACTCCTGCTCAATTAATTGCACTGGTCAGTTAACCTTTACGCTCGAATGTTTTCAGGAAGGTGGTACGACTTGTTCAGAGAAATTTTAGTAGGCAGTAAAAATTTATTAAGTTACTAATTAGTACTACGATAATTTTTATAACTTCCGCCTAACTAATTTTTCATAGATCTTAGTATAAATAATTTTAAAGCTAGAGTTACCCCACAGCCATTAAATTAAGGCTGTGGGTCTAACTCTAGGCTTTTTTGTTGGGAAAAATGTATCACTTTTTACCCAAATCTTTTTTCTTAGGTTTTACAGGTGCACTGCTCCCATCATTACTAATATTATTATCTTTTAATAATTGTGCGGATGCTAATTCAGCCAATGTCCCTTTTGGAACATCGTACCACCCAGGATCATTATAGTCTTTTAATTCATTTCTAACTTTTAAAATTGTAAACATTCCACCCATCGTTATGTAGTCATATTTAGCTCGCTGACCAACCATCGGAATACTATTCTTGGGAATTTCCATGCCCATTTCACCCATGTCACCCATACCATCCTGCCCCATAGTCATATAGCTTGGAAGTAAATTACGAACTTTTGAATCAACTCCTTCAGGGTCTACTCCAATCATATTAGGGAACTTGTGTCCCATTTGATTCATCACATGATGTGTCATGTGACAATGCATTGCCCAATCCCCAGGATTATCAGCAATAAACTCTATAGTTCTAGTTGCGCCTGTTGGAACCAGGACTGTTGTTTCTGGCCACTGCCCTGCTTCAGGAATCTTACCACCATCAGTTTCAGTAATTTTAAAATAGTACCCATGTAAATGAATCGGATGATGATCCATTGCTGAAAGATTACCAATACGAATTTTAATTTTATCACCAATTTTGGCGATAAGCGGATCTATACCAGGAAATGCCTTCGCATTCATAGTCAGAACATTAAAGTCATTCATAACGTTTGGATTTGGGCGTTCAGTTCCAACTTCAATTGCCCATTCATGTAACATAATCGCAAAATCTCGATCTACCCATTCTTCTTTTGGAAGACGTGGATGAATTACGATCATTCCAACCATTCCCATGCCCATCTGGGTCATTTCATCATGATGTGAATGATACATGAAAGTACCATTCTGTTTCAGATCAAACTCATACATGTAGGTTTCTCCAGTAAGAATTGCTTTCTGACTCAGACCACCTACTCCATCCATTCCACTAGGCAAAATAATTCCGTGCCAATGAACTGTAGTTGGAGCATTTAGTTTATTTGTTACAAATATTCTAACCCGATCTCCTTCGACGGCTTCAATTACAGGTCCATGCACTGACCCATTATACCCCCAGCAATGTGCCTTGAGACCAGGAGCAAACTCATGATACACTTCCTCAGCAACCATATGAAAAACTTTGACTCCATCAATAATCTTAAATGGAAGTGCCCAGCCATTAGGTATCACTACTGGTCGATAATCTTTTTCAGGTTCTCCAGGTAATAACTTTTTAACTTGCCACTTAGAATTTGATGAGAATTCTTCATTAACAGAGGCTTCCGCTTCATTTAATTCATATTTCAGAAGCATCATTGTGCTAGCTAGAGCGACCACACCCCCTCTTAATGCTTCTCGCCTAGAAATTGGTTGATCAATTAAATTTATTTGATGATTATCATTTTTTTTATTAGCTACCATTTTACTCCTAATGATTATTTACTGAATTTTTATAGAGTCCATAGAAACTGGCATTACTTCACTAACAACCATTTTACCTGCCAGAATTTGTTCCAAAACTGTTTGAGCTAGCCAATAGTTTTCTAATACCTGAATGGCAGAAATTTCCATTTCAATTTCATCTTTTTTTGCTTGCAAAAGTTGTACTGCGCCAATTTGCATTGCGTTGTATTGCAACTGAGACTCATGAACTATTTTACTCTTAAGTGGCAAAATAATTTTGTTCAAATATATGACTTGGTCTTTTGCCGACATAAGAGTGGCATATGCTCTTCTTACTTGAGAACGGATCTCTACGGCTGTTCCTGCGTACCGTTCATAAGAACTTCTAATGATTGCCTCTGTAGATGCAATCATTGGTTGCCCTTGATTAAAAATAGGAATTGGAACGGAAATTACTGGCCCAAAGTTCCACACTCCGCTGTCAGTTTCACGCTCTGCGGTAGCACCTAATGCTAAATTAGGGAAAACTCCAAACGGAATTGTCATATTAAGCGAACCTAGAGTCTTCTCTAATTCCCATCTAGCTTCACTTAACTCTAGACTACTAAGAAGTGCCTGTCTTTCTAGCCCGCTAAACTCAATTTCCTGCTCAATTATATCAGATAATCTTGTAACCGCTTTCCAATTTGTATCTATACCCCAAAGTCCCAACAAAGTATTTAAATCTTCACGACTTTTAAAAACATCAATCTCAGCTTGACGCAATCTAATTTTTGACTCTTCATATAATGCCCTTTCTTCAGCTAACTCAAGTTCTGTAATATTTCCTGCCTCACGTATTTTTTTAGATATTAAATATGACGATTTTGTCGCCTCAATGACATTTTTTAATAGAGCCAAAGTCTGTTCAGATTTTTGATATGCATAGAATGTTTTTTTAACTTCGAAAGTAAGATTGATAATCTCACCAATAACACGGACTTTTGTGGCTTCAAACTCGGCTTTAGCAACTTTTTTTCTAAGCGGTATAAAAAGAACCTCAATAAGGTTTTGGAGAATTGCGCCATCAAATCCGAAACCACCACCACTTTTGAATCTAAATTCAGCATCAAAAGCTGGATTACTAAGGAGTCCCGCTTGAACCAAATCAGCTTGGGCAATATTTAAATTTTCATAAGTTGCTTGTAAATTTCGATTATTAAGAAGTGCTAACTGAACTGCTTCATTTACAGATATATTGTTTGCTAATATCTTTTTAATTTCTAAATCAACAAGTTTATCTTCTGAAGTGCCCTGTTTCCAGTAAATCTTTTGTCCACTTCGAACCTTTACATCTTTACTAAGATCATCAAAACCAGTGCCTCTTTTCACACTGGCGCAACTTGTAAAAGCAAAGACAAAAACAATTAAAATTTTTAGGTAAACTGACTCAACTTTCATTCCTTCATTCCTCCATGATTCATATTTTCATGTTTAGATGGCGACTGTCTGACCACACGATTAATCAACATATTACACTTTGGACAACGATCTGTAGGATCCTTGGAGGTAATCTCACTATGCATTGGACAGGAATACAAAACGTCTGAGTCGAGTAATTTCTCTTCATTCATTTTCATCCCATGAACGTGATTTTTCATTTTACTTGATTGATTATTTTTATTCTTTGAATAAATAGGATCTGATGATGAAATATTTAAAACTTTGGACTCTGGCAAATAAGCACCTTCCCCAATTGATGGATTTCCAGGGCTATTTACAGGGACGGTTTCTAATAAAATCGTTTTACTACATGCTAAAAATGCAATTGCGAAAAAAAGGATCAGTAGTTTTGTACTACACCGTGTGTAACAAATTAGATTACATTTAGTGAATGATTTTAATTTCATGGCCTAATAATTATTAAATATGACTTTTGGATAGATAATACTATCCTGCGAGATTTAGCGGAAGAAGTTACTTGGAGGGGCTTGTGGTGCAGAGGAAAGAGATTTAATGAATCGATCTGAGTATTTTGGTGGACAAGTTGTTGATTTAATTAAATTAAGATTTGAAAAGTTACAGTATTCTCGCACAAAAAAAGTATTTTCATCTTTAAAGAAATTATTAATTAAATTAATTTCTAAGCTGACCTTAGCACTAACATCTGACTTTAAAAGTGGCTGACAACAAGAATTTTCCTCACACTTCGTGTGATGGCTTCGATCTTTAGATTGACCATGGCAAGGTGCCTGATTACTAGATACTTCCCTAACAGCAGCAAACGCATCGCTCAGAATGCAATGATTTGCCCAAATCATCAAAGACAAGATAAGGAAGCAAGAAAGGAATTGCTTGAAGCCTAAGAGCATATAACTTGAACAACATATACAAAGTTAAAGGACAATGAAATTCTACGGTTATCCTTATGACGTTTTTTTTGACTGAAACTCATAAAACAATCATAGCAAGTGCCATAAATCCCATTAACAAATCTTCTGCTAAAGTAACTTTGGTCATAGGAAGTTTTAAAGCCGTACCTAAGCAAGCACATTGGATAGTTCGCTTAGCTCTAAGTGCTTCAAAAACTCCGATCGATCCAACAATCATTAATATTAATACAATTAAATTTACATAAAAAAGATTTGCTAGTGTAAGATACAAAACACCTAGTGCTAATTCAACAAATGGATACGCCAGTGCATAAGCTCGTGATTTCTTAGCTAAAATATCATAGGTAGCATAAGCTTCTGCAAATCCACTTAAATTGAGTAACTTAAACATCGAGAAGATTATAAAAAATCCTCCCATGAAGTTAATCATTAATGTATCTAGAGAAAAATCTTTAGATAAAAAGGATCTAAGTACAACACCTCCAACGAGATAACCTATAATTACAAACAATGGGATCAAGCTATCTTCCGGCAGTACAATATTTGTAACAATTAAATTTTCATCTGCTCCTAAACCTACTGACGTAGTTAATTCTGTTACTTGATATTTTCCAAGACTAGAAACAATCTTTTCAATATTACTAATTTCAATTTGATGTTCAGATGAAACCTCTCCTTGTGGCGGATCTAGTGTAACAGAAACATTGCTATAGCCCCCACGCTTTAAAGCCTCTGTAATTTTAACAACACAACTATTACAGGTCATTCCAATAATTTTAAACTTTTTATTCATATTTCCTCTTGATACTATATACCCCTATAGGGTATACTATTATTTTTTAATATTCAACTATAAAGATGAAAAATAATTGTTGTGACAAAATTAATAATAACCACCCTGATCATACAGTTCAGTTAAATAGAGTTAAAAGAATTGCAGGACAAGTTGTTGGGATACAAAAAATGATTGAAGAAGGTCGCTACTGTCCTGATATTATTAACCAAATCAGTGCCGCTCAAACTGCCTTACGTTCCCTACAGGCAGTAATACTTCAAGAACATCTTAAGCAATGTGTTGTTGATACATTTAAAGCTGGCAATCAAAAAGAACGTCAAATTAAGATTGATGAATTAGTTGCTTTAATTAAAAAATTCTAAGCAATCAAGTATCACAAAAGATTGTGGAGGTGGGGAAATGTTTTTTGCACGGCAAAAAACGAGAATCGCCGTGAACTCTTTAGAGTTCGATTCTCCCCACAGATTAGTGCGAGAAAAATCTAAAATTGGTGGAGGTGGGGAAATGTTTTTTGCACAGCAAAAAACGAGAATCGCCGTGAACTCTTTAGAGTTCGATTCTCCCCACAAATTACTGCGAGAAAAATCTAAAATGGTGGAGGTGGGGAGAATCGAACTCCCGTCCTAGAAGCGTCAACCTTGGCTTTCTACATACTTAGTAGTTGCTTTGTTTCTTACTCAACGTGTTCGCAAATACAGAAAGCGTTGAGCCAGCCTTTTCTTTCTCACAACCGAACCAAAGGCATGTCAGTTGCCATCCTGCATTATTTAAGCTTTTAAAGAGTCACAGGCGAACCCCCTAAACGCCACACCGGCTGATTAAGCAGCTAGTGCTAGTTGATAATTATCTTCGTTAGCAATTATCTTTTTTCCGCTTTTTTACGAGGCCAACGGAACCCTCGGTATGCTTACCAAAGTCTTCAAATCCAGTCGAAACCTGGACACCCCCGATGTTTAGAACCTAGAGCCACCCAACTCAATTGCTAAACTAAATTCTAATGTGCACTACATCTTACTTGCAATAAATAAATATTGATCACAATGATTTTGGAGCTAATCTCTTGGGCGGTAGATAGATCTCTAGGCTCCCAGCTCGAAGTCTAGATTGTGAATAAGGAAGGATTATAACCGATGCTCTATTAAGTGATGTAAAAGTGGCAATCTAGGTGGAAATCAATATTGCTTCAAGTCTTCACAAAATATGCCGATCAAAAAGATGGTGGAGGTGGGGAGATACGCTACTAACTTTTTGCGACTATTATAACTTACTATAATTACTGGTGTTTTACAAGTCAAAGTTAGGTGAAGTGTCACACATTTGCTCAGAAAATTACTTAATGACAAAATCTGCCAAAGATTTTCGATCAAAACTCTTCAAAGCATTTTGTTCGCTTACGCTCCAGTGATGCCAATTAGCCTTCACTGTCTCAGGCAGAAGATGATACTCTTCGATATCTCTTCTTACTCCTCTTTGAAAACTTTCCTCTGAGCTTGTATCAATCCAAATCTTCAAATCATAAAACTTACTAAGGTGAGGATGCAGTGTCATGCAACCTTCAATTAATAAGATACTTTGCTCTTCCAAGATTAACTCATGTTTAGTGAGCAAGTCTTCTTGTTCTTGTTCCGCCAAAAAACCCCAGTTATATTTCCCAAATTTTAAAATTTGTTCGCCATTAAGATATGGAGAAATGATCTGTTGGTACAACCTTTCTGAATCATATTTATTTAAATCATTACCTGAATTTGCTTGATAAAACCAATCATATTCAACTATTTTGATATCAGAAAATTCCTGTTTCAATGCCTTGGCAAAAGTTGACTTCCCTGCCCCGCCTCTGCCATCGATAGCGATAATAAATCTTAATGATCTTTGGAGCAGCTCTTGAATAATGATAATTATTTTCGGATCAATCATTAAACATTCATCAGAACATAAAATAAAGAAGTAGCCTCATTGCTTATAGGCATACGGCACCTCATATCAACATCATTTTAACTTAGCTTGCGACATTACAACTTCGCAAGCTGGTCAGAAATTGTTTTGAGTATCTGACCAAACTCGGGCCTATTTGAATAATACAAATCTTCTTTACTGACGTAACTTGCTTCATATAGCTTTCTAGTTTCAGCATCGTTCAGTAAAAAAGCTGGATCATTCGCCAGAGATTCAGAGGAAGACCGTCTAAACATTTGTTCTTTATGCTGAGCGTACTCTTTGGTGCCAATGAATCTTTGAATGCGTTCAGTGCCAAGCAACTGGTAAACATCATAATAATGACGGATAAAGTTTTGTGGTAAAATTTTATGTACTTGTTGCTGTGCAAACTTTTTAGAAATAGCTGATAGCTTTTCTACAAAAGTATATTCAGGCAAATAGCATTTTATGCCGACTGCACGGTTATCGATAACGTCAAGGTTAGCGGAGGCTGCAATATCGCTAACCCATGAGCTGATAGTCAATTTCTCGTTAGGTTCCACCTGAGCAAAACCAACTTCCAAAAGAACATGTGGCTTAACAACAGAAGTTTGATCAAAGATAGATGGATATTTAACTGCAATTCCACAGTTTCTGATTTTTGGATCTTCCCATGTCGAATCCCTGAGAATGGAGGATGCTCCTTCAATCTTCAGATCACTAACTAACCAGTTATAAAATTGATTTCTTGACTCTCTGTGTTTTTCTTTGTCATGATTTTTTCCAGAGTAAACTTCCATATCCTTTGGTGGATGAATATGAATATCAACATCTTCAGAAAAACGACTGATTAGCTCCCAGCCTTTAGAAAGTGATGTGCCACCTTTCAATTCAAAATTATAAGCATTTTGAGTGAGTGCCCAAATTACATGCATGACCCAATAATCTTTTTCAACAATTTGTAACGATGCTTTGTATTTATCACGAGCAGCTTCACAAATATCTTTAAAATCAGGATGCTGATGTACAAATATTTTCTTCTTCATGAGGCAAGTTCTCTTTGTAAAAATCTTTCAGTAGTACGATTAGCATATAAACTTGCCATTTTTAGTAACTGTTTTGAATCAAATTCTTTCAGCTTGTTTTTTACTTCTTCCTTCAAAGACCTACCATCTTCAAGCTGTTCAACATTGTCCAGCAGATCTAGTAACAAAAACTCTTTAGTAACTTTTTTAGGAAAATTTCGTCTAACTCTAAAATCAAAAGGAAAACCCGCTAACTTAAACTTTCCATGTCGTCTTTGATTAAGAACTTTATAACCCATAGACAATTGAGTGAGTCCAGAAACAAGAGAGGTATAATCATTTGTGTTTACCAACAAAAAATTATCGTCTTTTAAAAAAGCTTCGACTAACTCTTTATCTTCGGGTGCAACAAATCCATATTTGTTCTTTTTAGGTTTATAATAAAAACCAGCCAAGGCTTTCCTTATTTCACCTGCATCAGCTAATGCTTTTAGATCGTGACTCGCATTGGGCCATTCTTTTTGCAGCTCAGATTGCCTGTAAAGCCTTCCAGCTTTCATGCTATCAAACATTGCCTGTGCTTTAGTTTTACTTTTCATAATTGCATTGTATCATATAAATCCCTAAATCTTCAATGAAAATTTAGGCAATTTACATTAAGCAATCAATAAAAGTGCCACATTTTCTAGGAATTTATTAGTTTTTGCAATTTAACTATTTGAAATAATTGGATTTTCGATGGGAAATATTACGGCGGGGAGATACGCTACTAACTTTTTGCGACTATTATAAGTTACTATAATTACTGGTGTTTTACAAGTCAAAGTTAGGTGGAGTGTCACACTAAAGTATCATGGTTTTTAATTATTATGCTAATATTATAAAAGTTAAGTAATAAATATTCAATTAAATGAAATGAAACCAATCGAGTGCGCATGCATGTCAGGTAAGTTCTTAAACACGACTGAAGAATGCTTCCCTATCTTAGACTCATTACAACAAAACTGCCCCGTCATTAAGAACATTCTACTTCCAAATGTAAATAGCCTAACGAAACTTCAAGAATTTTTAACTTCTAACGGCCGTGAACTTCATATTCCAATAATAATTCATGCATGCCAAGACGGCATTTTAGGTCAGTATTCTTCCCCATTTCATCATTTTTGCTATGAAAACAAACTTCCAAATAAGCAACTCACTCAAAGATATCTTGGAGAATTACAAGAAAATTGGTTTGATGGTGATGCATTTAATCGCAAAAAACAATCAGATAGATTTGTAAGCAGGTTTATGGAACTAAAATTTGCAGAATGGTTAATTTCTAATAATTATGAATTATTAGATTTAGAAGCATATGGTGGAGAATTTGATGTTTCTGCAAAAAAAATTGATACATTATTTGACTTTGAAGTTAAATATATTCCCCAAAGTTTCGATGATTTTGGATTAGCTTATTCAGCATGGAAAAGTCCTAAAAAATCTGCTGTTGCATCTATGTCGGTGTATGCAACTTTAGATTATTTATTTCTTAGAATCCATAATAGCTCTGCTCAACTTCAAAAATCTACCAATAAGAAGATCAGTGTTGTCATTACCTATGATTATGCATTTCGATATAAGCGATATTTCGAAGAAAAGTGGATAGATTGGAAAAAAGTTACCTTGTCTGGCTCTAACGGAGTTTGCTCTGATGGAGACTGTTTGAAAGTATTGAATTTATTCTTCAAAGATAAAGATGAAGTTGAATTACGTAACGATAACTCTACAACAGGCATCAGTACAAAAAAACTAATTGCGGAAAAGAGAATCCAAGAATCCTTAGTTGATCTAGATGAGATATTAATATTTAAAACATTAAATAGTGGATTTAATATTGATCTTGCTCAACGAATCCTTCTTAAATAATCGAATAGTGCTGACAAAATTGATTTCTATTATAATTTAGATTGAAATTTAAAAAGACCGCTTTTAATATTATTCTTCAGACTCAACTTTTTTCGTGGAAACATTTAATAAGCGCTCCCACTCCTGTATTTGTTTATTGATGTCATCATCAGAAAGATCTGGAAGATCATTAAAATAGCGATGTACACCTATGATTTCTGAATCTTCTTTCACAAAACTTTCAAAGAATTCTCGATAATGTTCAGGTAAAATTTCTTTAAATTTTGCAGATTGAAATTCATTATAATAACCTCCAATAGGTTCATTAACGCCAAATTTTTCTTCAATTGGCAATCCTATTAAAAGTGGAGGGTTAAAAAGTGCCATCATTGTTGCAATCTCTTGAACAACTCTAATATATAAATCTGCAAATCTTGAAAGTCCTGTTTCTGTAATGTTGGGTAACGCCATAGATCCAAAGTGGCATGAAGTCTCATTCAGTATCCGTGAACTATTTGCCTCACCTCGAACGTGAGTTATATCACAGATCTCCCAGTATAATGCCTTAATATTTTTAGCCCAATAATAATCAGCGTCTATTTCAAGAAACGGTGAATCTTTCTTAACCTCATTTACAGTATGTGAAAACAATGGGGTCTGCCGATGTGACTCAATCCATTCTTTCGCATGAGCTTTACTCACTTCTTTTTTACAAAAGTAACCGCCTACTAGTACGAGCTCTAGCGCTCTTCTTACGTGATCAAATGCAGATTTGTAAGATCCAATTAAGGCATGAACTAATCCCTCATTCAGCTCATATGCAGACTCGTTTGCAGGAAAGAAACCTATTCGAAGAAGTGAATCTACATCAGCTCTAAAGCCTTCTAGATAAATTCCGTCAATAAACTCAACAGCTTTTACAAATACACTACTTTCTTTGTAGCGATTATTTAGGAAATCAATAGATGCTTCTGCTCTGTCGTTAAGACTATAAGAAAAGATATAGATTTTCTTTTCGAATAAGCTATCAGGTATATCAGAAAAATTAATCGATTTCGAGCTCCACTTCATAACAATTATAAGTTATAGGTTATACATCTTGATACTTGAAGTTATACCCACTAGTAAAGGTTTTCGTAAGACTATTCGGGTTGGAATGCAACATAAGTTGTCCCTTTGTGTTGCGAAAATGATAAAATCGATCTCACACTGCAACCTTCACAATTAAAATAAACTTTAAAACCATGTCTTCTCGAGCTTGGGTTACCAGTTAATTGGTCATCAATCTTTACTTTTGCTTCTGCAATTACAGTTCGACACTAATGGATTTGCATGCAACATAATTCCCACTTCCACACTAAGGGTTACGAAGTAAACTTTGTTATTAAGGATTACCTTTCTGAGGCGGGGCATAAGCTCTAACTAAATTAAGTTAGAATGTTATCGACTATTCAGAATGAATTTTGCCTCTAAATACAAATAAAGTTGGATGGCTCTAAAACCGCAACGCAGACTTCAAGATCATAATAGCGGACAAGCAGAATATACTCATCCATATCGGCCTTGGGTGCTTGTGAGTTATGTTGCATTTAGCAATGAAGTTAAGGCAAAAGAGTTTGAGAGATACCTGAAGAGAACCGGTGGATGGAGATTTGCTCAGCGAAGGTTGGTTTAATTCTAGGAGTTAATAGATGGTGCAATTCTCCCCTTTTGGGACGCCTAAGATTATGAATGGTAGCGGCAATAATGCCGTGCGTCCCAAAAGGGGAGAATGGAGGTGGGGAGAATCGAACTCCCGTCCTAGAAGCGTCAACCTTGGCTTTCTACATACTTAGTAGTTGCTTTGTTTCTTACTCAACGTGTTCGCAAATACAGA
>JANNBC010000058.1:0-5199 GCA_031385045.1 bacterium | reverse complement strand
ATCGGTTTTAGTCCAACATTAATCCATAATCTAGACTTCGTGCTGGGTGTCTAGAGATCCGTCCGGTGTTTCATTTCCTACAGTCAGATTTAATCTAAAAGAAGAATATTATTGTTTGAGTCAGCTTTTTACTTTATCATGCTGAGTAGTCAGGAAGGAAGGCTGGCTCAGGATGAAATCCTTAACAAGGAGATTTTGAGCGAAATATTTTATTTTCTTAACAACTCCAAATTAAAGTTAGGCTTATTATGGTACATTTTAAAATTAAGGGGCAGTTCAAATTTTTAACTACTAATTTTAAGGTTATGTACAGCTCGCTTTCCACATATCCTCATCTTAAGAAATTACATTTTGGGCAGCTCTTTATTCTTCGGCTAGGTTGTTGGATACTAAACATAAAATCTGAACATATCCTTCTTGTTAGAAACCCCTATTATAGAACCATTTCTTTTTTTCAAGATAAATTCCAAGTTAATCCCATCATTGATAGGAAAGATCGGCGTTATCATGAATGGCAAGACTGCCAACGACTTTTTTTTCAATATTTAGGAGTTAAAAAAAACGATTCATATGACTCTATCGCAAAAAAACTTATTTCACTAAAATTTGATAATTTTCTGTCTTTTTTGCCAAAAGTTTATCTCCAAGATCCACATATTCGACCTCAGAGTCAGCTAAATTTTCCAATCTGCACATTGAATTTATCTCCAGGATTCTTTTCTGAGATTATTCAATTAGAAGATGAGGCAAGGTTAAAAGATTTTGGAAATAGATTTGGAATTGACTTAAACCTTAAAGTTAATTCAACTTCAAGCCAAAAGATCAAAAATTGGTTTAATATAACTAATGCTGAAGTTATAAAAAATCTATACAAAAATGATTTTGAATTTTTTAATTATTCCATGCAGACTGATTCTGATTAAGAATTAAAGTAATCTGATGGCCACATAGGAGATTTCTGTATCCTTTGTGCATGGTTTAGAACAATTGTTAATGAATTCATTTGATAAATCCTGAGAGCAGGTTTGCGAAATTTTTTAACAAATCGCACTTATTTGGGAGTGATTTCTTGTTAAGTATGTAATGAATCTCTAATAAACTTCAATGAAAATATTAATTTGGAATTCATTTTATCTTAGTGTCGGAGGGTCTCAAAAGTTAAGTCATTTCTTAGCTAAGGATCTTAATGACCAAGGAATTAATGAATGTTTAGCAACATCCAAGGAAGACTCGATGCTTCATAATCCAGTTTTCGGTGAACTTCCAAATGAGATTTTAATTTACAGGGATTCATTTATTAATCCATGGAATAGTTCAAAGAACTTAAGAAATTTTTTTTAAACTTGTTCCAATTTAGCTTAGCAAGCATTCGCTTTCTTTTGTTTCTGCGAAAAAATAGTTTTGATGCCTACCATATGGTATTTGTATCTTGGGAGATATGTCTATTGGCTATTGCAAAGTTTTTGTTTAAGACCCCCCTAATTGTTAGCTTTGTTGGAGGAGAGCGAGACATTAGTTCGAAGAAAAGACTAATGTCACTAAAGATCAATTTTACACTTTTAGTAGCAGATCGAGTAACGGTTGTTACAGAATCTTTAAAAAATGAAATGGAGATAGATTTTGGATATAAGCAAGCAATTTATATTCCTTACTTTAGGAACTCTTCTTCTTTAGCTAATCAAACTAAACAATTTAAGATAAATTTTGAACCAGATAACTTTATTTTTTGTGGACGTCTAGCTCCTGAGAAACAGTTGCCGCTTCTAATAGAAGCTTATTCTCGGGCAGTTTCTGAGGGCTGCCAAGCACTGCTTTACATTGTTGGCTCTGGTAGCGAGTTAGAGAAATGTCAATATCTCCGGAAAAAACTTAATTTACAAGAAAAAGTAATATTTTTAGGAGAACAAAAGTATGAAATTGCGTTACAAATGATTAGGGATAGTCGATGCCTAATTTTGTGTTCTTGGACAGAAAGCAATCCTCAAGTGGCTCTTGAAGCCATGTCTTTTGGAAAACCAGTTATTTGTTCTAATATAACTGGAGTTAAAGAAATTATTATAGATGAGCAAACTGGGCTTTTGTTTAATTCAGGTTCTGTTGTGGGGCTTAGCCAGGCAATTTTAAGAATTTCTACAGACTTAAATTTGAGCAATAAATTAGGGAGTGAGGCCTACCGACATGTAAGCAGACTATTCACTGAATTTAATTTTTCAAATCAAATGATCGAACTCTATTCTGAGTTATTAAATAATCAAATTATTCAAAAATAATATTAAGAGCCATAAATATTATGTTTCCTGAACCAATAGTTTATATTTTAATTTTAAATTGGAAAAATTACCAACAGACTGCAAGATGTATTCAAGCTTGTAGAGAATTAATTTATTCAAATTTTAAAATTGTAATTATTGATAACGGGTCGCCAAATAACTCCGAAATATATCTTCGTCAAAGTTTCTCAGAAATTGAGTTTATTCAGAATAAAAAGAATTTAGGCTATGCTGGTGGAAATAATCCTGGTATTTTAATTGCTCTCAATAATAAAGCAGATTATATCTGGATTCTCAATCCTGATGTTGAAGTTGAAAATGATTCTCTAACAAAATTAGTAAATTTACTTTCTCAAGATTCTAAAATTGGAATATGTGGCCCCCGAATTATTAATGGAAAAGCTCCTAATTCCTTTCATTTTGATGGGTTAAGTATCGATTCACTGGATGGCTGGCAGAGTAGTTTTAATATAATTACTCCTACAATTCATAACAATCAAGATTCCGTTAAGGATGTTGACTGTGTAAGTGGCTGTTCAATGTTAGTAAGAAGTAGTTTGTTTTATTCTATCGGCCTCTTGCGAGAGGAGTTTTTTCTATATTACGAAGATGTTGATTTTTGTTTTAGGACAAGAGCGGCAGGTTTTAGAACGATAATCTTTCCAAAGGTAAATGTCTATCACTCCAAGGATAAATTAATACGATTAGATAGTGTTGGTTTTTTTAACGAACGGAGCCGACATATTTTTAATAAAATTTATAACAACAAGAGTAGTCCCCAAAAAATTTTCACTAAATATCATCGAGTATTGATTTGTGAAGCAGTTAAAAATCTAAAAATAATAAATTTTACTGAACTGATAGCTAAGATTTTATTAGGGAGTTTTTTTAGTATGTTCGTAAAAATTAGGAATATTTCAAGGTATAAAAATAATCTATAAGGCTAGTAATTTAGGCATATTTGCTCCATGTTCTCTCGACTAAAACTTGTTCTAAAAGAGAAGTTGAGGATTTTTTAGAGGGGCATATTAGACCAATTAAAATACCTATGCCCATTGTTATTTGGTCTATAAATGTAAAAAGGATCGAGGGTATCGTATAAACTATGCCTTTATTCTGATAGATGAAATACAAAAATTGTAAATTACTTGATAGCCATAAGATCATAAAAGCAATGAATAATTTAAGTGAAAAAATAATACTTAATATCGAAAGATATGCCGTTGTGATTGCTATAAGTTGTGATAGCAGGGTATGTAAAAAAACAGGCTGGCCTAGCGCTAATGTCGGCTTGCTTTTTTGATGTCTAAGTAATTTAGCGAACTCTCTTGGAATAAAAAAATCATTTACTAATAATGTTTTGAAATTATAAATCTTATTATGTTTGACTTCTAAGGAGCTGTCAAACCCATTTCAATACCAGCAGTAATTAAAATTTGACTTAATTCTGATTCATCAGTTGCAGTCTGAATAGTGCTTTCTGATAGTTTTTGTAAGGCAACTGCTAAAGCACTTCTAGTCAATACGAATATTGAGCCGTATAGAAACTTGATTTTTGGAGGTAATTTTAAAAACTTGAAATTCATATACAAATTTTTATAGGAAGAAAAGAAATTATCAGCGTCACTTTCCTTAGTTAAGATTCCCGTCATTGCACCAATCTGATAGTTATTTCTAAAATAAGTTGATATTTTAGTAAGAGTATCAGATTTAATTTCAACATCAGAATCTATGTTAACTATAAGTTCGCCCCTGCAAGCCTGAAATCCAATCATTCTGACTTGCAAACGATTGTGGCATTTTTTTAATTCAATAACTTTGTCAGCATATTTTTTGGCAATCTCAACAGTATTATCATTGCTTGCATCGCTAACTACTATCAGTTCATAATTATTATAGTCCGATAATAATATCGCTTTTAAACACTTTTCTAAGTATTTCTCAGAATTATGAGCAGGAACGACTACTGAGATTTGAGTTTGATTCATTGATTGAAAAATTATCATATAAAAACTTCTAGGCTAATGCTATTTGAAATTAAGGAGTTTAAATTGCATTATTTTTTAAAGTTTAACTTTTTAGAAGCTGAATATCCAATTAGTTGTTTAACTTCTTGCCTTGAAGTAACTATAGATTGTTGAAGTTGTTCTATCTACCTAGTATTTTTGCTTCGCAGTAATTCATCAACTTAACAATGACATACTAGTACTATTGGAAATGATAGATAAAAAATATTTTCTTAAGTTCTATTTATTACTTTAATTCTATATTTATCAGAACACTTTTCTTTAGATTAAAGAGATTTTGAAAAATTCAGCAATAAGTGATAAAGCGTTGATTTTGAATAAATAACAAGATTAGTTGGTGAGTAGGGAGTCCTCTACAAATAGTGAGCTTAGATTGAGTTTGAGATTCTCTATAGGGTTTTTTGAATAAATATACTATGACTAGATAAATTAAAAATAGAGTAAGCTTATAGTTAGAATACAAAATTATGGGATTCACCTGTCATTTTAAACAAATATAACTATATGACCGTTTGTTTGAGTTTACTACTTTAGACTTATATTTATTATATTTATGATTAACTGTTTTTATGTCTAAGTGGATTGTTTTTATTATCTATTTATTAATTACTGGGCTTGTAAATTATTTCCATGAGCCCTGGCGAGATGAAACACATACCTGGCTTCTGGCTAGAGACTTAAACATTGGGGCACTCTTTGATTGTCTTATTACTGAAGGAGCAATGCCACTCTGGCCATTACTTTTAGCACTAATTGGACTTTGAGCTTCGCCAAAATGTTGGACAAGAATCCCTATAAACTTTTGTGATGAATTTGTTCAAATTCATCAGGACTACAATACCCCAAAGCAGAATGCATCCTCTTAGGATTGTAGAAATTCTCGATCCAGTTAGTAATACTGG
>JANNBC010000057.1:0-45504 GCA_031385045.1 bacterium | reverse complement strand
GAGATCGCGTAGTCCACCAAAGTGTTTATAATCAATTGGCGTTAATCTTCGAGCCAAAGTTATTTTTTCACTCCTATTCTTGTCGTATTGGAAAAGGAACCCACTTAGCTGTTAAAAACTTAAATAAAATGATTGGAAAGGCGAGTCGTAATTTCACTCATAATCTTTGGGGCTTAAAATGTGATGTTCGAAAATTTTATGATAGCGTTGATCATAGGTTATTATTAGATATCTTGAGTCAGCAGATTCACGACGAACAGGCTTTGTTGTTACTAGAAAAAGTTGTCACTAGTTTTAATATTGAAGGGTTAAAAGGTAAAGGTTTGCCAATTGGCAATCTTACTTCTCAAATCTTTACAAATATCTACTTAAACGAATTGGATCAGTTTATAAAACATGAATTGCAAGCGAAGCATTATCTACGCTATGCAGATGACTTTATTCTTCTAAATCGGAGTCATGGAGAACTGGAACAGTTCCTCAGTAAAATTAATGATTTTTTGGATGTCAGACTCAAACTGCAATTGCATCCACATAAAATAATATTACGTCCGCTAACTCAGGGGTGGGATTTTTTGGGATATGTAGTTTTGCCTAATCATCAAGTAGTTAGGAGTAAAACAAAAAGGAGAATGATTAAAAAGATTAATCAGCGTGAGTTGTCCTATTATAAAGGTTTTATCAGCAAAGAAAGCTTTTTACAGACACTTAGTTCGTATTCTGGCTACCTTGGGCATGCTGATTCCTATAAATTACGATTGAGGCAGATTGATTATCGATATGTTCTGTAGTAGGATATTTTTGTTCAAAAAATAATAACATCAGCTAGTTCCGTACCCCTTTAGACTTATACTCCCCTGATTTAACTAAAAAAACATATTATTATCCAAAAATGTTTACTAGCTATACAGATTCGTGTACATTCGCCTACAGTTTAAAGGTAACTGAAAAAGTTAACTTTTTCTTAAATTTCGGTTGGCAAGACCCTAAATCTAATCGCAAATTAAACAAATTTATCAATTTTGGAGAGGTAACACATGTCTGACGATAGTATCCGCAATAAGTTAAGAGATAATAAAGCAATCATTAAAGTTTTTGGTTGCGGTGGAGCAGGTGTGAACGCTGTAAACAACATGATCGAATCAGGGTTGATGGGCGTTGAATTCTACGCTGCCAACACGGATGCTCAGGCATTAGCTTCTGCTAAGGCTGTAAACAAAATTCAATTAGGTGCTGAAATCACTCGCGGACTTGGTGCTGGTGCAGATCCAGATGTTGGATATGCTTCTGCTAAAGAAAGCTACGAAGAAATTCGTGCAGCTTTAGAAGGTGCCGACATGGTATTCGTAACTGCTGGTATGGGTGGTGGAACAGGAACATTTGCTTCGGCAGTTGTTGCTGAGTGCGCTCGTAACTTAGGTTGCTTAACTGTTGGTGTTGTTACTAAGCCTTTCTTGTTCGAAGGACGTCGTCGTATGTCTAACGCAGAAAGAGGTCTTGAGGAACTTAAGAAACATGTTGATACATTAATCACAATTCCTAACCAAAGATTACTTTCTATTGCTGGTCGTAACACAACCTTAATCGAAGCTTTCAAGAAAGCTGATGATGTTCTGTTCCAAGCTGTTAAAGGTATTTCTGACCTAATCATCTGTGAAGGTTTAGTTAACGTTGACTTCTCTGATGTTCGCGCTGTTATGTCTGGAATGGGCATGGCGATGATGGGAACAGGGGAAAGCCGTGGCGAAAACCGCGCTTTAGAAGCTGCTGAAAAAGCTGTTTCTAGCCCATTGTTAGAAGACGTTTCGATTCGTGGTGCTAAAGGTGTCTTGATCAATATTACTTCTTCAATGGATGTTACGCTTCCAGAGATTAACGAAGCTGCTGAATTAATTCATTCTGAAGCTCACCCTGATGCTAACATCATTTGGGGGATGGTGATTGACCCAGCGATTGAAGATCTAGTTCGTGTAACTGTAATCGCAACTGGTTTTGAAGATCATGCTCGTGATACTTCTAGCCGAATTGTTGCTAGCAGTAAGCCAATGATGTCTAACTCTGCTAAGATTGAAGTTTCTTCAACTACTTCTGCTGAGCCCGCTAAAGATAACAATGATGTTATGAAACTTAAAAAGTTCTCAGTTCTTTCTGGTTCTGATGACAAATTTGAAATTCCTACTTTTTTAAGAAAGTAAGACTTCATTCCTGATCTTTGAAAAGATTAGCTCATGAAAGCCCCCTAGATCTTAACTGATTTAGGGGGCTTTTTTTATGCTTGAAAAGTAATTAATTATAATTGATTAGGCACACTATGTTTGGTAAATTTAATCGATGCGTGATTGTCACAGGCCAAGTTGGATAGCTCAAAAAATATCAGATTTTTTTTTAAATCGTGAATTTCCAGAAGGAATGAAGGCAATTCGTAGGGTGGAGAAGGATTCTTTAGATGTTGCAAGTTTTGAACAAAAAAAACAATTAGTAGATGACTTGGTCAATCAGTTCTTAGAAGGAAATCTTCGGCGTGTTCATCTATTAGCTGAACTTTTAAGTATTAGAAGTCGTGAGCAGTTAGCTCCTCAATTTAGAAAAGACTTTCGCGAGATCCAAATTCATCAAAGAGATTTAGTCTTTAGCAAACTTGATCGTATCGCTCGCTCTAACACGGAGTTACCTCTTCCAGGGCCGATGCAAACCGAATTTATTCAAGGAATTCAGCTTCTTGGAGCATGTTTAGATAATCCAGATGTGCAAAACAGGATGATTGATTATCTAGCTGACTGTCGACTTCCGATGTCCTGTCGTCAGGCAATTTTTCAGTCATTCCGTGGTTTTCGTTATCATAAAATTGAGCAAAGTATTGTTATGAACTTTCAGGCGCTACTTAGAAATGGAAAAAGTAGCTGGGGTGAGGTCTCTTTTCTTGGTGATGTTGCAGGCTCCTTACTTCAAGAAAAGATTGCTGGTAGCTATCGTGAAGCTCAAAGTCCATTAGTAAAATATTTTTCTGGGGTGATTGATTGTTTGCCAAAATATTCCGTGATGAGTCCACGGCATCAAAGATTTGTTAGTCTTGTTTGTGATCTTATTACAACTTTACCGTTGCAACCAGATTTACATAGTGATGAATTTATCTTAGGAACACTTGGCCGTAAGCTAGTCCAAAATATTCGAAAGATTGGCCAAGACTCGGAAGCTAGTCGCGAGCTAGGATTAAGAGTTTGTAATCAATTTTTAGAAAATACAATAGATACACCAAATCGCACAACTAAAACCGTCAAGCTCAGCATCGAGGGTGCACTAAGGGTAATTAATAATAGTTGTAAGTAGTGTTAGTCAATAAAAATTAAACCTATTTATAAAGTATTGTATTTTAAATATTTCTTTCTTAATTGAAATCATTTTATTGATGCATTTGAGCGAATGGGTTAGTCTACTTCCAGTTTAGATTACATTGCTAGATGTCGGAAAATCCCATTCAATTTAAAAAGCTAGGCACTCATGGCGAGTCATTATTAATGCTCCATGGTTGGCAACATTCTCAGGCAAATTTGTTAGATTTAGCCAAGTTTTTGTCTAAAGACTATCAAGTTTATTTATTAGATTTACCTGGCTTTGGAAAAACTCCAATGTTAAGCGAGGAAGCATCAACGGCTGATTACGTGCAGTACGTTAAACAGTTTATTGAACAAGAAAAAATCACACCTATTTTAATTGGACATTCCTTTGGTGGAAGAATCTCAGTAAAATTAGCAGCTCTTTATCCTGAAATTCTAGCAGAAAAACTAGTCTTAATTGGAACTCCAGGCTTTCCGCAACGGAAGACTCTTTGGCAAACAACTCGACTAAAGTTTTTAAAGTATTTTTCTAAGACTTTAAAATTTATTGACCAAATTGTTCGCACCAGTTTCTTTAAAAATTATTTTGTTCCAAAATTTGGTTCCAGTGATTATCAAAGAGCCGGGGAGTTACGTAAGCTTTTAGTCAAGACAGTGAACGAAAATCTCTCAGAATATGCAGTTAAGATTAAACAGAAGACCTTACTGCTTTGGGGAGCAAATGATACTCAAGCTGGAATTGAGCAAGCGAATGCTTATCAGCAAGCAATTGCTAATTCGGAGCTGCGTGTGTTGGCTTACCAAGGACATGAGCCATTTGCTGATGTTGGTGCACACTATTGCGCCAAAATTATTCGACAGTTTTTAGCTAAGTAAAAGATAACTAATGAATTGCTTTTTAAGTTTAATTTTAGCCGTAAGCCTTGGTTTTTTAGCCTTTAGGAGAGGATTAATCTTTTTACAGATTGCTCAACAAGATGAGTATTCTTCGGGGCGTCTAGCAAAGTGGTATTTAGATAATAAAGCTTTTGATAAAAAGGTGACTGGAGTTTTAGTACTTGCTCTGCTCCTTGGTTGGTATTGTCTCTGCTACGCATTGCCCATGTTGTTGGCTACAATTGCAATTGGCATAATTGCCTACACAACAATTGACCCACGCCAGCAAGCAAAATTAAAATTAAATTTCACCGTTCGTGCTAAGAAGATTTTTAATCTCTATAAAGTTATCACTCTCATCATCTTAGGATTAGTTACACTTTGCTGTTGTGCACTCTATATTAAAATAATTCTAGCAATTATTTTCGTTCAAATCTTACCAGGAATTCTCATCTTAACACTTAAGCTCTTAGAGCCAGCAGAAGCTAGACTGCAAGCTAAATTTTTTGAGGAAGCAGCACAGATAGTTCGCCGAGCAAATCCGCAGATTATTGGGATCACTGGAAGCTATGGGAAAACCAGTGTCAAAAATGCCTTAGCAGATATTTTACAAGTAACCCTTGGAAGTACTTTCTGGCCTTCTGCGGGAGTAAATTCGCGGATGGGTATTACCCGGGAGATTAGGGAGCGTTTAACTGCTAGTTTCCGTTTTGCTGTAGTTGAGATGGCTGCCTATCGTTTAGGATCTATTGCTAAACTCTGCGAGCTTGCCCCTCCAACAGTTGGAATTATTACAGCAATTGGCAAACAACATTTAGAGCGTTTTGGTTCTCAAGATGTTACTTATCAAGCAAAAACTGAACTTGCTCGAGCAGTTCCAAGAGACGGAATTTTAGTTGTTAATGCGGATAATATTTTAGCTAATAAAGCTGGCTTAGAGCATGAGCGTCGAGTTAATATTTTTTACGGATTAAATCCACAACCACACGTTAATTTTTTAGCAAAAAACATTTCCTATAGTTTTGAAGGTAGTAAGTTTGAGATTGAACATCAGGGGACAACTTACCAAGTGAAGACTAAGCTTCTTGGGCGAGCTGCTGTTAGTAATTTAACTTGTGTTTTTGCTACAGCCTTAACTATGGGTGCCAAATCAGAATTAATTATTGGAGCATTTGCTAATATTCAACCTGTAAATAATCGTTTAGCATTCGAAAAAACTAAAGTAGCAGGTGGGACGGTATATTACTTGCATGACGGTTATAATTCGAACGAAGAAGGCTTTCAGTCAGCCTTAGAAGTTATGCAACAATTGCCGGCGAAAAGAAGGATTATTATGACTCCAGGTGTAATTGAGCTTGGGGCAGAAGAATCAGAGATCAATCAATTTCTTGCTTCTAAGGCAGCTGAAATTTGTGATTATGTAATTGTTGTTGGGCCAGTTAATAAAACAGCTTTTCAAGCTGGAGTTGGCTCTGAAAAGTTAATTGTTGCTAGTACACGAGAAATCGCCTTTCAAAGATTAGCTGAGCTAACAATTCCTGAAACAATAATCTTAATCGAAAATGACTTGAGTGATTATCATGAAGCAACCTATAAATTTTAAGGCAAATTTTAATAGAAAATTTCAAGATGCAAGACGCAAAAGTAAATTCTAAACTTAACCTGGCTGTGATGTTTGGTGGGAGATCTGTCGAGCACGAGATTTCCATCATCTCCGGTTTGCAAATGATTAAAGCGCTAGATGATTCTAAGTATAATTTAATCCCTGTCTATATTGCACCTGACGGTAAATGGTATACAGGTTTAGGCCTGCTAGATAAATCTATTTATCCCAAGTTTAATTCTTATAAAAATAAGTTTCAGGAAGTTACGCTTCCACCTCATCCGCGTCTGCCAGGTTTGCTAAATTTATCTTCAAAGCAGACCAAGTTTATTCCTGTAGATGTCTATTTTCCAGTCTTTCATGGAGAGAATGGGGAGGATGGTAACATACAGGGACTCTTTGAGATGGCGGAAGTTAATTACACCGGCTTTGGATTATTGTCTGCAGCACTTTGCATGAACAAGCATGTTTGTAAGATGGTGCTTCGTTCGGCTGGAGTACCAGTCCTTGGCGGGGAGTGTGTTTGGAAATTTGATTTTATTAATAATCCTGATGCTGTCTTAGATCAGATTCTTGCTAATCCAGAACTACAAAATTTTCCAATTTTTGTGAAGCCTTGTAATCGAGGGTCTAGCGTTGGTATTGCTAAAGCGGAAGATCGCGACTCGCTCCTAAAAGCCTTACTAAATGTTTTTAAATACGATCTGCAGGCTCTGATTGAGCCATTCATGGGCAAGATGTTTGAAATTAATATTGCTGTTTGTGGCAGTGGCAGTAATGTAAAAACTTCTGTCGTGGAAATTCCTCAATCTGATTCGGGAGTATTATCATACGAAGATAAGTACATGCGATCAGGTACCAAAAAGAATCCTGATTCACAGGGGATGGCGAGCCTTACTCGTGTTATAAATCCAAAGGACCTAGACCCGGCAATCATTGAAAAAGTGCAACACATAGCAACTACAGCCTTTAAAGCATTAAATGCGTCCGGTAATGTTCGCATCGATTTTATGCATGATAACAACACTGGAAATATTTATCTAAACGAGCTGAATGCACTTCCTGGCTCTTTAGCTTTCTACCTGTGGGCCGAAACAACTCCTGAAGTTTTATACACAGATTTACTGGATGAATTAATCCAAATCGCTCTTAATCAAGGAAGCCAGAAAGCCAGTTTGGAAAGGTTTATTGGTTTTAAGGCACTAAAGTAATTCTTGATTATAGTCTATCTGTAACTTGCTTAAGGTCTGATTTTGTTTAACTTATCAAGATCCGCTAAGTCATTTGGGCGATTCGCTGATTTTTTAAGTCTTTTTAATACTGCCAAGCTAACAAAGTTTGCTTTCACTTTATCCAGCATAATTACATTTTTATTTTCCCAGGCATTATTAAAAGTTGCACCTGATACACGATTTAGGATATCGACTCTAAGTGGTGGCGCACCAAAAACATAAATTAATCCAGGCTTTGCAAGATCTTCAGCTTGAAGATTTGATACTGGAGCACCAAATGCAGTCAAAGCGGAAAGAGTTTTTTTTGCGTTAGTAATTGAACAATCAATCCATAAATCTAAGTCTTTTGTATATCTGGGCTCAGTATAATTGATGACAGCATATCCACCAATGATTAGATATCTAACTTTATGGGAATTTAATAACTGCAGTAGTTCTAAGTAGTCCGGATCCATCGTGGGTCTTTCCTTGAATTGATAACGCTTGGTTAATTAATCGAGTAACTTCTGCAAATTTTTCATTTGCAGACTTATCTTTCCAATATTCTAGTGATTCAGCATTATCGAAGTTCTCGATGGCACCTTGATATACTAATTGCCAATTTTTACTCGATTTAGCCATATATGTTTTATAGCATAAAGTTTTATAGATGGTAAGGAATTAAATAGTAGTTTGAGTTTGCTGAAGCTCAAAGAATCTTTGAACGCGAATGATATGTCTTTCATGCATCATCTGTAATTTACCAAAGTAATTACCTGTACAGTAATCTGGTGGGATATGTGCGAGACGAGAAATTGGATATGGTTCATTGCCAGCAGGAGAAGGCTCAGCTAAGTAGCTTTCTAGTCGAAGACGTTCTTCAATAATCTTACCAAGCTTACTGACTAAAAAGAACTTTTTCTGTCTGGTGATTTCTGAGAAACTGGCAGGGGAAATGCGCCCAGGAGTCTCGGAGATTTTATTTAATTCTTCAATAAAATTTGCCAAAGTTGCTACCTCTTCTGGTTGAATTTCAAACTCAGTAACAAGTTGGTCGTAAAGATTATGTGTTTTGGTTTTCATAAAATAAGTAGTTTAGAATATTAGTAACTGTAGTTTTTGTGTCTACTCCAGTATCAATTTTAGGAATGCAATGACCAAGTCCGTCCCAGAGCGCAGCAACCACTGACATTTGACTATTTGCTGTATAGGCTAAAAATTTAAAGCGTTCCTCGATAACTTCCGTTGGGTAACGTGATTTTATTTCTGTCGCTAATTGATTACCAGTAAATTCTTTTTGATCTTGATCACAAACTATTCCAATTTTACAATCAGCAGGTGCTTGATGAATTAAGCCCTGAACTAGTCGCGCAGTTTTTTCTAGTCCTCCGAGTTCAAGTGATTGAATAAATTGGTAGGAAAGATTTGTAAGAGGTTCTGCTAGGTTACTTGAGTTAACTAAGCAACAAATTTTACCTAATGGTTCGCCAATATGAATCTGATCGTCGATATAGATAATTAAATTTTTTGCTATGTGAAGGTCAACACCATCCGCATGATGAGCTTTAGCTATGTCTTGTTCTGGATTCATCTTGGCACTTGAAAAAGTTTTCGCTCTAATTTCAGGTCGGCGAAAAGCAATTATCTTAGCACTATGCTGACGTTAGGCAATAACTGATTCTTCGTTCTCGCTAAGAAAATCACCAGATTCCTTAGATTTTAAAAGGGAATTCATGATTTGAGCTTTTAATTCTTGAATTAATTCCTCTAATTCTTCTGGGCTTAGTTCCTCTAAGGTCGTTCCCTCACCGTTACTGGCTAGTAATTCTTGTAATAAATATTGCTCTTCTAAAGTTAAATCTTCCAATTTGCCTTTAGATTTTTTAAGAGTTTGCATTAATAACATAAAGTTTAATAATTCTTCTGTGGAAAGATCTGGGATTTGTTTAGAAAACAATTCTTTAAATTCAAGCACACTCAAGTCATCAAGTCGGCCACTAAGTAATCCAGTGAGCTCTGAATCTAAGTTAGAAATAATTTCCTTCGGTTCTAACTCTTGTTCTTGATTGAGTAATCTAATTAAGTTGCTTAATTGCTCATTATTAACATCGCTTGCTTGAGCTAGATCAATTAAATTTACTAATAGAATTTGACTATCTTCTGGGTTAGCCGCCAAAAGTTCTTTTAAATCCTCAGGGATTGTAAGCTGAAGATTATTTCCTAAATCAATTGATTCTTGGATGACCTCAATTAAGGCCTGTAGTTCTAGATCTGCTAATTTGGATTCTGGTATCTCGATTTCAATTCCTAGATCCTCGGGAACTAAATTATTAGTCATCTCAACGGTAATTTCATCAACTAGTCTGGTAAGTTCTTCAGCTGAAATAATATTCTCAGCACTCTCAGTTGTAGTGTCTATTTGATCTTCTGGGATATCCTGCTGAGCTTCTAATACTTCCGCAGTTTCTAATTCTTGATCGATTGATTCTTCGGGTGTAACTGTTTGAAGCTCTGCTAATTCCATCTCAGCTTCAAGTTCAACTTCTTTTTCCACAGCAAGAACCATGTTTTCATCAGTTTCTGCCACAGGTGCTTCCGCTAAAAGCATTTCCTCTTCTGCTTCTGGTTCAACTACATCCGCTAGTAAAACTTCTTGCTCTAGCTCAGGATCGATAACAGCTTGCAATTCTTCTTCCAAGATTGTTTCTGGGGAAACATCAAGCAAATCTTCAGGGAGTGGTTCTGTTGCTAATGTCGCCTCTAGTTCTGGATTAACTTCCTGCTGTATATTTTGCAATTCTAAATCTACAACATCAGTCTCTTGCAGTTCTTCAGGAATGATAATGTCAGAATCTATCTCAGTTCCAGCAATTAATTCTGGGTTAATTTGCAAGTCAGTTTCTTCCACTAATCTCATTTCTTCTGTTAGCTCAGGGTTAACTTCTGCCTGAATTTCTTGAGTTGGATCGATTGGCAGGCTAGGGTTAAGTTCTAGAGGTATTTCTGAGATAATAGTTACATTGGGATCCTGAGCCAATTCTAACTCGTTATTTACTAATTGGCCTTCCGGAGTAATTTCTGCTTTTGGGTCTACTATTTTATCAGTATTGATTTCCAACTCATTATTTGGATCTACTTGAGCTAAGAGTAATTCTTCTTCAGTCAGCAATCTAGAATCTAAATTTGTTTCAACTTTTAAATCAAGAGGTGTGTCTGTTTTAATGTCTGTTGCAAGATCGCTGGCAATTAGATTTTCATCTTTAGATAATGCTACATCCGAATCTTTAATTCCTTCCTGAACTTCAAGTGGTAGTTGGGCATTTGGATCTAAGATATTTTCAGTATTCTTTGGATCTACTTGTGCTAAACGTAGTTCTTCCTCCGTTAATTGTTGATCATCTAGATTAGTTTCGCTAGTTGGTTCAGTATTAGTTTCTGCAATAACATCAACTGCGATAATTGGATCAAGTTTCTGATCAATGACTAAATCTTTGTCCTCTGATAAAGGATTAGTCATTACGTCTTTTTCGGCTTTCAATTCAACAGGGGTCTCAGTATCGATATCAGCAATAGGGTTTTGATTTTGAGCTAACTCAAGCTCTTCTTCGCTAGCAATATCTTTTGCTAATTTATCTATTATAAGCTCTCTCGGAAGAGCTTCTGGAGCTTCAGAAGCTTCAGAAACTTCTAGTTTTTGTTCTGGGGAAAGATCTACTTTAATCTCTCCGTTGGCAGTAGCAGTTTCAACTTCAGGATTGGCTTCAATAGTGTCTGTTGTTTCTAAAACTTCTGCTTGATGTTCAGGTTGAGCTTCTTTAGCTAATGCTACTTCAACTTCGCCAATGATTGGATTAACTTCTGTTACTGCTTCTGTTGGGATTGTTTCAGTTGCTTCGGCAACTTCGATCTGTTTTTCAGGAGCAACGTCATTTACAATGACACCTTCAACTCCAGCAGTTGCAAGAGTGGCTTCTTCTTTAGTATCTAATTTAACTTCTAAGTCAGGAGCTAGCTCATTTGGAACGACTAAGTGGGGTTCCTCTGAAGGTGAAGTGTCAACTACTGATTCCAGTCTTGGATCAACATGGTTATCATGGGGAACTTCAATTTCATGTTCTAGGGAATCTTTTGGATTTACTTCTTTTGCTAGAACTAATTCAGCCTCATCAGTAGTAAGATGTACTTGAGAATCTATTTTTGCATCTACTTGGTTATTAACATTTGTTTCTGCTGTTAGTTCTAAAGTGCCTTTTGGATTTTCATCCTTAGTCAGTTGAGACTCAGTTTCAGTTTGTCTAAGACTTCCATCTATCTCAAGGCCTACTTGATTCATTGGTGCTTTACCCTCAATTTCGGAATCAGTAGTAACTTGAATTGTATCATCTAATGGTAACTTCGCTTCAACTCCAGCTTGTTGTTTTACATCAGGCTCACCATCAATTTGCATTTGAGGATTAACTTGAAGATTGTCTTTTAATGCTACTTCCAGTTCTATTTCATGACCTTTTACATTCGTATCTACAGGCTTACTAAGTTCGTTCTCAGTATCTAATTTAATTCCTTCAGCTTGATCAATCAGATGTTCTGCGTCGCGTCTTTCTTCACGAGTTAAACTTTCTGTAGAGTCGGTAGCTAGAGGAATTGTTTTTTCTGTACTGAGTGTTGGGTCAATTTCAATGTGAGGTACTTGATTTTTTGTAATTGAGATTTCTATTTCTGGAGCAGTACTTAAAGTATCATGCTGAGTATGATCTAATTCTTTTTCACTATTAGCGTTAATTTGCAGATTGGTCGCATTATCAGGTTCAGTGATAGGTAAGCTAGCTTCAGATTTCAAGCGAGCACTAGTCTCCTGAGAGTTTTCTATTCCATTTTGAAACGTTTCTAATTTGATATCATTCGTAGCAACTTGTGTCTCTTTACTAGCTAAGTTTTCAGTTTGATGACTATGTTCCGGCTTTAATTCTGCTTGAGTTACAGGTTCTATCGTGGTTGATACATTTTCTTGATTAGTTGACAGAGCTACCGGAAGATCTTGTATGATCGCATTTTGTATTACTGTAACATTTACTCCAGGCTGCTCCGTCGGTGCTCCAAATGATCCTTCAGCATTAAATGCAGGGTTATTTTTTTGCGCTTCTCTTACATCTTTTAGTATCTCTTGTTCTGCTGGCGTAAGCTCATTTACAGGTTTCATTTTTAGTGGACAACCTCCAGCACATTTGTTCCCGGTACATCCTTGGCACATTCCGTTTTCTTGAGTGATATCCTGTTTCGTTGATATTTCAGGAGTTACTATGTTCACTGCTTGATATTGTATCGGTTTTTCAGGATCTACTGTTTTATTTGCAAGCTTAGGTTCTTCATTTTGTTCTTTTGGTGTACTTACAAAACTTGCCCTATTAAATTTTTTAGCTACAGGTATGTTTTTGTTCTCTATAGATTCTGATGGCAAAGAAACTATTTGAGCAATATCATCTACTGGTGCTGGTGTTTTTTCTAGAGGGTTTTTACCAAAGCTCGCACGATCAAACTTTTTATGAGTAGGTTTCTTGTCTATGGCAGAGCTCTTTACGGTAAATTCTACCTGATCAAGTTCAGGTGTCGCAACAGCAGTGCCTTGGGATTGTGTATTTTCAAATCGATCACTCATTTATTTCGGATGAGAGATTAAAAGCTTAAAAAGTGACCGGGATTTTCAAGGTTATATTTGGTATTGATTTCGATAAGTGTTTTAAGGACTTCTTTTTGACCTAGATCGTAAACATCCTCAATTCCCCAAGGAGATCCCCCATGAATACAATTTATACTAATATTTTCAGTGTTGGCATGGAGCTCTTGAGTAAGTTGTTCTAGCAGTAATTTCTTAGCTTTAAGCATCATTCTTAATCCTGCTGGGCATTGATCTGTTGTAAATCTGAAGTATAAATTTAATTCAATATTATTTCTTGTTTGACAATCACTTTGACATGTTAGGCCCTCGCGCTTACAAGTTTTAGGTAGAAACCCCAGCTCTAAAAATCTTAAAAATCCAGCGGCTAAGATACCTAAGTCTTTTAAGTGCTCATCTTCGACTGTGTTGATTGTTTTAAAACATTTCTTAAGGAGATTTTGAACAAAAATTAAGTTATCATTACAGCCAATGTCCAGTCCTTTGATTGCAATTCCGTCTTTTAGGTATGAGTGGGTTAGGTTTGGTTCTTCTACATAACCTCTCTTCTTTCTTAGAAATTTTAAATCTTCTTGAGAAAATGGTTGTGGAAGAGTCTCTTCTGCTTCTTGTGGGCGAGCATCAATAATATTGAGGTATTTTTTATTATTCATTGTTATTTAAGATTTTATAGAAATTAGTCTTAAAATATATAGGATTTTCTATATCTGATTTGACAACTTTGTAGCATAGTCTAAATTTGACATCAATAGCAGATTTATAATATATAACCTATAATACTTGCATGGGTATGCATGTAAGTATTATAGCAATGATTTAATCTTAATTAGATAATTCCGATGGTTAATCCAGAGTCTCAAGGGTGTGTGGGCACAAAAAATATAGATTTCCCAATAATATCGAATGAAGGTGGAAGGTTTGTTTTCAAGCAATTTATTGAAGGTCTATCTCGTCATCCAGAGGATACATTTCAAAGTGATACAACTGATGTAAGTTGTACTTTACGTGATGGTGTCTTTGCTAATATTGAAGATCCAGACTTTGCTCAAATGATAGTGTCTTCTGTCATCGATGTTTTTAATGGTGTGGCATTTAAAGATCTAGAGCCATTTGCAGCGCATATTGGTGTTGGAATATCATTGGCAAGTGGGGGTTTTGTTCGTGCCGCAATCTTTAACCTTACTGATGATGGTGCAGGGCAAGATGTTTTTACTGCTGCGTTTGTTCTAAATTTCCCTAGTAATCTTTGTGGCTCAATTAGTGGTTATTATCGTGAGTTATCAGAACCTTTGAATCGTGTATTGTCAGCTAAGCTCACGGAGCTTTTAGAGACTGAAACTAAGATTGCAGTTGATGTCAAATTTTTTCTAGGCGCAGGTTCTGAGCAGACGAAAGAAGATTTAACTCTTGGTGCTTTAAATGAAATGGTATTCACGAGAATTCCAAAGCCAGTTGCCTGCTTTAGCTGTCCAAGTAGGATGTTAAAAGAAGCAAGCTTTCCAACTTCTAATAGTTAGCTGAGGATGCTTGTGCAAACTTAAAGCGTTAATGACTTAATTTTTCTTACTAAACACCTCAAAGTTCTTCAAAACCTCCACAGCCTTGGCCATCTGCAAGTCTCTAGTAAACCAATCTTTCAGAGCAGTTTTCTCAGGATTGATTGGTTCTTCGGTTTCTTCGATCGTTGGGGTTTGGTTTATTTTCTGGAGGGGAGTTGTTTCAGAATCCTCTTTGCCATTTGGGTTGCTGATGGCTTTTGGCAATTCTGATTCTCTGATTCCTTTAAACTCTGCTGTCTTTAATTTTTCAGGATCGATTGCTTTTGGTTCTACTGTAATGTCTGGGACTACGCCTTCTCCTTGGATCGAGTTGCCACTTTTTGTATAGTAGAGTGCTGTTGTTAGAGTTAATGCACCACCATTGTTTAGTGGTGTTACTGTCTGAACAGATCCTTTACCGAAAGTTTGGGTTCCAACTATTAATGCTCGTCCATGATCTTTTAGGGCAGCAGCAACAATTTCTGAGGCAGAGGCTGAGCCACCGTTTACTAAAATTACTACTGGGTATTTTGGCTCGTCATTAGTATTCTTAGCGTAGAATCTTTGTTGTTGATCTTTTAAGCGTCCTTTAGTGTAAACAATTACACCTTCTTCAAGGAACATATCAGAGATTCGAACTGCTTGAGTTAGAAGTCCGCCGGGATTATTTCGAACATCAACAATTAAACCTTTTAATGGTTTGTTACCGTTTGATTTTTCAAGATCTTCAATTGCCTTTTTTAAATCAGTGGCCGAATTTTCCATAAACTGGGCAATTCTCACATAACCATAGCCATCTTGTAGGTAACGTTTGCGAATGCTTTGAATTTTTATAGTGTCACGAACAATCGTAAATTCGATTAGTTTGTTAACACCTTTTCTTTGAACGCTAATTCGAACTGACTCACCAATTGGTCCACGAAGTTTAGCGATCGCATCGTTTAAGCTAAAGTCTTTAGTAAATTCGTCATTAATTTTTAGGATAAAGTCACCAGCTTGCACACCAACTTTCATTGCCGGGGAATCTTCCATTGGAGAGACTACTAGGAGCATGCCGTCTTTCATGCTGATTTCAATTCCTAGTCCGCCGAAACGACCTTTAGTTTGAATTTCTAGGTCGTCATAAAAACTTGGTTCTAAATAATTACTGTGAGGATCTAGTGTGGCTAACATTCCTTTGATTGCGCCAGAGACTACTTCTTTATTATTTGGCTCAGAAACATAGTCACTCTGAACAATTGCTAGCACATCAGTAAATGTTTGAAGTTCTTCGTAGATGTCTTCGTTTTTAGAGCTGGCATTAACAATTCCAGAAGTTTGGATTGTGACACCTAAAGCAAGGCAGAGTCCAAAGCAGACAATTGTCAGAGATTTTTCGCGGGGAGATAGATTTTTAAACATGATTAATAGTGTAGCAAGTAAATTTAATAAATTAAAGACTCGATTTTATTTTTGACGCAATTAATCATCCAATATGTTCACAAAAATCAAGTTGTTGATGACTGGCGCGATAAAACAAGAAGATAACTCTTTGTGGTACTGGATTTATGATCTTGAGGTATTTAATTGAGTTTAGATCATTCTTAATTGCTAACTTGAGAACTAGGGTTGTTCTTAGCCCTGCAACAACAAGGCTAGTTAGGATTTCAATGATTGTGGTAATTAAAGCTTATTTTGGCAGGGCATTCTACGCTGAGTCACAACCAAACTATGAAGCGAATTATTTCATGGATAGACCAAAAGAAGCTCCAGAATATAAAGAGCCAGTATGGGATGCTGAAACTTCAATTGTAAATCGTTACAATCATCGCGATGGTAACGATGATTATGAACAATCTGGGAATTTATTTCGTTTGTTTAATGATGGTTTAAATCAAGAAACTTTTCTATATTTCCACAGCCTTAAAATAGGCTCCGCCAGTTAGTGGTTCTTTCACACCAGTTGTATTTGGAAACGTAATTGGGAGCCGATAGATAGCTCTTACTGCTAGGTAAGCAATTAATTCCGCTTCTAAGAAGTCAGTACTCCAACCTGCTTCACTAGCTGTTGCTAGAGGAATATTATTTTTGTTTCTTAGCTCTAGCTCTTTTCTAATACAAAGATTATTCCAGCCACCACCTGCTAGAATTATTTGCTCTGGTTTAGAAGGTAAGTGTTCTAATTCTCTCCAGACAGCTTCGGCAGTAAAGGCGGCTAAGGTTCTACAGGCATCTTCTAGTGGTAAATCTAAAATTGAATTTGGTAGGGTAAAATTGCTCGTGTCCAGTGACTTAGGAGGTTTGATTTTAAAAAAGTTTTCTCCGTTTACAGTTACGGCGGTATCGAATAAATCAGCTAAAGCTCGGGGATTACATTTTCCCATTAGTCCAATTTCACCATTTAGATCGAATTGTTTTTGATTGTTTGATTTAATTCGAATTAGTCGATCAAGTAAAACGTTCCCTGGGCCAGAATCAAAAGCAATTAGGTCAGCAACTTCATTCCCAACATAGGTAATGTTAGCGATGCCACCACAATTAATAATTACGATATTACTTAAATCTTTTTGCTTAGCTAGGGCGTAGTGATAGATCGGAGCAAGTGGAGCAGCTTGGCCACCATTTTTTAGATCGTTGGCTCTAAAATGACTGACAACATCAGCTCCGCTAGAATCTGCCATCAAGGCTGGATCAGCAATTTGAATACTAATTTTATTGGCGGGATTGTGATAAATTGTTTGTCCGTGATAGCCAATGATATTTAAGTCCGTAAGGAGAATTTGATTTTCATAGCAAAGATGTTCGGCTGCTAAATAGTTATAGTAATAAGATAAATGACAAACCGTTAGATAATCTAAATGGTCTTCAGCAAAAATAGTTTGTAACCAAGCTTGGAGAGTAAAAACAGTTTGTGTGGCATTGACCATTTGTAAGTAGGCTTCAGCGTCGCGCACAAAATGTTTTTCAACTTCTTTTAAATCGCCGAAGTTTTGTTTAGCGGAATATTCCAAAGCTTTAAAAAGTATTTGGGCTTCCGTCGGGAAAGGAAAGAAATAGCCAGCAACTCTCTCTAATTGATTTTCGCCATCAGTACGAATTAGGGCAGCATCGACTCCATCCATGGATGTTCCACTGATTAGTCCAAGGCTTGTTATTATTTGTCTATTCATTTATTTTCAATTAATTAAGTTTGCTTTAGTTAAAGCATTAGGGTCGCGTTGCTACTAGGGAAAGCCCAATCGGTCTTACTGTCCCCCGGAGGCATGATAAAAACATATAGTTATGACAAAAATCACAAAACTAACTTTTAAAGACTCGGAAATTATTTTTTGTCATAACTATATAAACATCAGGAATACATATGGAATATAATAGTTTAGAGCTAAAACCGCTATACCCTCTAGTCATTCTAGACCTTGATGGAACTATTATTAATTCTCAACCTAGTATTAATACTGCTTTACGGGCGACTTTGGCTAATTTTCAATTAGAAATTGCTGAAGATAAAATTACTTTAGCTTCATTTCTAGGAATTCGTGATTTAGTTGAGGAGATATCAATCCAGTATCAGATCCAAGCAACTGAATTTAACAAAAAATTTCGGGAGATATTTTTAGACTTAATTCCTACAAATACGCAAATGTATCCGGGAATGGCGGAGTTACTAAAGGAACTCAGTCAGATTTGTTGTTTAACGCTGTTAACAAACAAAAGTAAGATATTTGGAGAGCCAACACTAAAGGCTTTGGATATTGCCAAGTATTTTCAAGGGGTATTTTTTCATGAAGCATTTGTTGAGCCGAAGCCTTCTGGAAAACCTGTTAATGCAATTGTGGAGCAATTTGGTTTTGCCAAGAATCAAACCATAATGATTGGCGATACAATCAAAGATGTTCAAGCGGCAAAAAATGCTTTGGTTAATAGTTGTTACGTAACTTATGGCTATGGAGATAGTCAGTTAAACGAAATTGAACAGGTTGGCTATGACTACAAAGCAAGCTCTGTGGAGGAGATTGCAAATATTTTTAGAATTTAATTATACTTACTAAAAATATACTAAAACCCATTGGGTTTTTCCTAACAGCTTGGAAAAAATCTAATAGATTTTTCAGTGTTTCGGCTTTTAGTATATTTGTCTTTCCCAGTACTCAACCTTATAAAATAAGGCTGTGTACCTTAGCGACCCCCAAGGGTCGCTTCAAGTGCTTCGCACTTGATATACTAAGCCCCTTTGTATTTTTGGTAATTTTCAATGTCGCTTAGTATATCTGATCTTTTATTAGTAACTTAATAGTCACAATCATCTAGCACCGTCCAAGGACTATCCTTATTTTATTTTTTCTGTTCTGGCAGTACATACCGATGCTCTTTAAATAATTCAAAAGCAGATTGGTAATAGGCTGCAGCGCGATCAAATATTTTTTGATTAGGAGGTAACTGCTCTTGCTCATAAGTGACAGAGTTATAACTAAATAGAGTAGCGCTTTGCTTTAAGCCCAGCACAGCTAGTTTATCACCATCTAAGAGTGCAACGTTATGATTGTGACTCATCATGATTGGGTGCGACGATGGTAAATTAGGATCCAGCACATCACGTCCATAAAAGGGTGCTGTAAAATCTAAGCCCAATAGTTTTAAAACTGTTGGTGCCAGATCGATTTGGCTAATAATATTATCAATGACCTGAGGTTTAATTCTATCTGGAGCAATTAACACTAAAGGAATACGATATCTCTCGATCGGAACCTGAGAGCGTCCATAGACTCGAGCATCATGATCGGCAATCACAACAAAGAGAGTATTTTTATACCAATCATGTTTTGGTGCCTCCTCAAAGAATTTACCAATCGCATAATCTGCATAACGAACTCCAGCCTCACGACCACCACCCGAAGTTGGGACACCAGGGATGCCTTCAGGAAATGTATAAGGTTTATGATTGGAAGTAGACATGATTAAAGAGAAAAATGGCTTCCCTGTAGTTGCAATTTTATCATAGTACTTAATAGCGTGATTAAAGAGATCTTCATCACAGACTCCCCAAATATTAGTAAATGTCTGCTCTTTAACATCAGTTCGATCACTTAACTCAAATCCATTATTTCCAAAGAAATAATTCATATTATCAAAAAGCCCATATCCTCCATATAAAAAACTACTATGGTATCCATGAGATTTCATAACTTCACCCCAGTTGGCAACATTTTCATTGCCTGGTCTTTTAAGGATCGACTCACTCGGTATCGGTGGGAAGGAAGTGATGATTGCTTCTAAGCCACGAACAGTTCTTGTCCCAGTTGCATAGGCATTTTTAAACATCATTCCAGTCTTTGATAAGCGATCAAAGTTTGGCGTTAAATTTCTAGTATCACCATAAGCACCAACAAATCCAGCACCAAAAGATTCTTCAGATAAAATTACAACGTTTAATTTACCAAAGCCATTCTTACTAGCTGAAAAAGAACGGTTTAATTCTTTTTTATCTTTGCTGAGAAACTTACCACCACCATATTTATGAAGTTCTTTTCTAACCAATTTATATTGTTTGTCATTGGCTAATGTACGGTAATAAAGATGATAGTCTAATTCCTCAGTCCTAAGGGCTAAGAAGAGACTGCTAATTCCATTGGCCGAAATTTCATTGGCAACACGGTTACTAGATGTTGTGAGCGTATCCGTTGAGAAAAAACTAGCTAGCAGAACAATTAGTATCGTTTGGATCATCAAAAAGACTTTTCCAGAAATGGGAAATTCATTTAGTTGGGATGAAACCTCTAACTTAGGCTTAAGGAAATAAAACCCTACTAATGTTAGGGCAAAATTTCCAAACAAGAACCACATGATTGGATATGATTCCCATAAGTTAATTAGTACCTCAGTTGGGTACATCAAGTAATCAACGGCAACTAAGTTAAAACGGGCATTGAATTCATCAAAAAAGAAAAACTCCACTGCTTGCAAGTAAATTAATCCAAAAAGCAGTAAAAAAGAAAAAATTAAAATAATTTTCTGATGAAACTTACTGTTATAGATACGATCCGGTAAAATAATTAAATAGAAAGTTAATGGAGCAGATAGGTAAATTAACTCTAGGAAGTCGTTAACAATACCTAATGATAAGATGCTGGGCAATTGAAGTGCTGTGACGCCTTCATCTAATCCATAGACTATCCATAGGATAATACGTAATAAAAAAGAAATTGCTATGTAGAGAAGGCTAAAAGTGAAAACAGGCTTTAGTCTTGAACATCTGGAATTTTGCATAACTGAAAATTTTTTAAAGCTTTGGTGAGTTTACTAGGAGATTATTAAATTCAAATTAACGAATATGGATATCCTCGTGTGCCATGATAATTCAAAAAATTATTATAGAACGGAATTATCATAGAACAGATTTAGAAGGAGATCTAGCGAAAGGTAGTATGTAAAGAGGAGAGCCTTGGGCTAGGCCTTAAGCCTCTTCTCTAAGACCAAATCAATTGCCTGTTTTACTTGCTCTGTTTTAATTTCGCGCATGCAAGCACTTTGTTGTTTCTCTTTTTCATGAAAAGGTTCTCCCTTTAGGTGGCAATTACAGGGAGCTTTAATGACTGTGATATTTTTTTTCATTTGAATTCCAACTTCTTCCGAGAATGGTGCTACCTTTTCTTGATAGTCTTTTGGCCAAGGGCTCCAGCGAATTGGACTTGTAGGACCAAAAAGAGCAATTAAGGGAACGCCCGTTGCCGCTGCTAAATGAGTAGTTCCAGTATCAATACCAACTAATAATTCAGCATTTTTTATTAACTCAGAGGATTCAGCTAAGGAGACTTTCCCCGCCATAATTTTAGTTTGTTCATTTGCTAATTGTTTTAGATAGGCCAGCTCTTCTTTGTCAGGCCCTCCAGTTAAGACAACCTGCAGATTTAAGCTTTGCAAATATTTAATTATTTCTTGCCAGTATTCAATGTTCCAAAGTTTAAAGGGAACTCGAGGGTAGGCATGGACGATAGCATATTTGGAATCAATTTTGGGAGTTGCATTAGCAGTGCTTGGAGGAATTAAATCATAACATCGAGGAATATTTAGGCGGTCGATTAGCCTTAGGTTTCTTTCCACAATATGAATCTGATGGTCATCAGGAACTTTTTGATGAGTTCCTAAATATTTCCAAGTATCGAGTATGCGGAAAGGTTTAGAAATAATTAGGCGTTTTTTAGCAGCAAGCATTGTGCACCAAAATGCTCGGTCGGAGGCAGAAGTAGAAAGTGCTAGATCGTAAGCAAAAGCTGTAGCTTTAAACATCATGAAGTAATCTTTAATTGGCTTATATTGATGACAGGTAAAGATTTGATTGATATCAGGATTGCCTTCTAAGATTCCTTCCGTTCCTCGCTTAATCATTAAATCAATTTTGCTTTCGGGATAAGCATTTTTTAAGGAACGAATGACAGGGGTAATTAGCAGTACGTCGCCCAGTGCTGGCAGGCAGAAGATTAATATTTTTTTTGGTGTGTTGATTGTTGGTTGCGACACAGGCAAGTCTTTAATATTTAGCTAGTTATACTTAGCGAAAATTGAAAATTATCAAAAATTTTAAGGCATATAGTATCTTATATGCGGAGTATGGGATTGCCCCTTGGGTAATTAAGAAACTCCAAAGTTCTTATATATACTATTTCAGCAATTTACCGAAAATTTTACTTACTCACAATGATGTTTTTCATCCGGTCTTCATTGTTGGGTCTTAGGGTTTTGGCTAGTAATTCATGTTTGCTAAGAATCTCTGGGTCTAGAGCAGTAACTTCAAAGCTTGATAAATTACTGATAAAATTAGTAATTCTTGTGATTGAAGTTGTTAAACATTCCTCAGTAATTAATTTTTCTTGAAGACCATCCCAAATGAAGTCGCGAACAGTTAGGGCATCTTTCACCTCTAGCCCGGGGCCAACAATTGAGAAAATATCTAGTCCAGCATTACAAGCTCTAGCGACCATTTCGGGTTTAAACAACTCTTCCATGGCTGGTATCATGCTAAAAGCATCAGCAATTGTAATTCCAGTAAAACCCATTTTTGTTCGCAGTAAGTCTGTTAAAAAATATTTAGAGAAAGTTACAAAGTTTTCTGAATCAATTTTAGGAAAATTGAGGTGGCCTGGCATAATGGCTTGAATGCCATGATTAATTGCGGCTTGAAATGGTTGTAATTCGCAGGCTTCCAGTTCTTCAATTGTACTTGCTAAGGAAGGAAGATCTAAGTGGGAATCAGAGCTGGCATTACCATGCCCTGGGTAGTGTTTAGCACTGCAGGCGATTCCGCCAGCGTGCATGGTATCAATAAATGGAATCATTTTGGCAATAACTTCAGGGGAGACACAAGCAAAAGCTCGGTCATTAATTACTGGGTTGATAGGATTAGAATGAATATCAGCGACAGGTGCAAAGTTTAAATTAATTGCTAAAGATTTAAGTTCTAGGGCAATTGCTTGGCTGACAGCAACAGTTTGCTCTTTCCAATAAAAGGGATAAGGGAAACGTGTGATTGGAAGTGGGGGGCGAATAATTAAGCCACCTTCGTGATCGATTGCTAGGATTAAGTTTTGATCGGGGAGTGTATTTCGTAGATCTTGTACTAATTCTTGATAAGTTTGTAGCCAGACTTGATAGCTTTCCCCCTGTATGAAGTTTCTTTTTCGAAACATAAAGCCTGCGGGGCGGAGTTCTTCAATTATGGATTTTTCTTCGGCGGTAATGCTTGACCCAGCTACTTCTACAATAAACTTTTTGCCAAGCTGATCAATTTTCATATATAGTAAACTCAATGATAAATAACGCTTTCGCCTTGAATCATTTTAACAGTCGTCCAGAGTCAGTATCTATTGATACGATCATCTTACACTCCATGTATTGTCCTTTTCCGAAGGAAGGTCAAGATGCACTTAACCCCGAAGTTTGTATAAATTGGTTAGATCATTGCCAAGTATCTGTACATTTTATTATTTCACAAGCAGGACAGGTTTATCAATTGGTAAATCCAGTTGATCGGGCTTGGCATGCTGGCAAATCACAAATGCCCGATGGTCGAGAGAATGTGAATGATTTTAGCATTGGGATTGAGTTAATTAGTCCTGCCGAGGGTGATTATCCAGCTAAGCAACTAGCAGCTTTAAATTCTTTAATTAAATTATTAAGAGATCAGTTTCCAATCAAAAGTATCTTAGGACATCAAGATGTCGCTGTTAAAAGAAGTGGCTCTGCCATAAAAGATTTACAAACATTAACGGCTGAAGAATATCTCAGGGCTAGTCAGAATGAGAACAAAACTGATCCTTGGAATTTTCCATGGGAGTTGATTGAAAAACACAAGTAACACTATTAATTGAGACCTTTAACTAATAGCATAGGATCTTGACCTTGTTCGTTAATAGCTACAATCTTCCAACCTGCTTTTTCAAAGCTTTGGGCAAATAAATCAAACTGTACTGTTCCCGACATTAGTGTCGTGACAATTAATGTTGCCTGCTCGGCCATATTATTAAATAGATTTCTTGCCACAAGATCGTAACTTTTACTTGTTTGTTTAGCATCAGAAAGAGGTGACAAGTAGTAAGACTCATCCCATAGATTCAAACAGATTCCCCAAGAGATCTTTTGATCAATTAATTCTTGAGGCCAGCTAGAATCAAGTCCCCAATAGACCCCTAAGTTTGTATTCAACGTTCCAGCTTGTCGTGAATATCCAGACTCATACTCTGGTCCAAGTATTTTAAGGCTTTGAGCATCGGGGAAAAGTCTTTGGGTATGAGTTAATAATTTATCTCTTAACTCGATTACTGCCGATAGGGGATGAGGGCCAAATCCTTCGGTCAGATTTTTATTTTCTGGACCAATATAAACACCTGTGCCTGAAATCATCGTGCTCAAATTTGGAAGACTTGGTAAATTATTATTTAGTTTTAGTGGATTTTGATAAGCTAGTTCTAATAATCGAAAGATAGCTTTATACATGCCGAAATGGGTCGAGCTTGTCGGAAATTTAGATTCATCACAGTTTGGAGTATAGTTAGGAAGGGCTTTATCAGATAAGATTTCAGATCTCTGTTCTTGGGCAGATCGAGAAGGATTTGAATTTAGAGATAACATTGACTCAATTTATAGTTGAATTGAGCTCTAATCAAATATTAAGCTTATTATTTAATAGCTGAACTTTCTAATCAAACTTTGTGGTAGACCTTTTAATAGCTCACTCGCCTTACTCCAAGTAATAAAGCTCAAATTCTCTTCCGCTCGTGTACAGGCAACGTACAATAGTCTTTGGTAGTGACTGGCTTTAGGATAATTCGCCTCAGAAACATTCCAAACAAGTACATTGTAAAATTCAAGTCCTTTAGTTTGACTCACATCAGAAACAATAATACCTGCTGCTAGGTTAAAATCATTTTCCAGTAATCGTATGGAACTTGAAAAGCTTGGGGCTAACATTCCATATAAACTTCTTGCTTCTTGCGGTGTCGCACAAATTACTGCAGTTAGACTAGTTGGGTATTTTTCTTGAGCAGTTTGAATCCACTTAATAGTAGCGCTAAGAGCAGAGTCTTCGTTCTGACAACTAAACCAGATGGGAAGTTTGCCAGGGCGTCCATCAGGGGCATGGTTCTCTCCCGAAATTTCTTGGGCAACTTTTATAATTGGTAGAGTTGAACGGTGCGAAATTTTTAATTGAATTAAACTTGTACCAGTATGTCCAGAGGAAGCAATTTCTTTTTTTAAGAATTCCCAGCCAGGAAAACCAAACTCAAGATTTAGATTTTGGTTTAAGTCTCCAAGGAGCGTTACTTGGTTTTTCTCTTTTAAACAATTTAATAGGAGCTGTAATTCTGGTTTAGAATAATCTTGAATTTCATCAATGATTAAGTGTCCAAATATTCCTTTGAATTTCTTAGGGTCAACTTTTTGCCAGAGATTTAATGCTAGAACTAAAACTTCGGGATCGAAGCAAGCATCTTCGGCATATTTAGTAATGCGATCTTTTGCACTCAAGATTAGTTCTTTGGAAATTAACCTAGTCTGATCCAATTCAATGATTTTTGTATAGTCAGAGAGTAGGTTTTGAGCAAAAGTTAGTGCTTCTTCCGTGGAGTTAATTTGAAAATCTGGGTTAGCATCTAAAAACCCAGCGATCCGCTTCTCTACTGCAACAGAGTAGAGAAGCCGTTTGAAGGATGTTGGTAAGTTATCTCCTGGAAAACTAATTTCATGATTTTGGTATTGCTGACTGCCAAGTTTTCTTAAAATTAGTTTCAGGAAATCCGAAAGGGAAACTAGTGTAACAGATTCTAATTCAAATTCAAGCAAAGAATTTTTTATGTAGTGTAAAAGTGCTGGACTCTTAACAGTGAAGATTACTTGATTGGCTTCCAGTTCCGAATTTCCTTCGTGCAACAACCAACTTAGACGATGAATTGCAACGGCAGTTTTTCCGGAGCCCGCGACTCCTTGAATCATTACAGGGATTTCCGGATCATTTGTGATACTTTTAAATTGCTCTGCTGTAATTAGTGCTAAGATGTCTGGTAATCTTGAGTAGGAACTTTTTGGCCCCTGAGATCCTTTGGATATCTGCCAAGTTTGATTATTTTTTTGAAAACTTTTTGTTCCTGTAATAATTTTTTTTAATTCACTACTAGCAATTTCAAAGGAGTGTTTTAATTTAACTTCGCCTTGTCGCTCTTGCCCTTGTATAACTTCGTCGTAAAGATCGCCTTCATTGTATTCGTAATATAGTTTAGCAATCGGGGCTTTTCTCCAGTCAATAATTCGGCAGTCGGGGTTGGCATTTTTACCAATTTTATATTCTATTTTTTTGATTTGACCGTTAGGTAATTCTTCTTCTAGTTCTAGGCGGGCAAAGTAGGGGGATTTAATCTGTTTTTCTAGGATTACAATAGAATCAATTGATTTTTGAACTAATCCATGGGCAACAGCCTCATCCGAGTAGATTTGTACTTTTTCTTCAGCCTTAATTGTATTAACGATCTCTGAAGTTAACTCCCGAGCAAGGTGAGATTGTTGATTCTGTCGATTAATCAGATGGGCACGTTCCTCCGAGAGAGATTTTAGTGTATTTTCTAGGAGTTTTTCCTCTTGATTGATTATTGCTTGGTCTTCACTACTTAGGGTCATAAGGCGGCGGATAATAATGTTTTTTGGTTGAAATCTCAAGCATTAGGGTTAAAAAAGTCAATATCGAAGGAATAGTAGATTTGCCCACTACAGTTTTTTGTAGCTATTCAGACTGATCTATTGTAAAAATTCTCGCTATAATTTTTATCTTCTCCTATTTCCCCATGAATGAAACTGCCAACAAAACTTCTGAAAATATCGAACATATCAAATCTACTTGTAATGATTGTTTAAAAAAGTTTAATCCTTTACAAATTTTAAATCGTGCCAAAGCAATTCTTTTTAGCCCTAAGACTGCTTGGTCAGAAATTAAACAAGAAAACCTGACAGTCAAGGAGATTTATGTTCAATATTTAATTCCTTTGATGCTTATTTCATGTCTCGCTTCATTTATTGGAATGCAAGTTTTTGGGATATCTGTTCCCTTTCTTGGTACAGTTAGGCCGCCATTTTTTGCTTCATTTGTGCAGATGATTCTTCATATTGTTTTAGGGCTAGGTGGTATGGCTGTTGGAGCATTGATTATCTCAAAGATTGCTCCTAAATTTGAAGGTAGCTCCAATTTTAATGATAGCTTTCAGCTCTATGCTTTTGCCTATGTCCCAGCACTTTTAGTAGGTGTAATTGGAATTGTTCCTGCTTTATCAATCTTACTATTACCGGTTGGTCTTTATTGTATGTACATTTACTTCTTAGGAACTGAGCCAATGCTTGGTGTTAGCGAAGATAAGAAGATAGTCTTTACTGTCTTATCTTTAGTTTCAATAGCAATAGTCGTGATTATTATTACTATTATTGTAGGAAGTCTGGCATCTACTCACACCCCTGAATTAACAACACAACAAACTATGGAGCAACTGAACCCAATGCTGGAGAAATTTGCTGATACGGTGGGGAAGGCGGCTCAACAACAGTAGTTTAGATAGGCAGGATGTTTCTTTCTTGCTTTTAGATTGTGCGCCCTAGCTATAGCTTTCTCATCTTATGATAGTCCTGCTTGGCCTTCTAAGGTCTAACGTTTTCAAACAATCCACCTATGCTCAAGCTACGGTGGACTATCCATGACAGGCGGAGCCTGTCAGATATTTTATCAAGTTATTGAGAGTCCACCTACGCCTACAAGATAATGAGTTATTTAAATGTTGAGAGGGCTTCGGCGTGACTATCCCTTACAGGCTTTGCCTGTAACAGTTTATCAAGTTATTGAGAGTCCACCTACGCCTATAAGATTATGAGTTATTTAAATGTTGAGAGGGCTTCGGCGTGACTATCCCTTACAGGCTTTGCCTGTAAGGGATAGTTTACACCACGTCTATAACATTGTATTAATGCCCTACAATTTATAGAAAGATTATATGTCCGCCGAAGAAGTTACTACTGTTATCCCTGAGTGGTGTGAAAAGTTAAAAAATCAATTATCAGGCAAGATTATTGCTGAAAATCTTAGTGCCTTTAATCCTGAGATTCGAATTAATGCTACCGACCTTTTAGAGGTAGTTGAATTGCTGAAAGAGCAAGCAGATTATTCCTTTAATATGCTACTAAATGTAACAGTAGTGGACTTCATGGATCAGGATTTCTTTCCAAGGCCTACCAACGATCGATTTGATGTTGTCTACCATTTCTTAAGTATCCAATATTCCAGAAGGATTGTAATTAAAGTATCAACTCCAGAAAGCAAACCAGCTGTTCCGACACTGACGGGTTCTTATCTTAGTGCCAATTTTATGGAGCGGGAAGCTTGGGATATGTTTGGAGTTGAATTTACCGGACATCCAGATTTACGAAGAATTTTAATGTATGAAGAGTTTATTGGTCATCCACTTCGTAAAGATTATCCAATTCAAGGGAAGCAACCGCGTGTCCCGCTTCGTTTTCCTGAGGTTGAGAATACCGCTCGTTTTATGCACCGAGCAGAATTAGTTCAAATTTCTAAAAGGACTTCATGAGTACTGCTGAAACTAAAAAACCTTCTTTGTTAGAAAGCGATTTCGGTGTTGGTGGTTTGTCCACAACAATGCGGCCACATGCCTTAAATGATGATCTGCACACGGAGAGTATGATTCTGAACATGGGTCCCACTCATCCAGCAACGCACGGAACGATTCGGATTGTTTGTGAACTTTCAGGTGAGGACATTTTAGATGCCGATGTGGAAGTTGGATACTTACATCGAGGTTTTGAGAAAATGTCCGAGAATGTCACTTACAATCAAGTGATGCCTTACACGGATCGCTTAAATTATGTTTCTCCAATTATTAATAATGTTGGTTGGTGTTTAACAATTGAAAAATTGATGGGCATCGAAGTTCCAAAACGTACTCAGTATATTCGAGTGTTAATGTCAGAAATTTCTAGGGTGTCTGATCATTTAACATGCCTTGGTGCCTCGGCGATGGAGCTGGGAGCAATGACAGCCATGCTTTATTTGATGCAGGGCAGGGAAGCACTTTGGGATCTAATTGAAGAAGTTACTGGTGCTCGCTTAACGATTTCTTATTCTCGAGTTGGCGGTTTAGCAGCGGATCTTACGCCGGGCTTCGCTGGTCGAGCGCAAGTTGTCTTTAAAAAGGTACGTGAACTGGTTGCTGATTGTGATCGCTTACTTAGTCGGAACCGGATCTTTATGGATCGGATGTGTGATGTGGCAATCCTTACTCCAGAAAAGGCAATTAGCTTTGGACTAACTGGTCCAATGTTACGGTCTACTGGGGTGAATTACGATGTTCGGAAAGCGTTCCCGTATTCTTCATACGAAGACTTTGATTTTGAAGTTCCACTTGGAACTAAAGGTGATAATTACGATCGTTTCTTAGTTCGTTTTAACGAAATTGAACAATCATTATTAATCTGCGAACAGGCACTGAAAAATATGCCTGAGGGGCCAATTAATGTAGCTGATCCACGAATTGTTTTGCCTCCTAAAGAGGAAGTCTATAATTCAATCGATGGTATGATTATGCATTTTGAATTAGTTTTTAAAGGTTTACAGCCAGAAATTGGGGATGTCTACTTTCCAGTAGAAGGTGGGAATGGAGAGCTAGGTTTTTATGTTGTCTCAGATGGTAGTGGCAAACCTTACCGAGCCCATGTTCGTGCTCCAAGTTTTATTCACATGGGATCCATGAGAGAGATGTTAGTTGGTCAGAAGATTTCTGATCTTATTCCAACATTTGGAATGGTCAATATGATCGGTGGAGAATGTGATCGTTAGTTTTTTTTAATTGCTATGTCTATAAACTTATCGTCAGAAGCTCTAATAAGAGTTGAAGAATTAAAAAATTATTATCCAAGTAAGAAGTCCGCGGTTATGCCGCTATTGCAATTGTTGCAAGAAGAGCAGGGTAAGATTTCGGAAGATGGAATAATTTGGGTAGCTGAGCAAGTGGAGATGTCTCCTGTGCATGTTCGTGAGTTAGTAACATTTTACTCAATGTACACAACTAAAGAACGTGGGCAGTATCACTTTCAAGTTTGTCGCACATTAAGTTGTGCTGTTATGGGAGAAGGTAGTAAGAAGATTTGCCAAGCAATTGAAAAACGCTGCGATGTTAAAGAGAAAGCCGTTAGTGCCAATGGACTCTGGAGCTTTGAACAAGTGGAATGCTTGGGATCATGTGGAACTGGCCCAATGTGTGAGATTAATGATACGTACTTTGAAAATTTAACCGCTGAAAAAATCACCGAAATTATTAATTTAATTGAACAAGAAAAACCCGATCTTAAGTTCTCGACTAAAAAAGATGCTTTAGGATCAGGGTTAAAAAACTACTCACCGTCTGCCGTATACACTAAAGAATGAAAATCTTATTAAAAGGCATAGAGTTTGATGACAATGTTTCTGTTGCCGGCTATCAATCGCGCGGAGGCTATGAGTCATTTCGTAAAGCACTTAGCATGTCACCAGATGCTGTAATTGATGAGGTAAAAAAATCAGGACTACGTGGGCGCGGAGGAGCAGGATTTCCAACTGGAATCAAATGGGGATTTTTTATTCCTCGTAAAAATGACAAGCCAATCTATTTGATTATCAATGCTGATGAGTCAGAGCCGGGGACGTTCAAAGATCGTTTGATCATGGAGCGTAATCCACACTTACTATTAGAAGGAATTCTTTGTGGTGCTTGGGCACTGCAAGCTCAAAAAACATTTATCTATATTCGTGGTGAGTACGCTTATCCTTACACAGTCATGAAGCAGGCGATTAAAGAGTGCTACGAAAAAGGTTTATTAGGGCAAAATATTTTAGGTTCTGGTTTTAGTCATGATGTAATTATCCACCGTGGGGCAGGTGCTTATATTTGTGGTGAAGAAACTGCCTTAATGAATTCTTTAGAAGGTAAGAAGGGGCAACCACGACTTAAGCCTCCTTTTCCAGCAGGTTATGGTTTGTATGGAATGCCAACAAATATTAATAACGTGGAAACAATTTGTAATGTTCCTTACATTGTTCAAAATGGAGGAGATGCTTATTTCAAGATTGGTGTGGAAAAGTCTTCTGGCACAAAATTAATCAGTGCCTCTGGTCATATTAAGAAGCCAGGGATTTATGAAGTTGAAATGGGTTATCCATTACTCGATTTCATCAATAATGAATGTGGTGGAATGTTAGAAGGCCGTAAGATTAAATGTATTATCCCTGGTGGATCTTCTACTCCTGTCATGACTGCTGACGAGCTTGCTGGGGTTAATTTAGATTACGAATCAATGCGTTTGGCTGGTTCTTCCCTAGGTTGTGCTGGTTTTATGGTGTTAGATGACACAGCTGATATGGTGGAAGTGCTTTTAAACTTAACTAAGTTTTACGCCCATGAATCTTGTGGACAATGTACTCCTTGTCGTGAAGGTGGGCATTGGATTGAGAAAATTGTGCAGCGAATTGCTGATGGCGAAGGTCGCCCAGAGGATATTGCACTAATTCAAAGTGTTTGTGGGCAAATTGCCGGGCACACAATTTGTGCTTTTGGTGATACCATGGTGATGCCATATCAAAGTATTTTAAAGAAGTTTGCGAGTGAGTTTGAAGCACGAATTAGTCCTCTTACGCCGAGGCTTCAGAGGACAAGTGCGTTGGCAATTATTTGAAACGACAATTTAGGTCGAAGGATTTTATGAGTGAACAAACAGTAGATTTAATTAGCCTGACAATTGATGATGTCGAAGTCAGTGTACCTAGGGGAACGGTAATCATTGAAGCTGCTAAACAGGTGCACGCCAAAATTCCTCATTACTGTTATCACAAAAGCTTAAGCATCGTTGGTAACTGTCGAATGTGCCAAGTGGAAGTTGAAGGTGCACCTAAATTAATGATTGCTTGCCACACGCAAGTTCAACCAGGCATGAAAGTTCGCACTCATCAAACTAGTGCTAAAGTTAAGGAAGCTCAGGCTTCAACATTAGAGATGATTTTAATTAATCATCCACTTGATTGTACAGTTTGCGATCAAGCCGGACATTGCAAATTACAAGATTATCATTTTGAGTATAACGCTAAGCCAAGTCGTTTTATTGAAACTAAAGTTAGCAAAATTAAAGCAGAGCCATTAGGCCCAACTGTGATGCTAGATGGCGAGCGCTGTATTATGTGTACCCGTTGTATTCGTTTCTGTGATGAGGTGACTAAAACTTCAGAGCTGGGAATGATTAACCGCGGAGATCGCTCGATGATTTCTATTAATCCAGGCAAAGAACTAAATAATCCTTTTTCTGGAAATGTTGTGGATCTTTGTCCTGTTGGAGCACTGACCCATAAAAAATGGAGATTTAATACGCGTATTTGGTACACCAAACAGGTTGATACTATTTGTACTGGCTGTTCTACAGGTTGTTCAGTGAAAGTTGCGATACGTGATAATCAAGTAGTTCATGTTAAGTCACGTTCTAACAGTGCTACCAAGCAAGATTGGATTTGTGATGAAGGTCGCTATGGTTTTGATCGTTTTATTCCTAAGAATCCTTTAAAGGTTGCTGAAGTCAAGCAACAAGTAGTTTCTATTCAGGAGGCCTTAAAGAATTTAGAAGCATTAAAATCGAATGAGACTGCTTTCTTATTAGCACCAGATTTATTCTTGGAAGATTTTTATCTAGTTAAGAAGTTCCGTGAAAGTTTTGCACCGGAAGCTCCAGTTGCGGTTGCCTATCGTGGGCGAAGCCTAACTGACTTAGAAAAGATTTTAATTAGCCCTGACTATGCTGCTAACTTTCGCTCAGCTCAGTACCTAGGTTTAATTTCTGATAATCCTGAAAATGACTACCAGAAATTGTTAACTAAAATTGCTAATCAAGAAATTAAAAATTTAGTCTTAGTTGGAGATCGAGCGATTCTAGCAGAAGATTTAAATTCTGATTTATTGACAGCTATTAGTAAATTACCACTTACACTTGCCTTGATTAGTGATGCTGATTCCTTATTACGAAAAGCTTGTAATGTGTTGCTTCCCGCACGTAGTGTTTACCAAAAAGCTGGCTTAATGATTAGTAATAAACTTCGCCTGCAGTATTCTGAAAGATTGTTAGATTTTGATTTCTCCACTCATCCGCATTGGAGATATTTTGAATTACTAGCTACTAAGTTTGGTAAGAGTATAACCGCCGCTAAGGAAGATCGTGAGATGACACTAGCACTTCTTGCTGAGATTAATGCCGATCCAAATGATACGAATACAAATCTAAAGTTAGTTAGAAAGCAGGGATTGGAAATAGCTTTCCAATAATTTATTCCACTTTTTTACTGCTAGTAAAAGCATCCGCAGAAAGTGGGGTGCTTGGATAGCTTGCTTGAATCACACCAACAAAAGTTGCATTCTCCCTACATTTAGCTGTGATTAAATTGCATGGTGGGGCAATTACTGTCGATTGGATATAAAGAAAACCTTGGCCAGTAGAGGCTAGTCTTCCATCTTCTAAGTAGTTTTCTAAACTCACTCCATGTAATTGAGCAATAGAGATTGGAAAACTACCGGCTATTTTATCTTCATCTAATCTTAAGTTGCTAGGGGTAGTGCTTGCCGAGTCTTTAATTACTCCTAGTTTATATGTGAAAATGGTATGAGGAGAATGAATATCCTCAAGATACTTTTGAAATATGCTCAGTTGATTTAGGATCATTTTTGCTAAGAGTTCTCGAGCATTAAGATCCTGAACTGTCACTATGTTTTTAAGGATAGCTTCTTTTGTAACTTCATCTCTCAGATCTAAGGGGATTTTAGCAATGATTGTTGGAGTTTCCTTACTTAGTCGAATAGCTTCCAAGCTCAAAGCTAAGCTACCTACTTGAAGTTGTTCTTCAAGACCTAGATGAATATTAAATGTCTTGGCTGAGGAAATTATTGCTATTGGTGCTACGATCATTCAATCAAGTTAACAAATTTCAGTTCTTAAACAAGTAAAACTTATCCCCGAGTGTTATTAATTATTAAAATCATACCAAATCTTATCAGCTTCAGAACTTTTTTTACCTCCAAGTAACTTCAGCATTGTTAAGGGGTGTTTAAAGGCGTACCAATCACCAAAACGATCAAACTTGCGAGAGGATGTTGTGATATGGGCAGTAAGCAGGTTCTTATATTTTAACCCACGGCTCTTACCTAGCTTTTTTAAGCGCCTGGCTAAGTCGATATCTTCAGCACTAAATAAATTTTCATTGAAACCACCAATTGCCAAAATATCTTTTCGGCGGGAATAAAAAGCTCCGACTGTAATACCCCAAAAAAGAGCGAATGGAAGGAGTGCTAACATCGAACAAATAATTCCTAGTGAGTAGCGATCAGGGAGGATATTTACTCCGCCTCCGATATAGTGCCCTGAGTCCATAGCAATTAAGATCTTCTTTAACATCTGCTTAGACATCAGACTGTCGGCATCAATTGTTATAATTAGGTCTCCAGTCGCAATTTTAATTCCAGCGTTACGAATGGCCGACAGATTTTTGGATTCATTCGAAATGGTCTTACAGCCAGCTTCTAGGGCAATTCTTTCAGTTTTATCAGTACAACGATTTAATACGACTATAATTTCTATTGGGAGGGCAATCTGTTCTTCAGCATGTTTGATAGCCACCAGGCACTTAGGCAAGTAAAGCTCTTCGTTATGTACGGGGATGACAATTGAGATTGATCTTATTGAATTTTCAGGCATTTCTACTGATATTTTGCATGATAGCTTAATGGTAGGCAATACTTAGACTGATGGCTTATTAAGGTTAGTAACGTATTTTTGGACAATGATACCGAGCGATACTTCGTTTTTCCTAGAACGAAGTATCGCTCGGCGAGCTAAATAATGGCGTAGCTATTTTTAGCCGCAGAAGATAAATACTCAAACCCAATAATACTTAAATGCGTTTAGCATTTTCCAAGCTGTTCCAGCAAAGCCTTGTGGGTTTGAGTATACTTGCTACAAATTACTTTAAGTTGTATACACTAAAACCCATAGGGTGTGTCTAAACGGCATGGAAAAAAGCTGATCGCTTTTTCTATTTTCTGGGTTTTAGTGTATTTGTCCTCCCCAGCTCAAACGCTTGTTGCACAAGCTTATTTCGCCTTAGCGACCCCCGAGGGTCGCTTAATATACTAATAAGACATAACCGTGGAATATTTAATTCTTTTTCTAAAAACTGCCTTCGTACTTCAGCTAGTGATCTTGCTCGCATCTACTTGTACATGGTTTGAGCGTAAAGTTTCAGCTTTAATTCAAGATCGGGTTGGAGCCAATCGGGCAGGGACTTTTTTCACTACTAAATACATTCTGTTAAAACCAGTTTTCTTTGTTCTTAAGATTTTAGGGATTTTGGGAATTGTGAACACCTTATTTTGCGATCCAGTCAAAGCGATCTTTAAAGAGGATTTTGTACCAGATGGTGTTTCTAATTTTATGCATAGCTTGGCACCGTTTCTAGCTGTGTTGCCAGTGTTTATGGCTTTTGCCGTTATTCCCATTGCGCCTGACTTTGAAGTCGCTGGGTATTTGGTTACTGGACAATTAGCTCAACTAAATGTGGGCGTTTTATTTCTTTTTGCCATGGGCTCCCTCGCTGTTTATGGAGTAGTAATTGCTGGATTAACTGGAAATAATAAATTTTCATTCCTTGGTGGACTTCGTGCCTCTGCTCAGATGATCTCCTACGAACTGGCAATGGGGGTTTGTTTTGTAATTATCGCAGTTACTTATCAATCATTAGATTTTCATACTATTATTTATGCCCAACAAGGTGGTCATTGGGGGATTTTCTCTAGTCCTTTTGCTTGGATCACAATGATTATCTTGTTTATTGTTGGTATGGCCGAAACGAAAAGAGGGCCGTTTGATATGCCAGAGGCGGAGTCGGAGCTTGTCGCTGGATATTTTACAGAATATTCTGGAATGAAATTCTTGCTTTTCTGGATGGGAGAATTTGCTGAAATTGCACTCTTCTCTTTAGTTCTTTCAGTCTTTTTCTTTGGTGCTTGGGATCCTTTAATCTTTGATTTGCCAACCGGCACTGGAGTTTTCCTAAATTTAGGATTATTTGATTTTACAGATGGAATGTTGGGAGCACTACTAGGTCATATTATCCTGATGAGTAAGGTCATGTTCTTTTGTATTTTGCAGGTTACGATTCGTTGGTCACTACCAAGATTTCGCTATGATCAATTGATGGACTTGGGTTGGAAGTATTTATTGCCAATTAGCTTGGTGAATTTAGTATTAACAGCGGCTTGGGTTTTAGCAACTAATCCAAATTAGAGAATTTAATGGAAACGATAATTTTTTATTTCTTATCTGGACTCTGTATCGCCTCAGCGATCTCGGTGTTGATTTTTAAGAATCCAATTAATAGCGCTCTGTCGCTAGTCGTTTGTATGGTTGGTATTGCCGGTCTATTTGTTTTACTTGATGCTCATTTTATCGCCATGATTCAGCTAGCAGTTTATGCTGGGGCAATTATGGTCTTGGTCCTATTTGTGATTATGTTGCTAAATGTTGGTAGCGGATATGAAATTCATCGGAGTAAGTTTGTTTGGGGCTTGGCCACGCTAGTGTTGTTGCCAGTTTTTACTTATCTTTTTTGGATCCAATTATCTGGTATTTCCATTACCTCACCAACAATGCAGCAAGAAGTCTTAGCTGGTACTGTTGAGCGAATTGGTAAATTACTTTTTACGAAATACATTTTTACGTTTGAGTTAGCCTCAGTGGTTATTCTTTCAGCCTTAACTGGGGCTGTTTTAATTGCCAAGTCTAATTCTAAAAAGCATTAATTCTTATGAATTTAAACTTACTCATTTTAGTTTCTACCACAATCTTCACCCTTGGAGCTATTGGTCTAGTGCTTCGCAGAAATTTAATTGTTTCACTGATGTGTATCGAATTAATGCTAAATGCGATTAACTTACTGTTAGTCAGTTTCTCTCATTATAATAATAATTTAGATGGCCAGATTCTTGTGATCTTTGTAATGGTCTTAGCTGCTTGTGAAGTAGCAGTTGGCTTGGCGTTAGTTATTAGTATTTTTAAACATTTTAAATCCTTAGATACTAAGGAAATAAATAATTTAAGAGGTTAGTTTGGTTTCAACTTATTTAACATTTGTCCTATTAATCCCGCTTTTGGGATCTTTGCTTGTGTACTTAATTGGTCGGCAGTCACCGAGCGTTAGTGGACCGCTAGCCACAATTGCTTGCGTGGCAAGTTTTGTAGCAACCTTACTTGCCGGGCAGAGTATCTTTCTTGATTCGACGCAAAGCTTAACTGTTAACCTTTTTTCTTGGTTTAGTTTTAATAACATCGACATTAATTTTGCCTTACTATGGGATAGTCTATCCTTATTCATGTGTCTGATTATTACTGGAGTTGGGAGTTTAATTCATCTGTATTCCATTGGGTACATGTCCGAAGATGATTCGCGACCAAGATTCTTTGCTTATCTAAATCTCTTTATTTTCTTTATGTTATTGCTAGTTCTAGCTAATAACTTGTTAGTCTTATTTATTGGTTGGGAAGGGGTTGGGCTTTGTTCTTACCTGCTCATTTCATTTTGGTTTAAGAATTTAGATTATGCCAAAGCTGGTAAAAAAGCTTTTATCTTTAACCGCATTGGGGATGCTGGACTATTACTAGCTATCTTTTGTTTGCTATTTGGAATCGGGGAAGTTGAATTCTTAAGGATTGAGCAAAGTCTATTAATCAATGGTGCTTTTCAACCTTATCTTTATTTAGCGGCACTCGGATTGTTTATTGCTGTGACTGGTAAGTCCGCGCAAATCCCACTTTATGTCTGGTTACCAGATGCTATGGCTGGTCCAACTCCAGTTTCCGCCCTGATTCACGCCGCGACAATGGTTACTGCTGGTGTATATCTGATGAGTCGGATGTCTTACTTGTTTGACGCCTTTCCGATGTTACAACATTTGATTTTTATTATTGCAACGGTCACTTGTTTAATGGCTGGTTTAATCGCGGTTGCTCAAAGCGATTTGAAAAAAATCTTAGCTTACTCAACTGTGAGCCAGCTGGGGTTAATGTTTATGGCAGTTGCTTCTGGTGCTTATGGTATCGCTTTGTTTCATGTTGCAACCCATGCCTTTTTTAAGGCTGGATTATTTCTTTCTGCTGGTAACATTATTCATGCTCTCCATGGTGAGCAGTCAGTTCATAAAATGGGTGGACTTTGGAAAAAGCTACCAGTGACTTTTGTGGTTTATTTAATTTGTACACTGGCAATCTCAGCAATTTATCCACTAGCTGGTTATTTTTCAAAACATGAAATTCTTTTGGCCGTTAAGGATGCTGGTTATTTAGGAAGTTTCTCTTGGCTGTTAACTGTGATTTCTATGTTAACAGTTGTCTATATGACAAGGTCTTTCTACTTAGTATTTTTAGCCAAGCCGAAGTCTGACTTAGAACATCTGCACGCTCCAAGTATACTAATGAATTTTCCGATTGCCGTGTTGGCAGTTTTAACTGTGATTGCTGGATTTATTATGCCTGAAACTTTAGGGCAGTTTCTATCCCCAGCGATTAAAGAATTTGCGATCAAACCTGATACTCTTAGTGAAGGCTTAGCCCATTCGATTTTGCCAATAGTTGTTTTAGTTTTGACAATCGTTTTAACACCAATTTTGATTGGCTATCAGAATTTAGCCAAGGTTCTTTTGTTTTTCCCACGACATAAGTTTTTTGTTGATGAAATTTATTATGTTTTAGTAGCAGTGCCATTTAATAAATTAGCTTCTTTACTGGACTCTTTGATTGAAACAGCAACTATCAAGACGACCATTAGTGCACTTTCTGCTACAACTTTGATTAGCTCTAAGAGTCTTAGCTTAATTCATAATGGACAGATTCGATTGTACTCCGCACTAAGTTTGATTGCTGTTTTAGTGCTCATATTTTTTACAGTTTTGATCTAATTCCATGAATTTTAATCTTAGTATTGTTTTACAGGTCTTACTTCTTACTCCGATACTTGGGGCAATCTGTTTGTTTCTAAAGGCAGGAAAATTTTGTGAGTTAACTCCTGCTTGGATGTATAACTTTGTTACTTGGGCAGTTGTCGCAGTTTCTTTCTTTGTACCATCAGCCTTATTGTTAGGAGAGACAGGGTTAGTACATTTTAGTTGGTTCCCATCGATGGGGATTAATTTTAGTTTTTATGCCGATGGCTTAAGCTACTTAGCAATTTTATTTACCGCTTTTGTTTTCCTAATTTACGGACTCTTAAATCGCGAACAGTCGGCCGGATTCTATGCCTGCTTATTATTGATTGAAACTTCATTAATCGGATTGCTTATTTCAGTAAATCTGTTGGTGTTCTATTTCTTTTACGAGCTAATGCTTTTCCCAATTTTTTATCTAATGACTACTTATGGTAGTTCTGAGGCAAAAAAAGCCGCCTATCAATTTTTACTTTATACCTTAGCGGGTAGTTTGTGTTTATTACTAGCAATAATTTATGCTGGTTATAGTTATTTTCAGGCTGAAGGGGTTTTCTCCCTAGAGTTAGTGGATCTTCTAAATCATACTTTTACTCTTAATGAACAGCGGATCTTATTCCTTGGCTTCTTTGTTGCTTTTGCTGTTAAGTCACCAATTTTTCCTTTTCATACTTGGCTTCCAGCAACTTATTCTAATGCCCCAAAAGGACTAGCAATTATTTTTGCTGGCTTACTATTTCAAGCGGGGATTTATGGATTGTTTAGATTTAATCTGGGATTATTCCCACAGGCATTTGCAGAATTTGCTCCAACGTTAGCAGTCTTAGCAACTATTGGTATTGTCTATGGTGCCTTGTTAGCTTGGCGTTCCAAATCAATTCGAGGCTTAATGGCCTACGCTTCAATTTCACACGTTGGTTTTAGTATCTTAGGTTTAGCTACATTAAATCCTAGCGGAGTAAGTGGTGGACTACTGCAAATCTTTTCGCATATTTTAATCGCTGTCGGTTTATTCACAATTGCTTATGCTATGGAGCGTCGACAGTCAGGTGAGTTGATTACTGATTTTCGGGGACTTGCTAGTAAAGCCCCAGTTTTTAGCTTCTTTGTAATTTGCTTTTCATTGGCTTCAATTTCTCTACCTTTAACAATTAGTTTTGTCGGTGAGTTTCAGGTTCTAGCAGCTTCTTTTGCCAAGTTCCCAATTATTACTTGCTTTGCATTATTAGGAGTAATCTTGGGAGCAGTCTACATGCTGGGCTTTTGTCAGCAGATTCTTTTTGGCGAGCCGATGACTGAGGACTTTGATGATTTAGATCCAAATGAACGCATTTCACTTGCATCTCTGTTAGTCTTAATTTTAATTTTAGGTGTTCTGCCACGCTTTGCCACTGATTTATTAGGCGTAATTGCTAAGAATCAGCTTAGTGCCAGTCCAAGCGAAATCTTAGAAATTATTGGAAATCCGAAAGATAAAAAGTTATCGGAAGGTTTAGTTTTAGCAAATTTACAAGTTATCCCTCATGAATAGTAGTGTAAATTTCCCTAGCTTATTTGAAATTGCGCCCGTAGCTTTGTTAGTTATTGGTGGATTATGGTCAATGCTGCGAGCTACGGCTCCAAGTGGTAAATTTCCAGTCGTTATTTTATCTAGTCTTTTCTTTTTGCCAGCAATCTTTTGGCAGTGGATGTTATATAGTTCTGACTGTAAGCATGGGGTCACAGGATTTTTTGCTAACCAAGCGATCGTTTTATTTGCCCAGCTTGTCTTATTAATTATTGCCTATCTTTCTACACTTAATTTTTCTGAGGTGAAGTATCAGGTAAAATTAGGCTTGGGAGAGAAGGTTGCCCTAATCTTTTTTGCAACTAGTGGTGGTTATGTGCTTCTTGCCTCGCAAAATCTGCTGACTTGGTATCTATCCCTCGAGATTCTAGCGATCTCCTCTTATGCCTTAGTCGGTGCCAATCTCAGCTCGAAAGCTTCAACAGAAGCTGCAATTAAATATCTAATTCAAGGTGCGCTTGGTTCCTGTTTGATTCTATTTAGCTTTGCAACGCTTTATGGGGTTACAGCTTCGCTTGATTTTGAAGTTATTCGTACTTTGCTCTTAAAAGCAGATCGTCCCGTAGTCTTATTAAGTTTAGGATTCTGGATCATGGGTCTTTCACTCAAGCTTGGTTTAGTTCCCTTTCATTATTGGGTAGCTGATGTTTATCAATCCGCCGAGTCTGCAACGACTAATTACCTAGCAGGGGTTGTTAAGTTTGCCGTTGCTGTTGCTAGTTTTTTGTTAATTTCGGAAGTCTTTATTGATTTGATCGGAAGTTTTAATAAGCTATTTTGGTTAATCATTGTACTTTCAATTATTGTTGGTAATTTATTAGCTATTGTTCAAAAAGATGCCAAGCGAATGCTTGCTTATTCAGCAATTGCCCACACGGCCTACTTTAGCATCGGGTTTTTAGAGCCAAAGCTAGAGCTTTTTCAACAAGCTTTCTATGCCTATCTGGTATTCTATACAATCTTATCCTTGCTTACATTTACAATTTTAGATTTATTAGAAGAAGAATCTAGTGTCCCATTAAAACACTTAGAGGGGCTAATTTATCGCTCCCCCCTAATTGGAACAGTCTTTATCTTAGTAATGCTCTCACTTGCTGGTCTACCACCAATTTTTTTCGCGTTATTAGCCAAAGTCTTTGTGCTAAAAGCCTTGCTTTCTGCCGGTTATCTTGGATTAGCTTGTGTGATACTTCTTGGTACGGTGCTTGGTTGTTATTACTATTTTAAGTTGATTACTATAGCCATCACTCGAACTGAGGAAAGTCTTGTTAGCCCGCTGTATGTTACCAAGACAAAGGCGATTAGTGTTTTTGTTTTAGTATTCACACTATTCTATTACACAGCTTTCCCTAGTAGGATTTTTGATTACTTATTATCAATCATCTAAGTTTACTTAGTCATATTTAATAAAGCTAATGCTTAGGGAATACGCCAATCCCTAAAGCCAGACGAAGTGATGCCAAGCTTGCAGTTTTTTACCAGGCCGTTAAGAAATCCCTAGTAAATAACAAGAGGAAAAATCCTCTTTCTCAAATTTTGCTATCAGCAATTAATCAAAATTTCATAAAAACTCACTCTCACATACAAAATATTTAAAAAAAAACACTTGCGAAAAGATCGAAAGTGTAATTAATATGGGATCGACTTACGATAAGCCTTATTTTATAGGGTTTTCAGAAGTTTTTCAGGTATTTCTACTTTTTGAGTACCTGTATGTTTAAATTGTTTTCTAAGGAGAAACACTATGCCAGCTAAGAAAAAACCAGCTGCTAAAAAAGCTCCGGCTAAAGCTCCAGCTAAGAAAGTTGTTGCTAAGAAAGCTCCAGCTCCTAAAGCTGTTGCCAAGCCAGCGCCTGCACCAAAAAAAGCACCAAAACTTGCTAAGGCTCCAAAGCCAAAGAATGGAGCTTCTTTAAGTTACACGCAGTCTGAGTTCATCAATTCGGTTCAAGGTTTTTGTGGCATCGAAAAGCGTTCTGAAGCTAAAGATATTTGTGATGGGCTTCTAGAGTTCATTACTGACGCTTTGAAAAAAGGTTATAAACTACCTCTTCTAGGTTTAGGTAAGCTGTATGTTCGTAAGACTAAAGCAAGAGTCGGACGTAATCCAGCAACTGGTGCTGTAATCAACATCCCTTCTAAGAAGAGAGTTCGATTTACACCAGCTAAAGTATTAAAAGACGCGGTTCTTTAATACTATGGTAGTAATCTACTCAGTGTAAAAACTGGGGCTTGGCCATTCTTTGGCCAAGCCTTCAAAGGTTCCTAATTACCTTCGCGGAGCCTATTCAGATCTTAATCCTTTCTCTTCATTTAGTCTTATGTCGATATCTTTAAAGTTTCTCGGCGCAGCAGGCACAGTTACTGGTTCTAAGTATTTATTAGAAGTGGGTGATAAGACCTTATTAATTGACGCGGGAATGTTCCAGGGGCCAAAACAATGGCGCGAGAAGAATTGGATTCTTCCTGATTTCGATTTATCTAAAGTTGATGCTGTTGTTTTAACCCACGCTCATATAGATCATATTGGGATCTTGCCACGCTTTGTTGCCGAGGGGTTAAAATGCCCTGTCTATGCAACTCCAGCAACGGCGGACCTGTGTCATTTATTATTATTAGATGCTGCTTACCTGCAAGAGGAAGATGCGCATTACCGTGCTAAGCTTGGGACTTCTAAACATAAGCCTCCGCTTCCGCTATATACAATTAAGGATGCTGAAAAAGCTTTGAAGCTTTTAAAGAAGCAGAGTTTTGAGCAAGAAAAAGAAATTTTCCCAGGAATCTTTATTAAATACCAAAGAGCTGGTCATATTATTGGTGCTGGTCATGTAACTCTGCGTTATCAAGATAAGGTAATTAATTTCTCTGGTGACATTGGACGTTATGGCACTCCAATTCTAGTTGATCCATCTCCGATGCAGTTCGGGGACTTATTATTGTTGGAGTCAACTTATGGAGATCGCAATCATAAGGATGGAGATCCAAAACAGATTTTAGCTGATGTCATTAATCGGACTTATCAACGAGGTGGTACGGTGATTATCCCAAGTTTTGCCGTTGGGCGAGCACAGTTATTGCTTTATTTAATCCGAGAACTAAAAGCAGAGAATAAAATTGCTGATTTGCCTGTAGTTGTTGATAGTCCAATGGCCAGTGATGCGACCGAAATTTATCGAAATCACCCAAGTGAGTATGATGAGGATATTTTAGGGATTAAAAAAGATGGGAAAGGCCCCTTTGTTTTTCCTAAATTAGCTTTCACCAGTGATCGCAAAGCATCAATGCAGTTAAATAATATTGATGAGCCAATGGTGATTATTGCTGCCAGCGGAATGTTAACTGGGGGACGAGTACTTCATCACTTAGTTCGTAGAATTGATGATCGCAAAAACACCGTACTATTTGTCGGTTATCAGCCACCTGGGAGTCGCGGGGATATTATCCAATCTGGAGCTGATACGGTTTCTATTTTTAATAACCGGGTTCCAGTTCGCGCCGAAATTGCAACTATTGGTGGACTAAGTGCTCATGCTGATCAGCACGAATTATTGCGTTGGTGTCGAAGTTGTAAAGGGACGCCAAAACGAGTTGCCATTGTCCATGGTGAGCCAGAGTCCGCCGCCGTTTTAAAAGGACTCTTAGTGGCTGAGTTTGGGTGGGATGTTTTTATTGCTGAATACCTGCAAGAAATTAAGATTTAGTAAAAAAGTTAGCGATTTATTAACTAAATCTTGCTAATAAATCTATTCATGATATTTTCCTGTACTATTAATATTTAATTCTATTCAAATTTTTCTATGAAATTTAAGTTCCAATTGCCATTCTTTTTTCTGATTGCAACAAATATTTTTTCAGGTTGCGGAGATTCGAGCTCCGATTCTACAATGGAGTCCAATGTTTTAAGTTATAATGAAATTCAAGCTCTAAATAATGCTAATGGTGGGTCGCAGAATATCTCGACAACTTCAAGTGATTCTCCCTTTGTTGTGCACATCGGTGGAAACCAAAATAACAATAACGGCTCTGAAACTCCAGCCGAAGAAACTCCAAGTTCAACTCCAGGAGAAGATGGCGAAGACTTTGGTTCTAGAACTCTAAATTTTCTTGATGGAGCTGATGGTAATCTTTGGAAGCCTGAATCTGATACCAACGGTAACATTGTTGTGCTTTTTAATTCCTCGTTTAGAACTTTATTCACAGGCGGTTGTTCTATTCAATTAAGAGATGGTAGTTACTCCGAGCTATATTGTGGTGGAATCTATAGTTGCTTTACTAATCCTAACCGAATGACACTTCGCAGTAATATTCGTTGTGAAGATGCCAAAGAAGTAAAGGTCACTTGTAATGGCGATAATCAAGTTGTGATTTTTACTGTACCCGCAGAACAACGTTCACAGGTTTGTGATCGGCATGATTAATTACAACTTTTTGGTTGAGATTCTCTGAAATAAATCATCAGTCTCATCACCTTTGAAGTCTTCCAAAAGTGAAGCTAGGAAATTGTTAATATAATTAATATTTACGCAGTACTGAATTCTAGCAAATGGAAATCTTGCATCTAGATTTTCGTAAATAAACCATGGTATTTCTTCTTGAATTGTAAGTTCGCAATTTTCATTGCTATCAAAGGTATAAATTGGAGTATTTGTTACTATAATAGGAGCAAAGATTAGACTGAAATTGCTGTCGCATGTATGTCTTTCTCGGATTTTTTTAATATTATCTTTGTAGAAAACCTTACAGCTTTGATCTAACTGTTTTGTGGCTGTTTTAAATTTATTTTGATTTGATTGTTTAAAGGTAGCTGCTTTATTTAAGTCTTTGCTTATTTCTAAAAACTCCGCCCAATCTGAATAAACATGAGTATACCGTCGCTTTTTTAAAAGCTCTTTCTCCAATTTTAGGATTCTATTTTCTTCTCTTAGCTTTTTAAGTTCAGCTTTCTCATCTACTGTTAATCCATTACTTTCTGAAGCTCGGTATTCCTTCAGGATCTTATCTAGGGTTGTGAGCTTCGCCAAAATGTTGGACAAGAATCCCTATAAACTTTTGTGATGAATTTGTTCAAATTCATCAGGACTACAATACCCCAAAGCAGAATGCATCCTCTTAGGATTGTAGAAATTCTCGATCCAGTTAGTAATACTGG
>JANNBC010000051.1:0-3236 GCA_031385045.1 bacterium | reverse complement strand
CTCTTCACAAACAACGTCATTTTGGCTAGATACTTCATTTTGGGTTTCAACTACTTCATTTATATGATTTTATTAGCCAAATTTTCCTTGTTTTTATAGATTACACAATAAAAAAACTTATGATACAGTGCATTAACTACTTGTATATCAAAACGAGTAGATTGTTTAATTTGCTAACAAAAAGAGGAAATTATGGAACTTAATATAAATGAAGTAGTTGAAACCCAAAATGAAGTATCTAGCCAAAATGACGTTGTTTGTGAAGAGCTTGATTTGATTGAAGCTGCTGAAATCACAGTTGGTCACGCTTTCCACGCATTTCGTTTCTAATATTCAAAAATGAGTCTTAGGCTTATTTTTGAATATTATTTTTACGAGCCAAAGATTCTTACTTAATTTCCAAAAAAGTCGATCTAGAATTAGTTGAAATTACCTATTTTTTATTAAGTAGGGCGAATTCTGGATGCCAAAAGCACTACTAACAGGTCGATTTTTTGGGAAATTGTATTTCCTCCCTTAAGTCTACAAGCACAAACTGCCGATATATATAGCTAAGGATACATTTCAGAATCGTTGTATTTGCGGTTTAAAGAAACCACCCTAGTTATGAATGCTCAATCAGAAAAAGATTTATTAATCATTTTTCCCCCTGTAACAGAGGCTCGTCTTTTTCCCTATCTTAGTCTGCCTATGCTCACTGCATATTTGCGAAAGCTTAGCTTCAGAGTTGAACAGGTTGACTTAAACCTTGCTCTTTGTCATCAACTTCTGAAAGAAGATTATCTCCGTGAATACATTTTAGAAAATCGAAATTCAACGTCTATTAAACAAAAATATAGAAATACATTGGCTCAATTCCTTATAGAGAATCTAGCGAGTCTTAAATTAGACGTTTTCCGATCTAATAAGATTGGTAAACACAAAGCAAAATCAGAAAATGTAAGTTTTCTTAATAAGTGTATTGAATTGTTTCTTGAGAATTCCCTATTGAAAAGGGCATTTTCCTCTTTCGCGATGATGGAAAAAATACTCGAAGACAAACAAGTTTCTGATCGTGCCCAAGATGAACTTCTTAATTTGATTAAAAATTTGGTTGAAGAACATCAGCCTAAAGTATTGGCAATTTCAATTGCATTCTTTAGTCAAATTTTTCCATCATTAATTATAGCAAAATACGTCAAAGAAAATTTTACTGGAATATCAATTATTTTGGGTGGACAACAGGTGATATTAAGACACTTAGATTTTGTTAAAATTAATCCAGTTTTAAAATATATTGATGGCCTTGGGATTAGTTCGGGTGAAGAGACTCTGTCAGCATATCTTCATTTCAAAAATGGGAATCTAAACATAGTAGATATTCCTGATTTTATATCTATAGTTAACAAAAAAATAATAATAAGTCCTAAAACTTCAGAACTAACATTAGAGGATTTTCCGACTCCTGACTTTAGCGGACTTAAACTTGACAACTATCTCATCGAAGAAATTCAATATCCTCTTATCACATGCATTGGGTGTTACTGGGGTAAGTGTATTTTCTGTTCTTATGGAAATAGGTCGCATAAATCTAAGACATATCAGCAGGCAAGCCCAGAAAAAATTGCGCGTGATTGTAAAGCATTGGTTGATATTTATCGTGCTCACCGCATCAATTTTATAGATGAAAATACCAATCTTTCCCTGGTTCGTACTGCAATGCGGCTGTTTCGAAAGCAAGGGGGCGTTATTGAATTTAGTACTCGTAATAGAATGGAGTCTATCCTCACCAGAAAGGACGTTTGCCAAGAACTTAAAGACTTGGGGTGCGTTTTAATGGCTGCGGGATATGATACAAATTCACAAAGATTACTTGATTTGCTTAGAAAAGGCGTAAAATCGAAAGACTATCAAAAAATTATAGACAATATCAGCGACGTAGGAATTGAATTAAGGCTTTCTTTGCTAGGAGGGATTCCACATGAAACTGAAGAGGAAGTTAAGGACTCTGAGAATTTTCTGAATCATAACGCTTCTAAAATAGGTATCGATGTAATGCAAATGCTTATACTTGAGCCAACTACTTATCTGGCGGATTCACCGTCTAGCTATGGAATCGAGTCAGCAAATTTCGAAGAACTGAGTGGAAATGAATTATTAAGTTATGGGCGTGGATTTGTTGGAGCGACCTATAAGTATAAAGATGGACCTGGCCATGAAAGTCGTTTGGCTCGATTTCTCAAAACATTCGAGACAGTTAAGACAAAGTACAATGAAAAATCTCCCTATGACCGATTGGCATCGAAGGAGCCGGAGGTATTCATTGAAGTAGGTTTAGAAATCACGTTAAGCCCATGGGTCAGGATTATAGATGATTGTATGATTGCGGATTTAAGATGGCAAAAGCTATATAAATTACCGCTTGGAATCGAGCCATATCGAAATAAGTTGGTGATTCGCCAAGTGAGTAAAACGATTAGTAGAGCTGTTAATTTATTTGCCTTATCCAATATGATCGACTTAGGAAGGAAAGAATCGAAATGAATAAAAAATTAATCTCATTCCCAAATGTTCCCAATAAGCAACCGTTAGGATTTGGGATGGATTTACATTGGGACAGCGCGGATGGTTTTCAGAGAGGCGCAAGTGGCAATGACACTCTTTCTAATAAGGTAAAGCTATTTTTCAAAAAATATCCAGATTTTAAACATTTCTTTTTTGCGTACCAACCTAAAAATCGATGTGGATTTTCGTTTGACCAATACTTATCTGCTTATGATGACCTATTTAGCGCATTGCCAGGCGATGTCTTAAGAGGATTTCATCAGACTGTCCTTAACCTTGCAACTCTTGAGAGTGATTATCCGAGGGACGCCATCATTGATTTTACAAATGAAATAGTACGTCGATATAATTTACGTTGGGTTAACGAAGATCTTGGGGTTTGGTCTATCCGAGGCAAATCTTTGCCATATCCTCTTCCTCCATTTCTTACCGAAGAAGGTCTAAAAGGAGCAATTGATAACGTAAAATACTATCAAGATAAACTCATTGTTCCGTTAGTGGTAGAATTTCCTGGATTTACGGAAGGAGCTAGTTTTTTCATTGGCAAAATGGACGCCTTTGAGTTCTTCGGGCGACTCGCTGATGAAACAAATGCTCCAGTTACTTTAGATACTGGGCATATTCTCGGATATCAGTGGCTTAAAAACCAGAAGAATGAAAGCTTCCTCGTGGGCTTGGAGCATTTGCCATTT
>JANNBC010000018.1:0-10782 GCA_031385045.1 bacterium | reverse complement strand
CTCCAAGCTAAGCTTCCAAATCGTAAAAATAAAAATAGAAGTTACCCTCGAGTTATTAAAAATGGCAAAGATCGTTACGAAAAGGCAGCAGTTCTATCAAAAAGTAATGGCGTAACTCTGGAGGAAGGTAAGTGACATTCGTGCCAGGCTCTTGATCCTCGAGTCAAGAATCTTTTAAGTTGATCGTAAAAAAGCACAAATGATAGAAACTGAAATTGATCTGAATGGTAAATCAGCAGAACGCTAGATAGATCTCTAGACTGCTAGCGCAAAGGCTAGATGATAGATATGAGGGCTACCTAATACCTGTGCTCAACTAGGTTGTGCAGTACTGGTAGTCTTGGTGGAAATAAAGTAAGCCCCCCACCGGCACCATGCCTATTTACCAGTTGACCAATCCATAGGTGTTAAACCTTTTAGTGAAGTAGTTTTATGACTAGCGAGCTTTGGCAAGACATCAGCTAAATATTTTTGAGGATTAATTTTAAGTTGCCTGCAAGTCTGCACAACGGTCATCATGACGGCATTAATTTTAGCAGCTTGATGCGACCCAGCAAAAAGCCAATTCTTCCGTCCAATTGCAATTGGACGAATAACTCTTTCAATATCATTATTATCGATCTGATATTTACCGTGAGTTGTGTAACTACAAAAAGTATCGTACCTAGTAAGCATATAATTAATTGCTTTGGTCATGGGATGATCCGCAATTAAATAAGAATCTTTAATCTTAACGAGATAATCTTTTAGTTGATTTAGAATTGGCACTGACTGTTCTTGCCTAACTGTTAACCGTTCTTGGAACCAAGCCTCTGGTTTTAGCTTAGTTGTTAACTTGGTTAGCTCTTTCTCAATCCCGTACAAACTAGCTATTAGCTGTACAATATTTTTACAATCTTTCGGTGCTAACTTACTAGCTTCCACAAATTTTCTCCTAGCATGAGCCAAGCACCCGATTGAAAGTCCTAAATGTTTATCATAGGTTACATAGGCATCTGACTGCAAAGCTCCTGAAAATCCAGATAGAAAGCTATCAGATGCCTCCTGACTACGACTGTCATGATACTCAAAGTAACTTAACTTTTCCCTTGGGTCATTTAGTACCCAGAGTCTGCCTGTGTGGGTTTGCTCCTTCTCTAGAACTTGTAGTGAAGTTTCGTCCACTTGTAAGTAATCAAGAGATAGTAAAGACTGTTTAATTTGTTTAGCTACTGGTTCAAGTAGCAACACAAGATTTTGAGCATAATTAGATAGGGTCTTATCGGGAATAATAATTCCTTCTCGCTCATACATTTGAGATTGGCGGTAATACGGTAAGTGGTCACAGAACCTACTGGTTATTAAGTGAGCAAAGAATCCAGCTCCCATCTGGCTTCCTGCAATTACAGGACTTGGGGTATTACCTGATACCACCTTATTACACTTAGGACAGCTACAGTTTACCTTAATAATTTGACGCTTAAAGAACCTAGCTGGATAAAACTCAATCTCTTCCCGAATATCCCTAGAGAACTCTTTTAGTTCTAACCCACAGTCAGCACAAGAAGTTTCTGCAGGAAGGTACACAACTTCCTCAACTGGTAGATCCTTTGGAAAGGACTTCTTGGATACTCTCTTTTTCCGATGCTCAGAGATGGTAATGTAGTCTTCGTTAGTTTCTGGTACATTAGTATCAGTTGGGGTTAGGAAATTTAGCTGCTCGGAAGAGAAGCTAAAAACTGCTTCTCGCTTTTCTTACCAAAGACGTATTTCTGTAACTGTTCAAACTTAAATTTAAACAGTTCTAGCTCTTGTTTTAGTAAAGAATTAGACTGCACTAAATCTTCATAACTAGGCTCTGAAACACAACTGGCAGTTGATTTTGACATAATTTCTTATATCAAATCAACGGACTTTTAGCTAGGTTATTTTTAATGTTTTTAGATAATTTTATCTTAGCAAAACTTATTCCTGATAATAACTTCTCTAAATCAATACCAGTAATTACATCCATTCCAGAATCCTCTAGTCTAATCTGAAAGGTGCCAACTCCTAGTCGCTTTTGATGTAACCAGTAACCATCTTCTTCCCAGTGAAGGATCTTTACTTTCTTTTTATCCTTAGAAATAAATACATACAAATTTCCATCTAAGGAATTTCCCTCAAAAACTTCTAGCACTTTGCCTGATAAACTAAATACTCCACACCGCATATCTGTAGCAACAGAGGACAGGTACACCTTGGTGGTAATACTTAACTTAAGCATTTTATTATCTCTGATATTCGCTGACTGGACAGTTCCACTGGTAGTTTTAGTTTCACCTTGCCAATTTCTAGCTCAATCCAACTATTAACGTTTAATATTGATACAAACTTAGGCAATTCCTCAGTTACCTTCCCTAGCTTCTGATGCCAGTAACTTAGTTGATGCTCCTTAATACCACTCCGCTTGCAATACTCTCTCCGAGATAGTTCGCTCGACTCCCAATCTTTAATTACTACTTCCCATTCACCGTCTTGATTACTCTTCATTTAAAATATCCCTCGTTTGTTAAATTACAAACAGGGTTATCTCAGGATTACTCAAATTGCGGTAGGTATGGTGCCAGTGGGGGAATTACACACAAAGTACTAAAAGCCTTACTGGAACTAGAGCTAATCACTGAGCATACAGTAGATCAAATCCTCTCTCAGAAGCACTCTGGGTTTAATGTTTGGCTGGGAGATACCATTTATGCTGATGAGTCTAACGCTAGGCTTTTTATCTCTAGCTACATCGATAGAAACCCTGTCGAGAATGATAAAATCAAGATAGTTGATAATACTATCAGCTATCAACATGACTCTACTCATTTGGCTAAGGCTGTGTTTGACCCACTGGAGTTCCTTGCTACCTTATCAGCACACATTCCCAATAAATACGAGCAGACTATTAGGTACTACGGCTACTACTCAGCTAGAACCAGAGGAAAAAGGAGAATTGTAGCGTATGAGGATCAAACTATCATTCTTGATGATACCGACAAACCTAAATCAATCAACAGATCTTGGGCATCCCTCATTAAGCGTATCTACGAAGTTGACCCCTTAGTTTGTGAAAAATGTGGTGGGATGATGAAGATTATTGCCTTCATCACTGACTGGAGCGAAATTCAGAAGATTATCAAAAATCTTAAACTCCCTAACTTTCCCGCCGTCGCTACGCTATGGCGAGGCAGGCATCCTCCACCAGAAATTCAATCCGCTACTCTTGATTTTGATCAGGATCTTAATCAAGATATCTACCCTGATAACTTTTCTTGTGTTGCTTAAAATTAGGCAGACTTAATTCTTTTTGGACTTTTTTTACCTCAATCTAACAATTCCTCCCTTGCACAGCTTAGAGTTTACCCATATCTTGTTACTCAACTCAGAATATCACGATTCACTGTTTGAGATTTGCTTATTTCTACTTGTTGATCAGGTGGTATCAGCAAAGTTAGACTGATTCTACGAAATTCACAGAGAGGGGGGTTTATGATTTCCTATCTTTTTAACTCCTTGCTAACAGTCAAATGGTTTCGGCAAATATATTTGCCTATTTCTCGAAAACTATGTCTAGCACTACGCATCCTATAGATTGACTCTCTGTCTAGGAGAGTTAAGTTACTTAATTCATAAACACCTAGATGATTAATTTCAGCTAGGTGTTTCCATCGTTAATTGACAACGGCCTTTTGCTTTAGATTGTAGAGAGTTTAGAGGTAATTAATTCGGAGATATGCGAACTGTCTGCTCATACATATTAGCACTTGCTATGGGAATATTCAGTTTTCCTCTGCTCTTCCATACGCCACTTTTTGAATCATATGTAATCTTGTTTTATCGCGGGATAGCCATAGCTGTTGTTTGTGCGATTCTTCAGTTCCTGATAGCCAATGCCATACGTTCTTTCTGTCTTTCATTATTTAAGCTGGACATCAAGGACGTAGTTTGTATCTGTGCCCTGGCATTTTCATTCAATATTACATTTCTAATAGTATTTCCAGTGACATTTGAACGTTCAGTTTCGACCTTCTTGCTTTCGCAATTAGAAGCTAGTTCCCTACAAGGATTAACTCTTGAGCAAATGGAGAATGTTTTTAAAGCAGATTATGTGAGCAGAAAAAGTGCTGTTAGACGAAGAATGAAGGAACAAATTATTACTGGAAATGTGACTCAGGCTGGAGACAGGTATTTTCTCAGTGCTAGAGGTAAAAGCTTTATGCAGGGAAAGGTTTTGATAGAAAGAATTTATGGGATTAATCCAGAGCCCTAGCTTTAGACATTGCTGTTTCGGCTCGTTCAAAGTATTTGTGGGCTGACTCATTGACTGGTAACTTACTAAGCTTGCGATATAACAAGATTTTTAGGATTTCTGCGGTTTGAAAGCTACAGGATTTACGGATCTGCACTTTTGCTTTACTTTCTTAGTCCCCCTACAGCAACAGTCAAAAAATCTTTATTTTGATTGTGACTGGTGTAGAAGAGCTTTACTTTAGTAGCTCTTGGTGATTTTGCGTTCAGCGTATAAAATACTTAATTGGAGAATAAATGCGAACCGATCCTCAACCCTTCAAAAGAAACATCTGGCTGTTATTTTTTATTACGCTTTTTTCCTTTACATATTTTTCCCAGGGTGGTGGACATAACCAGAATTCAACGATTGGCGAAATAAAATCCTTTATCGAGTCTGGAGACGTAACAATAGAGGAGTGGCAAAGTATTGACAAAGATATTAGCATTTATAATGGCAAGGTATTTTCCAACAAGAGCCCAAGCGTTTTATTTTTTGCTTCGATTCCCTACGCAGTTTTTTATTATTGCAGTGTGACTTTTGGAGTAGATACTACAAGCGCACAATTTCAGCTTTTAAGTATACAATTTATCACTTTTTTCGTATCGGTTTTGTGGGGTGCGCTTCTATCCGTGCTACTGGTTTCTTTGATTCAATTATTATGGCCGAAGATAACTCCATACCAGGCAATTTTTTTAGCCTACTGCTTGTCCTTGTCTACAATGCTCTTTCCTTACTCAACTGTTGGATTTCTACATGTATTTGAATCCTACTTGCTACTACTGCTGGTCTTGTTGTGGTGCCGCCTTTGGAAGAATCCCTCTAAAAAATATGCCATTATTCTTGGTTTAACCTTAGGGGCAAGCTTTTTGGCCAACTCCACAAATATCTGTATTGTTACATTTGTAATCCTGTCTCTGGCTTTGAACAAAAATATTCGTAAATATAGCATATATGTAGGCTGCGCATGTTTCGTTGCACTTCTACCGCTTTGGATCTACGCGACAATAAACTTTGGATCACCTTTTAGAAACAATCGATTTTATCAAATACATTTCTCGGACAGTAGATTATTTCTGGGCGTATTCGACACCCCAGATTTGAGCCGCCTTATTAAAGTTTTATTTTGGAGCAATCGTGCTTTTCTACCTAGTCAACCACTAGTGCTGGTCGGACTCTTTATTCTGTTAAGAAGACACCTTTTAAGGTTTCCCCTGTTACTATCAAAAGATACTCTGCCCGCTATTATTATCACCTGCTCTTTTGCCTTCATGCTTACTTTCAATGGATGGCACGGTGGCAATTGCTATGGGCCCAGGTATATGCTTCCGGCCATGATACTCCTATCCGTATATTCGATCGGACTATATATAAAAATGCCAAAACTATTTCTAATTATAATGGGGATTTCCTATTCTATTATTTTTGCAGTTACGGTAATTGATGTCATGCCGGGTATAAAAAACGAAACCCCACTTGCAACTATTCTGACTCGTTTTTTTTCTAATGACTTCCCCGATGCGGGTTACCCATCATTTCCAAATCCATACAGCTCCTTTTACAAATTCAATCTAGCTTCATTGCTAGGCTTGAGTGGTCTACTAAGCGTGCTTCCACTTGCCCTTATTCAACTGGTAGGGTTTTGGCACTTTTTCAGGCTGAGTAAGAAAACAAATAGCAGTTGCATTGATTGATTTAGCAAAAGTAGTTGTAGCCCTATTGTATCTGTGTTTAACATTATTTCCTTGGGCAAAGTTTCGTAAAACCAAAGCTGGTATAAAGCTAAACACTGTGATTGAGATTAGCTCAAATGTAAGCGGTTAAAATCAGCGTCCTTAAAGATCGATTGCTGAAATTAATTTTTTATGTTGAAAATTCTGTTTCCAATTCCTTGGAATTAATTCTTGGGTCTGTTGGTGCGGATGATCTTTAACTCTTTGCAAGACATCAACTAGATATTCGTATGGTTTTACATCGTGCAACTTACAAGTCGCAATTAAGCTGTAAGCAATCGCTGCGTAATGAGCACCAATTTCTGTCCAACAAAAAAGCCAGTTTTTTCTTCCAATCGCAATCGGACGAATTTCTCGCTCTAAATGCTTAGTATCAATAGTTACACTTGGATTAGATAAAAATACTCGAAGTTCAGCCTCATGCTTAAAAAAATAATTACATGCTTTAGTAAATAGATCGCTCGGAAGTAAAGTTAAACTGTTAGCTTCTGTTCTTAATGGATTCTTCCACCTGATATAATAACCTAATATATTTTAAAACTTTAGTTACTAGCTCTGGTTGCAGCTCCTCTGCTTTTAGAAATAATCATCTCGTGTGTGACCAGCACATAGCATGCTCCACTGTGGAAAGGTCTTTAGTGTAATTACTATAAGCCTCATAGCCATCCGTAACTAATGTTCCTTTAAAGTCCTTAGCTAGCAGTTTCATAATCACCTTTGTACCACGCGACTCATGATACCAAAAAGCTACCTCCTTTTTCTTCCCATACAAACTCCAAATGTACCCTGACTTTAATTTCTTTTTCTCTTTATTATGACCAGCTTTGATTGGAGTCTCATCCATCCAAAGGTTTTATCAAATCTAACTGCGCATAATAAATTTGCTCCAGTAAATCTAATGACTGATGTACATAATTAGTTAAACTAACTCGGGATATCTTAATCCCAGCAGCCGCTATTCTTTGGTGCTGGCGATAAAGTGGTAAATGATACTGAAATTTATCAATAATTAAATTAGATAGAAGGCTAACATCGGCATAACTACCAGAAAGGACAGAGCCAACCCGTGGAGCAGTAACTATTTTATCATTAATCTTCACTACATCTTGAATATGCTCAATCACCATGTAGCTTGCTGGCTTTTGTGCTAATTCATAGTGGTAATTAGTTTTAATTAACTCGTACTCATCAGGGTTTAAGTCTTTAATTTCAGGTGCTGGGATTTTAATGCTCTTTACTACTACGGATTCATCAAGGGATTTAACTGTAAAGCTAAACTCACTATCAGAAAAGCTGCTGGTTTTAGAACCTTCAGAGGGCTTGAAATCGCACTATGCCATCAAATGGGAGCACTGCCTGAGCCAAAACTTACCCACACATTCTGGTGAGGAGGCAAATTTTTCAGATAACAGATACTGAGAAACAAAATATGAATTATACTACTCGCTGGCAGAATCCTTCTGGACTAAAAGTCCGAGAACTAATATTTAAAAAAAATGAATAAATCGATTGAATTAACACTATTTTGCTTGGTCGGCTGCGGAGTTCTCTTTTTTGCACTAATGCTGCGAAATTGGGGCTTCCATGTTGATGAGAATCAGTATATTGGACCTGATCTGGGAAAGTTTGGCGCTGCTGGAATATTTGGTGACACACATTATACAGGAAAACCATTTCTTTTCTATTCTATAAATTATCTTTGGGTTACCCAAATTGGTACTATCTTTGGTCACCTAAAATACATTTCTCTCTACTGGCTGTTCATTACCTTACACGCAATATCTGTAAGCTATCTTGTATTCAGTATACAACGCTTGTCTTGCAGTCAAAGAATCATCTTATTTGCAGCTATTTTAATTTCGCCACTTTACCTATTGTCTGCAACCCAGCTCATGATGGAGAGCCTACTTATTCCCTTACTGTTGATCTTGTATGGGACACTCATACGCATCGATTATTTCGGTCCTCTAAGGAAATATTTACTGATACTTTTTCTTATAACGGTTGCACTTGCCTGGGGTAAACAAACCACCCTGCCCGCTCTGGCTATTCTATGCATCTGTTTTTGGCAAGTACTTGGAATGAACGGGCGAATAATATTCATTTTAGCGATGCTTCTGGGTTTGGCTATTAATCAGGTTGCGACTGCATTGATAGTTCTTCGCCGTATAAATTTTGGAGGAATAGGCGAGATCTTTAATATAAGCAACATTCAGATCAAGCTCAATGCTATTGATGATTTCACCTGGGTCTGGATCTTTTATCTAAGCCCATTAGGTTTACTTCTACTTATATTTACACTGGCTAAAAATCCTTCGTTCCTAAAAATACTGGCAAGAAAGAGGGATTGTTGGATCTTATTTCTTTCTTTCCTTTCCATTTTTTTCATTCTGTTTACCCAGAATGCAGACAATAATCTCTTTGCGCGCTACCTCTATCCAGCTATTACTCTTGGACTTGTTGCCCTTTCTCTCATACTAATCGATATATCAAAATATTTTGCTGTGCTTGTTATCCTTTCCTACACAGTTCCACTTGCTAATCTATATGCTGCCGCGGGCACCCAAATGGAGTGGTGGCCAAAGATTGTCACAGATGAACTTTACAACAGTGGCTGGACCGTACTTCCCGGTGTCCCACTTGTGCAATGGGCTACTCTTTCAAGCGCCACTAGTCTTGAGCACCTGTGCGTTTATATCCCGCTCGAAAAAGGTGAACGTTCTGAGTTACAAAAAGAATTATTCATGAAATTTTCATCAAATGCACAATTTTTTAGTGAGAATAGCAAGACTGAATTTGACGCCTGCCTCGGTCACAAAGTCTATCTTGTGCGCACATATCAAGAATCTCCAAATAAATGCCAGCCTGAATGCCCTGCTTCACAATTCTCGCTAACAAATTGTAATACTCAGGAAATTCGAAGATACGCTAGCAATGGGAGTCCAGGATTTCTAAATAACAGAGTATGTTTGCCTTGATAATGGAATAGTCGCTAGAAAAATCAGAGTACCCATCGTGGAACGGGAGTTTACTGATCATTTTCTCTACTAGACTTACTAAATCATTATTAGTAATTTGAATTTTATGATCAGGTTAATTAATCATCTAGCGATATGGCAAATCTGCAAAGTGCTAACTCTTGTTATCATTTTGGCAGTGTACTTTCTGGTAGCGACCCATCTCAGTGGAAACCTTTTTGATTATGAAAGCCATAGTGCCGCCTTTGATTCACTTGCAGAAAGCCTAATCCATGGCGATTGCTCTGTTTCTCCCTCAACCTTAGGGAACGAGTCACATTTCACAAACAGCAAGCCGACTATGTATTTTGGCTCCTTTCCAGCTCTACTACGAATTGTCAGCTCTGCTTTCGTTTCTGTAGAAACTGGTAAATTCAGCCGTTTTTCAGGCCTGCTTGCTGCTTTTTTTTCAGTACTCGCCTTTGTAGGAATTCTTGGGCGCAGTTTCTTTTGGCATAACAGCTCCAGTTCTAATCAAGCTGGCTACTTTCTAATACTGACCTTGCTGGCATTTGCACTTGGAACCCCAATCATTTTCTTACTTTCCGCTATGAGCATTTACCATGAAGCCATGCTTTGGGGACTTTTCTGGAGCCTGCTGGGCCTCTGGTGTCTGTGGTCTCGCAAGCTCAGGCTGGGACAACTAGTTCTTTTCTCTATTTGTTGTGCTGGGGCATTGCTGTCACGTGTAACCTTTGCCCTTCCTCTTTTTGCTATCCTTGTCTACATACTCATTGGCGAGAGTTGGCTTTTCTTTAAACAGTCTAATTTTTCAAAAGACATTGTGCTAGCAGCCAGCGCAAGATTTTTTGCCCTGCTCCTTCCCATATCTTTGGGTCTTGGATTCCAGCTCTGGTATAACGATTGCCGCTACGGCGACTGGACTGTCTTTACTCACGATTTATTCTGGCGCGGAAAACCCATCGAAAAGTATGGAGGGATTTTAAACGTACTTAGAACCCATATTGGCTTTTTAAATTATTTCCTCCTGCTACCTATACCTCAGCAGAATTTCCCTTTCTTTTCCCTTTCCTATGTATATTATCCAGCTACAAAGTATTTCACTGATGGATACCGCGAATACTCAATCTCCCAACTTCTAGTTTCCCCCTTTATTATTGCTGGTGCATTTATGGGATATTTTGGGCTTCTTAATAAACGGTTGTGTGTTGAATCAAGTAATCCTAAACTTCCGAAATATCTGATCTTTGCCAGTTTTGCTTTCCTATTAGAAGCACTCCTGATGTTTACCTATTTTTTCCAATCCCTGCGATTTGCTGCAGAATTTCTGCCATTCTTGATAAGCGGATTTGCAATTTTTATGGCGCGAGTGGATTTTTCATTAAGCAAGTTCTGTTATACATTTCTCGCGATACTTTCTCTCTGGACTATTATTGCTAATATATGGATGGTTATTGCTTGGCACCAAATGCCGATGAACCATATGGTTAATAATAATGATAAACTAAAACTTGTCGAATTCTCATTTCGACAACCCTAAGTAATAGTCGAGCATTGATTCAAGGACACAAACTCTCCACGCATACGAATTCTGGTACAGCTAAGCCTGAGTTTTCCCCTAGTTTCCCTAGTGCCAGGCTCGAATGTCACTTACCTTCCTCCAGAGTTACGCCATTACTTTTTGATAGAACTGCTGCCTTTTCGTAACGATCTTTGCCATTTTTAATAACTCGAGGGTAACTTCTATTTTTATTTTTACGATTTGGAAGCTTAGCTT
>JANNBC010000005.1:0-21645 GCA_031385045.1 bacterium | reverse complement strand
CTGGAGTAGTGACCTATCTAATGGTCGTGTCGTTTACACAGGTTTTTCTCGGTCTACTACTCCAGGGACTTGTTTATCTAAATTTATAGATAAATAGAACTTTTTCAACATACAAGGTTTTACCGAACGGCTAGGAAAAATGCGGATCGCATTTTTAGTTCATTGGGGTTTTAGTCTATTTGTCTTCCCCAGTATTGAGCCTTATAAAATAAGGCTCAATACTTTAGCGACCCCCAAGGGTCGCTTCAAGTGCTTCGCACTTGATATACTAAGCGCCTTTGTATTTTTCGGTAATTTTCAATGTCGCTTAGTATATTTGCCAAAAACCTAAGCAATTGCTATTATTCAGCAAAATTTACACACCTTTCAAACAACTTAGTTGTGCCCAATTCTTGGGTATCAATGTGAAAGGGAGGAATAAACTAAGGAAAAAAATGACTGAAACAAACGAAACAATTGAAGCTGTTACTGAAAAGCCAGAGTACGCTCCGGTAGAAATAACATTAGAAACTCTGCTTGAGTCTGGTGCTCACTTTGGACATAAAGTAGATCGCTGGAATCCTAAAATGTTACCTTACATCTACGGTAAGAAAGGTGATGTTCACGTAATCAATCTAGATTTAACAGTTAATTATTGGGCTAAGACTGCTCCAATGATTAAGAAAGCTGCCTCTCGTGGTGCAACATTTATGTTTGTTGGAACTAAAGAGCAAGCTCGTGGTGCTGTGCAAGAAGCTGCTACTCGTTGTGGAGCTTATTACATCAACAACCGTTGGTTGGGTGGAACGTTAACAAACTTTGAAACAATCCGTCGTTCAATCTCTAAAATGGATCGATTAGAAACATTACTAAAGAAAGCTGACGAGCCAGGTTCTGATATTCGTATTGGTAAAAAAGAAAAACTACAAATTACTCGTAAGATCGATAAGATTGCAGTTAACTTAGCAGGTGTTCGTGACATGAAACGTGTTCCTGATTTTATATTTGTTGTTGATGTTAGCCGTGACTCAATTGCAGTAGAAGAAGCTCGAAAACTAGGAGTTCCTGTTATTGCACTTGTTGATACTAACGCAGATCCTTCATTGATCGATTTCCCAATTCCAACAAATGACGATTCTCGTCGGGCTATTGAATTGTTTACAAATGCTGTAGCTGATCAAATTGCTCTAGGACGTTTAAGCTTTAACCCTAAGGCCCGTGGTCAAGAAGGTAAGCCAGAGTTTACGAAGAAAGACAGTTTTGTTGCTGTTGAAATTCAACCTCAAGCATAAAGAAACAGGTGCTAGTGAGACTGGGCATTCGCTCAGTCTCCAAAATATTCAGACTGAGTTCTGAGTAGTAAAAAACTAATTAACGGATTATTAAGGAGAGAAAATGACTGAAATTAAAGCCTCTGATGTTAAAAATTTAAGAGAAATTACTGGTGCCGGAATGATGGATTGCAAAAAAGCATTGCAAGAAGCTAATGGTGATCAAGAAAAAGCGATTGAAGCACTTCGTAAGATGGGCTTAAAAAGTGTAACTAAGCGTGCCGGCAAAGTCGCTGCTGAAGGTTTTATCGGTATGTACCTACATGCTGGTGGGCAGATTGCTGCGATTGTTGAGCTTAACTGTGAAACAGATTTCGTTGCTCGAGGAGATGAGTTCCAAGACTGTGCTAAAGGTATTGCGATGCACGTTGCTGCAATGAAGCCAGCTTACTTACAAGAATCTGATATTCCAGAAGCGATCATTGAAAAAGAAAAACAATTAGTTTTGGATAGCTTGAAAGAGAACCAAAAAGAAATGGCCGAGAAGATTATCACTGGAAAACTTCGTAAGTTTTATGAAGATAATTGTTTAGTTCATCAGCCATATATCAAAGATGATTCTGGCAAACTAACTATTACTCAGTTAGTTGAAAATCTAAGTGCTAAAGTTGGTGAAAAAGTTACAGTTCGTCGTTTCTCTGTGTTTGAAGTTGGAGAAGGGATCGAAAAAGAAGCTACAGACTTAGCTGCTGAAGTTCAAGCAACTCTTGCTGGGGCATAGTCTCCAAGTAATTGTTTACTTAGTTTGTTGCAAAATTAATTATTGAAAAATAAAGCGTTTTGCAACATTCTCTGAAGCTGTAGGCTTGGCATGAGTCCAATTAATGTCGTTCTTGTGCTGAGAAATTAGATCTCCTCCTTCGCTTAAGTTACTTACGGAGGACAAGAATCCAATATTCTCACTTACCGATAAGGTAGCCTTGTTGTCGGTGATTATTTTTGAAATTTACTATATAAGAATCTATGTATCAGCCCGTAAAATATCGTCGTGTTTTATTAAAACTTAGTGGTGAAATTTTAGCGGGAACTGATGGGCATGGAATTTCCTCCGAAGTCATTACCCAATTAGTTCGAGAAATAAAAAGTGTTGTTGATTTAGGCGTACAACTTTGTATCGTCATCGGTGGAGGAAACATCTTCCGCGGAGTTCAAGCTGGAGCCAAAGGCTTAGACCGAGTCTCTGGTGATTACATGGGGATGTTAGCCACTGCCATTAATGCTCTCGCCTTGCAAGATATCTTAGAAAAAAATGGAGTTTATACTCGTGTAATGTCGGCAATTAATATGCCAGAAGTTGCCGAGCCCTATATTCGTCGTCGAGCCATGCGTCACATGGAAAAAAACCGTGTAATTATTTTTGCTTCTGGTACAGGAAATCCTTATTTTACAACCGATACTGCTGCTAGCTTAAGAGCTATGGAGATGAGTGCTGAAATTTTATTAAAAGGCACTAAGGTCGATGCCATTTATGATAAAGACCCAGTGAAGCACGCGGATGCTGTCGCCTATCAAAGTGTGAGTTTTATGGAAGTCCTACAGAAGGGACTTAAGGTCATGGATTCTACAGCAATTTCTTTGTGTATGGATAATAAGTTACCAATTATTGTTTTTAATGTACTATCAGAAGGAGCTCTAAAAGCTGTGATAGTCGGGGAACAAGTAGGGACATACGTAAGTTAAATCTTACTGGTGAAGGTAGAGTTTTCAGTAAATCTTATGGCAACTAAAATTGTCTGAGAATATTTAGGAGTTATTATGAAATCAATAATTGATGCTTTTCATGCAAGCTGTAAAAAATCATTAGAACATTTAAAACATGAGCTTGTAAAAGTTCGAACGGGTCGGGCAACCTCTGGAATGTTAGAAGGTATTTATGTTGATTATTATGGTTCGCAAACTCCATTAATTCAGTTAGGTTTGATTAACGTTCCAGAACCTAGAATGATTACGGTTCAAGTTTATGATTCCAGCGCCTTAGACGCTGTGGAGAAAGCAATTCAACAAGCAGGGCTTGGTTTAAATCCAGCACGTGATGGGAGTATGATTCGAGTTCCAATTCCAGCCCTAACAGAAGAGCGGCGTAAGGATATTGTAAAAGGCTTAGGAAAAACAGCGGAAGAAAGTAAGGTAGTTATTCGTAATTTTCGCCGTGATGCTAATGAAGCACTTAAAAAGCAAAAAGAACTCAAGGCAATTAATGAAGATGATTGCAAGCGTGGAGAAAACGAAGTTCAAAAACTGACCGATCAGTTTATTAAGGATATTGACCAATTGATGAAAGAGAAAGAAGTCGAAATCATGGCGATCTAAGGCGTAAAAAAATTCTTTCTGGAGAATAGTTTTATCTCTAGCAAGAAGTTGGCAATTATTTTGAAATTTACTAGAAAATTCTTTGCAAACAAACTCTGAAATAATTTCTAATATTCCCAAGCATATCGCCATTATTATGGATGGCAATGGTCGCTGGGCTAAGGAGCGAGGACTTGCTCGTTACGAAGGACATACTCAAGGAGCTAAAGCGGTAAAAGCTTTAGTCAAAGAAGCCCGTGAACTAGGAGTTAAATATTTAACACTTTATACTTTCTCCTCGGAGAACTGGAATCGCCCGGCAATCGAAATCGCCGCTTTGATGAAATTATTAGAGCTTTATCTTAGCTCTGAAATTAAGACTTTTATTGAACAAGGTGTTCGTCTGCGAACAATTGGTGATTTAAGTTCTCTGCCAGAAAAATTACAAAAACTTGTTACTAAATCCGAAGAGGCTACTCGCGACTTAAAGGAAATGGAATTAATACTGGCACTTTCTTATGGTTCACGCCAAGAGATTGTGGCAACTATTCAAAAGATTGCTAGTAAAGCACAGAATGGTGAAGTAACCCCCGAAGATATTAACGAAGAGTTAATTTCTCAGGAGCTTTACACAAAAGATTGGCCAGATCCTGATATGTTGATTAGAACCAGTAATGAGCAAAGGTTATCCAACTTCTTACTTTGGCAATTATCATACTCGGAGTTCATCTTTGTTCCGGAATTATGGCCTGATTTTACCCCTGATGTTTTTCGAAGATGTATTGTAGAATACAATACGCGTCAAAGACGTTTTGGTAAGGTTGAGTGATTAGGACATTTTTGTTGGCACGCAGCTTACTAGCTACTTAGGATTTTCATGATCACGATTCAATTAAAAACTCGAATTATAACAGCTACGGTAATGGTGGTGGTGTTTCTGTTTTTACTCTTTTTGTTAAAAACACAAATCCTCTATTTACCTTTGCTTTCCTGTTTAGCTTTTTCTGGTTTTACTTTTCTAGCCATTACAGAGCTAGCGCAACTAGGTTCCGCTGCTGTCCATCGAACTATATCCAAATACACATTCTTATTTTTCTTTAGTCTACCTTTGTTTGCAACGCTAATTAATAATTATTATTTTGAAGCCTATTTGCCTATGGAGATGGTATTATTATTTACGGCTGGCTTTTTCTGTTGTTATGGCATGGTTATTGGTCGCGAGAATTTATATCTAACTAATAATCTGTATCGTTTTTTGTTTCCTGCTTTTATTGTACTTTTTGGACTTCTCAGTCTGCTACATTTAATTATTGTCATGCGGGAGATTAAGCTGATCCTTTGGTTAATCTTGGTAGTCGCTCTTAATGACTCCTCAGCTTACTTCATTGGTAAAAAATATGGAAAGACTCCCATTGCTTTAGCAATTTCTCCAAATAAAACTGTTGCTGGGATGTGGGGTGGTTTGATGCTTTCTACAATTGTCGGTGTAGCTCTTCTTAAATATGTTTATCCGAACTATAATTTACTAATACAGACCTTACTGACAGTATTGGTGGTAGTATTTGCAATCTTTGGCGATCTAATTGAATCTTATCTGAAGCGAAATTCTGGGTTTAAAGATAGCTCCCAACTACTTCCGGGACATGGTGGTATCTTAGATCGAATTGATGGTTTGTTAATGGCTACGCCAATAGTTTTATTTTTTGATAACTTTTACATATGATTTTAGCTTTTGTTTTTAAAATTTTTATTGCCCTACTAGTACTTAGCGTCTTGGTTTTTATCCATGAATTAGGGCATTTCTTATTTGCTAAATGGAATAAGGTTACTGTTTTAGAATTTGCTGTAGGCTTTGGACCAGTGATTTGGCAAAAGAAAGTTGCTACTACTAATTATGCTTTACGATTAATTCCTCTTGGTGGTTATGTGCGAATGGCTGGAGATGATTATAACAAATACTATAAAGAAGAAGGGGACGACTTTAACAAGGAAGAACGTGATCCTTTTAGTATCGAACCTGTTTCTACAGTTGAAAAAGCTGTACTTGAAGATCGCAGTAAGTGGTTTTTTGAGAAAGGGATCTTAGCTCGTAGTTCGATTGTTTTTGCGGGACCTTTATTTAATTTTATCTTAGCTTGGGTTTTAATCTTTAGTGTCTACATGATCTTTGGTGCCAGTAAGCCAAGCAATGAGCCCAAGATTGGTGAGATCATTCCTGGTTATCCAGCAGAAGAAGCTGGAATAAAAGTTGGAGATGTAATTAAGACGATTGATGGCCAGAAGATTGTCACCTGGGAAAATCTTGTTGAGAATATTAAGCTTGCTAAGGAGAATCCTGTTAAAGTAGAGCTAACTCGGGAAGAGAATGGTAGCCAAAAGGAACTTGCCTTAACGCTTACTCCTAAAATTGAAAGTACCGAGATGCAGTTAGTTAGTGGGGAAAAGAACCCCAAGGTCCGTTATTTAATTGGAATTCAAGCTTCTTTTGATAAAGAACAAGTAGGCCTAATTGATGCTATTAAAGCTAGTACCTTTCAAGTTTATTACACTTCATGGATTTCTCTTAAGAGTGTTTGGTACTTAGCTTCTGGTGCAATTTCGGCAAAACATATTGGTGGACCAATTACTATTGTTCAAGAAACCGTTAAATCTTCCGAGAAAGGGATGGAAAGATTAATGATGTTTGTTTCCTTTATTAGTATTTCACTGGCTGTTTTAAACCTATTACCAATTCCAGTTTTAGATGGTGGGCACTTATTGCTTTTCTTATTAGAAGCAATCAAAGGAGGACGCCTTAATAAAAAATTCTTAGATTATGCCAATCATTTCGGTTTATTCTTATTATTATCCCTAATGATTTTTGCAATCGGGAACGATCTCTTTCGCTTGGTAAATTAAGTGGCGCAGTTAGCTATTGATTCTAGCACTCCAATTGCTTCCCTAAGTATCCTCTCTGATCATGGAGAAGTTTTTACGATTGAAGCGAAGGATCCTAATAGTCATATAGAAACTCTTTCCATGCTATTAGATAATTTACTGCAGGCTAATAATATTCCGATCTCCAATCTAAAAAGTATTATTCTAGGTGCTGGGCCAGGATCTTTTACTGGACTTCGTATCGGCTATTCATTTGTTGCTGGTCTTGCTATGGCCTTACGAATTCCAGTAACGGAAGTTTCTAGCCTACAAGCAATGGCAAATTTAAATGCTGATAGTAATCTGCAAGTTGTGTTGACAGACGCTAGACGCAATGAATTTTTTACGGGGATTTATCAAGTTAAGCAGGGGAAACTTTCTTCGGTGAATAAGGAAGAAATCATGACGTTAGATTATTTAGAAAGATTTTTAACTCAAAAACATCAAGAATTAAACTTAAATTTAGCAGATTTAAAAGTATATTGTGATTTAGATCTTAAGTTGTTTGACAAGTTTATACCCCAAAAAAACAATTGTTTGAGTGCTAATTTGCTAAAATTAGTAACAATCAATCAAATCAAAATTCCCGATTTTTCTTTAGATTTAATTGCCAATTTAAAACCAAATTATTTGAGATCTGTTGCTGCCGTTAAGCTAAATGAACCAAGGGGTGCTTAACCCGCATAATTCATCAGTGATTAGAAAGAAATAAAATTTCTTTCTAATCCCGATGACTTACGAGGGATTTAGAAATTTTTTAAAATTACAGTGTGTAATCGGGGGAGCACTACTACGAAAAAGAATTTTGGCTCCATTCTTGGATCGCCATAGCGAAGCGAAGGTGGCTTGAACGAAAAAATGCTCCTGTCTTCGCCAAAGGCTACGACAAGGCAGGCGTGAGACCTCGGTCTCAATGTGCTTTTTTAGTCCAAACTGAAACCAAACTCTTGTCCCGTCGTAGCTTTAGCGAAGAAGGATCTTTTCCTCGCTACGTGCACTGATGAATAATGCGGGTTAAACTTCGCTCTTGACAGTGAATTATGTTGTGGTAGATTGCCGAAGTCACGTTAATCCTGACATCCTTTTTCTGCTGTCAAAACATCGCGGAAATCTTTCAAATAGAAAAAAATAAATCCTAATTTTTTTGTAATAAATCATAAAATATTAATCTTTTATTTTTCCTATTAGATAAAAATCAGTTGTTTTTATCTGGATACAAATTCTTTCAGAGAGAATTTGCCGAGAGACTAAAAATTTAAATCTGGAATATTTCAGTTTAAATCGTGAAACCAACAGCAATAGTTATGAATAATATTCTTACCCAGCAAGGGCTTAGGAATAACAATAATAGCTATCAATTAAACTTTTTGAGGTTATATGAATCTTAATGAATTAAAGGCCAAAAAGCCTGATGAACTACTGAAAATTGCCGAAGATCTTGGCGTAGAAGGTGCTAACACCATGCGTAAGCAAGATATGATTTTTAGTATCTTAACTGCCCAGTCTGAAACTAATGGTGCGATCTATGCAACTGGTGTTCTTGAATGCCTGCAAGATGGTTATGGTTTTCTTCGTGCATCTGATTACAGCTATCTTCCTGGTTCCGATGATATTTATGTTTCTCCAGCACAGATTAAACGTTTTGGATTAAAAACAGGTGATACTGTTGATGGTCAAATTCGTCCACCAAGACAAAGAGAAGGGGAGCGTTATTTCGCCTTACTGAAAGTTAATAATGTTAACTATGATCCAATTGAAAATCTAAAGAAGAAAGTTCACTTTGATAACTTAACTCCAATTCACCCAATGGAGAAATTTACCTTGGAAACAAAGTCTCATAACTTGGCTTCTCGGATTATCGATATCTTTGCACCGATTGGTAAGGGGCAGAGAGCATTAATTGTTGCTCCACCAAAAGCTGGTAAGACAGTTTTGTTAAAAGATTTAGCCCAGTCTATTTCTGAGAATCACCCAGACGCTTTTATTATTGTTTTGTTAATTGATGAACGTCCTGAAGAAGTAACTGATATGCAACGTTCTGTGAAGGGCGAAGTTGTGAGTTCGACTTTTGATGAACCTGCAACCCGACACGTTCAAGTTGCGGAAATGGTCATCGAAAAAGCTAAGCGTTTAGTTGAGCATGGTAAAGATGTTATTATTCTTTTAGACTCAATCACTCGTCTTGCTCGTGCTTATAACACGGTTGCACCAGCTAGCGGTAAAGTTCTTTCTGGGGGTGTTGATTCTAATGCTCTTCAAAAACCAAAAAGATTCTTTGGTGCTGCTAGAAAAATTGAAGATGGTGGTAGCTTAACAATCATTGGAACTGCCTTAATTGATACTGGTTCTAGAATGGATGAAGTAATCTTTGAAGAGTTTAAAGGTACTGGTAACATGGAGCTAGTGCTAGATCGTCGCTTAGCTGAGCGTCGCCTATACCCAGCAGTTGATGTTAGTAAGTCTGCTACTCGTAAGGAAGAGCTCTTGTTAGATACTGATACGTTACATAAGAGTATTTTACTTCGTAAAGTATTAGCCCCACTTGATGTTATTGCAACAATGGAGTGGCTACAGGATAAGATGAATTCATCTAAAACTAATCGTGAATTTTTTGATATGATGAAAGGCTAAAGAAATGTCGAGGACGCTTTTAATTGTTTCGGATCTAATATCTAGACAGCAAGTAAAGTCAGTCCTTGATCATGAATCAGTCTACATCAAAGAAATAGGACAATTAGAATCTGAGTTGCCCAGTGCAACTCAGATAGTTTTGGATTTGACCAATAACAAGTTAGAACTTAGCCAAGTTTTAGCTGTAATTAAGAAACATAATCAGACAGAACAAACAGTTTGTTTTTTTCCTCATATTCAGTCGGAACTAGCTATTCAAGCAGAAGAAGCTGGATTCTCAAATGTCTTGCCTCGCTCCAAGTTCTTTAGCAGTCTTCCACAATTATTAAATGATTAAAAAGTTATTTTTAATCGGATTCTTAATCATTTTTCTTACATCTTCGCTCTCGCTCTTTGTTCCAGTCTTATACCTGCGTTATGAAATAAAAAATTATTTAAATCGTTATTTAACTGAAGCTGTTATTCAATCCGATTCTGAAATTAAAAAAAACATTACTAGCTTTTTAATGACCTTGGATCCAGAAATAGAAGTTTTTGAACTAGAAGTTAGTCGAGAAAAAAATATAAGAATATCCTTAGTCTATCAACAAAAAGCCTGTCTAGGTTTTTTACCAAAAAAAACATGCTTATTTCCAATTCGCTCCAGTCTTTCTGGGACGCATTTAATTTCATAAAAAGTAAAACATGAATAATCAAAATCCTTGGAAAACTTTAAGTAGTAAAGTAGTTTATGATAATAATTGGTTAAGTCTAATTGAAAATGATTGTTTGGGACCGCAAGACAATCCGACTAAGTATACCTATTTGCATTGTAAGAAAGTTGCCGTAGGAATTATTCCAATCGATCAAGATGGGTATACCTGGCTAGTTGGTCAGTATCGTTATCCTTTAAAGAGTTTTGAATGGGAGATTCCCATGGGTGGCTCGGAGTTAGGTGAGGAACTATTAACTTGTGCCCAGCGAGAGCTAGCAGAAGAAACTGGCTTAGTTGCCAAGCATTGGGAGAAGCTACTTGATTTAGCAATTTCTGATTGTCTTAGTGATGAATTAGCTTGCGTTTATTTGGCTAAGGATTTAACAATGGGAAGCGCAAGCCCAGAAGAGACGGAACAGCTAAGTCTTAAAAAAGTATTATTTAGTGAAGCAGTTTCGATGGTGCTGGAAGGACAGATTCGTGATTCTGTATCAGTCGCCGCCATTTTAAAATTACAGACCTTGAATGTTCGATAGCCAAGCCACACAGTTTTTTTATGAGTTAACACCAGATCGAATTTTGGTGGCAGTGGAAGAGCTAGGAACTCAATGTACAGGCAAAATTATTCCACTAAATAGCGTGGAAAATCGTGTTTATGATGTGGAGTTAAATATTCCTAAAGAAGATCTAGAATCTAAATATCAAGCTTCACGTGTTATTAAGATTTATCGTCCTGGAAGGTGGTCTAAAGATCAGATTTTAGAAGAGCATCAGTTTATTAAAGACTTACAGGAGCGTGATCTACCTGTCGTGCCACCACTTTGTTTCCCTGATGGTCAAACCGTTCATTCTATTGCTGGACTTGATAACGATCTTTTCTTTAGCATCTTTCCTAAAATCGGTGGTCGAATCCTTGATGAATACACAGATTCCCAAATCGCCATGCTGGGACGCTTCATTGCTCGCATGCACCAAGTTGGACGATCCGAAAAAGCAAAACACCGCAATGTGTTAACCCCACAGTCTTATGGATTAGATAACTGTAAGTATCTAGTAGAAAAACAAATTTTACCACCTGAGGTTCAAAGTCGTTATATCCAACTAGTTGAACAAATTTGCGAGACTTCTACACCTTGGTTTGAAGCGGTGCCACTGCAACGCTTACATGGAGATTGTCACTTAGGAAATATTCTTTGGCTAGATGAATCCTGTACTTTCGTTGATTTTGATGATTTTATTATGGGCCCACCAATTCAAGATCTTTGGTTAATCGTACCAGGAAGAGACGAGTGGAGTAAGAAACAAAGAGATTTACTGATTGAGTCATATAGTCAGTTAATTGATTTTGATTTTGAAAGTATTCGACTATTAGAACCACTTCGTGCTTTAAGAATGGTAAACTTTAGCACTTGGATTGCCAAACGCTGGGATGACCCAGCTTTTAAAAATATTTTTCCTCTTTTTGGATCACCTCAATATTGGCGAGAGGAGCTTAATGCCCTAGAAGAAGTCTTACAGATCATGCACTGTGGAGAAGTTTTTTAGTAAAACCACCGGCACTAATTTGAAGAACTTTCCAAATTCCAATCGACTATCCTTTACTAAAGATATTATTTCCAAGGAATAGCCAGAGGATAATCAGCAGAGAAATAGGTGTTCCCAGTAGCCACATGATCACATATCCGATTTTCCCATCTTGGTTGGTCAAATTAGAAATAAATTTTTTTGTTGAGGCAATTTTAAATTTTTTAATCATATTATTATTCTTCAGATGAAAATTAAATTCTTGAGAACTAGAGTAAGATTATTCATTAGAAGATTATATGATATAGATCATATAAAGTTAGACTGATCTACTTTGGTAAATAATATTATCACCTATGAATATCATCAGATATCGGCTTTTTGCTGGCAGTTTTGCCTGAATTAGTTGACACTTGACTAAGCTTGCTTAGTCAATACAATTCCCTAATGATTCCTAATCCTAGCAGTAATAATGAGAACCGAACTCACAAAGCAGAACATAGCGAATGGTATACTGGACTATTAAAAGAACCACTGCTTAGTAGAAAGGAAGAACTGCAACTTTTTGAAAAGATTGCGATGGGTGATGAAAAGGCCCGGGAGCAAATGGTAAAAGCTAACTTAAGATTAGTTGTCAAGATTGCTCATGATTACGACTATGGTAATGGAAATCTAGCCGATTTGATTGCGGAAGGTAATATTGGCTTAATGAAAGCGATCGATCGATTTGATTCCACATTAGGAAATAAGTTATCAACATATGCTGCTTGGTGGATTAAGCAAGCAATTCGCCGGGCGCTATCTAATCAAACAAAAACAATCCGCCTACCGGTTCACATGGAAGATAAAATCGCTAAGATTCGTAAGGTTGCTAGCAAGCTAGAACAGGATCTAGGCCAAGCACCTTCGGATGAAGAAATCGGGCTGGAGCTGGGAATCTCAACTGAGAAAGTCACCAGTTATTTATCATATGGAAAAAGGACTATCCCGCTAGATGCTCCAATTAGTGAAGGCTCTAACTCTGACACTGTTTATAATTCTGTAGCAGATGAAAGTGCCACAAGTTCTGCTGAACAATGTTCTCGAAACGAGCAAATTGATCTCTTGCTAAGTACTCTTGGTCAGGTACTAACCCCTAGAGAAGAACATGTTATCCGTGCTCGTTTCCTTGGTATTCATGGTCAGAATAAGGGAGATCCAATGACATTAGAACAAGTAGGCCAAAGTATGGCGGTTACTCGCGAGCGAATTCGACAAATTGAAGTAGTCGCTCTCAAAAAATTAAGAAGAGCATTTGAAAAAATAAATAATAAAAGAGAGATTGATGTGGATCAATTGGTAGCTGTCAGGAAATTAGCAATTGAAAATGCAAATTTAGCAGAATGATTAAACAGCTAATTTATTTTATAGCATAACTTAAGTATACTTCTCTCCCCGAAGCACACTAGCTTCGACTACATAGCAGATCACTGCATAGTTTTTAAAATAACTACTAGAGATATACTCCATAATTTTTTCAGCGACCTCAGGACTGACAAGAGTTTCAATTCTGATATTCGCACCGGGGATTTCGCCAGTCCCTGTACCCCGAGAGCCTTTACCGTGAGAAGACATGGCTGTATATCCCTTGGCACCATTGTCTTTGATACCTAATAATATTTTGTCTTCTAGGATTGATTCAGCAATTATCGTGACAAGTTTCAAAGTAGTAAGTTTTATCATAATTCCTCTTAAAAATCAGTGTAACATTTTAGAAATTTCAAAATAAATCGGTATACCAATTACTAAGTTAAACGGAAAAGTAATCGCTAGAGCCGCAGTTAAGTAGTAAGCTGGGTTAGCGTCAGGTAACGTCATTCGAACAGCAGGAGGAGCAGCTATGTACGAAGCACTCCCCGCCATCGCACCAAGGACCGTACATCCCCCGACTGAAAGCCCAGCCCAATATCCAAGTACGATAGCAAGAGTGGCATGGATTATAGGAACAATTGTTCCAAAAAAAATCAGAAAAATGCCAGCCTTTTTAAGGTCGCCCATTCGGGCTCCAGCGATTAGTCCCATCTCCAGTAAGAACAAACAAAGCAGTCCCCGAAAGACGGCGCCTTTAGTATCATAAAATGGAGCAATCACTTCCCAGTTCTTATGACCAATAAGAGCACCAACAATTAGCCCCCCCACAAGCAAGATTGTTGTTCTGCCTGTTAACATTTCATGAAATGCCTTTGAAAGTAACTTGCCCTCACTAGCGGAATTAATAACACCGATCATCAGAGCCGTCTGAATGCCTGGGGCTTCCAGAAGGGTTAATAGCGTTGGCATGAATCCTTCAAGCGGTGCTAACATCGGATCTTTTAGTGACATTTCGCTAATGAATGACTGAGCCGCTAGGAATGTAACTGCTGAGACCGAGCCATAATGAGCAGCGATTCCAGCAGCATTAGACACTGAAAATTTTCCAAGTCGACGAAGTATTAGATAAGCTGATATCGGTGTAATTATACCGAGAAGTAAGGTAATGATGGCAGGCTTTAGTATCGAGTCAAGGGGAGCCTCAGCAAGTTCCACGCCACCTTTTAAGCCAAGAGCAAGTAAAAGATAAATCGAAATTCCAATATAAATATCTTTCGGAAGAGCAAGTTCACTGCGTATTAGTTTTGCAAATATTCCAAGGATAAAACACAAGGTGATTGGGCTTAGGAGGTTGGTTTGAAGAATGTCGTTCATATAAGGGGGCTATATGTGACATAAAATTCATGTATTGTAAAGCATGTGTTTTTATCGCATACTAAATTAATGAAGAATGCAGGCCAAAGCCCCAATTTAGCAAAGTCTACATGGACATTTTTGAGTAATCATGGGCATGTACTGCTTTGCTTACACCGCAAAGCAGATTTGCCAGTAAAAGAGATTGCTATTCATGTCGGAATTACTGAGAGGGCAGTTCTTAGAATTCTTTCTGACTTAGAAGCTGAAGGATACCTCCGAAGAGAGCGTATCGGGAGAAGAAACCGTTATACAATTAAACTCAACAAAAAACTTCGACATCCAATTGAAGCAAATACTAAAATAAAGGCCCTGCTAGATTTGATTTAGTATAAATACATAGATGAAATAAAAAAACAGATAAGCTACCTGAATTTATTTTATAAATACTGATTAAACATCTAATTTATTTTATAGCATAAAGTGTATCTATTACTTTGAAGTCAAAACTAGCGCCAGCTATAACTGGCCTTATCTCTACCATCGTACTTCCAGGAATACGTTTATCTGGTTTGGAAGTAGCTTTAAATAATGTTGCGATATCTTTTTGATCCTGATCTTGAGGGGATGTTCTTAACTCTAAGACATTTTCAAGTGGATAGGAACTAACTCCAGCAAGCACTCTAGGATTTCCGACAATTATCTGCCCAGCCTTAAATCCTAGCCAGTTAGTTTTTAAATCTATTTCCTGAGTATGATAATTATCAATTTTAATTTTTATTGTAACCTCAGTACCCTTAGCAATTAGGTCTAGGGCAGAAATTTGATCTACTATTTGTCCTTTTTGTCCAAGCACAGGAAGTTCGGGAGCTACAATTCCTTCTGAATTGCTGATCCTATTTAACGTTAGATGGCTACTTAGTCGGTGAATGGCAGTAATTGGTTGAGAGTATTCATCTTCAGTACCTTGGGCAAAATAACATTTATTACGACTAATTTGAAAGCTAACTTCTTCTTGTGCTCCAAGGCGATCCATTTTAACTGCGGTTACAACTCCTTGACGGTCAATACTTTGAATTAAAAATTCCTCAGAATTATGGCGATCTGAAAAAATCCTGACCATTTGCCCGCGAGCACTTTCGAGAGCCGTTTGAAAACTATCAATTTTTTTATAAAGTGAGATTATTGCATCTTCTTTTCCAACAATTTCAATCTTAGCAACTCCTACGATTTGATCCTCTTTGCTAGGCATAATTTGTGAGCCACTATAGCCACTATAGCCACTAGAAACTAGAAGATATTGCCCATTAGTCTTACTAAGTGAGCAGTTAAGTTTAGTGCTGACACCAGTCTTTGGATTTTTAAATTCAATTTGTGAATAGATTCCTTTTTCTAAATTAATTTCAGCTAAGACTTCTGATAAAATTTTAGCATTCTCGGCATTAGGACGAACGGCAAAGTTCTCTGCTAGATCCAAGGTATTACCTTGCTGGCGGATATCAACTTTAGGTGCTTCTTGCAAAGTCTGATTAGACATAGTTAGATTATCGGCTAATAAATTTTAGACTAAAGAGATTTTTAAGTTTGATTAATGTTTGGTGCCTGTTGAAAATACTTAAATAATTAATGATTTTGGCAAGTTAAGGTATTCTTTCAGAACTAAAGACATTTAATGGTAAAAATGAATGTGATTGGAGTAATTTCTTCTCCTTCACAAAAACTAGTAACTGCTGCTCTAATTCCTCAATGGCATGTTTGTTTAGTGGGTAATTATTGCTTTTAGGCGAGATTATAATCAGCACATTTTTGTTATCTTTGATTTGATTAATGACTTCAAAGTCTGTAATCGACTTTAGGCTATTGCTTTCATACAGATAGGGGCCAAGCGAATCTGTGATCCAAATGGTTGGAGATTGGTTTAGGGTAGGAAGTTTTGCTCTTACTTCCTGTATCTGTTCTACAATATTTTTTTGCTCACTAGTTGGCCAGTGCCGATAAAGATATAAAAATGGTTGCCGAGGATTAATTCCTAAACAAATAATCATAAAAAGTATACTGCCTAAAAACTTTTTAAAACTTTCTAATCTGGGAATAGAATCTATTTCTTTTACTCCATAAAATAAACCAATAAACATTACTGTCAGCCCAAGATCTTGATAGTGAAAAGATAAACTAGTCATGACTACTTCTCCAGAAATTAGAGAAAGCGAAAAAGCGGGTATAATAAAAAGTAAGCTTTTGGGTCTAACTAATGGAATAAATAAAACAGAAGCAAAAGCCATCAACAACATCAGTAGCTTTTCTGGAATCATTTCCAAAACACCTAGTTTGTTTAAATGTTGATATGAGTTTGTTGTATTGTAGGCAGGCATAATATATCCAACAATAATTACTCCAAGAAATATACCTGTAACTATCAAAGTAAATCCTATTTTTGATCTATTTTGAAGGAAAATGAGAAAACTTCCTACTGCAATCCAGATTAATGGCAGTTGTTCTTTAAAACCTAATAAGAATATTAAACAAAGAATTAATTTAAGATTTTCTTTTTTAATTGCAAAAAGAAAAGCCAGTAAAACAAAAGGCAATGCTAAGGCTGAAGGTTGAAACTCAAAGTATAAAGTTCTCCCTAATGGCATATTAATTAGCCAGAGAAAAACTACGATCTGCGTTCCATAATGATTCTTACCAAGAATCTGTTTACCTAGTGCATAGAGAATTGGTATACATGAAAAATAAGCGACTACCTTTAGAAAAGGTAACCATAGAAAGCTGGGATAAAATTTAAATAATGGAATTAGTAGTAATAGGTTAGGGGAGAAGTGATCTGAAAATCCATGTTTGGCCAGAATTGTACTGTAGTAATTACCGGAATGGATAACGTTAGCAATTAGATTAGCAAAAATTCCAGTATCAAAATTGTTATAATTGAGGGAGTAGTAATCAATGATAACTAGTAGCATCCAAAGTAATAATTGGATGCAGGTAAGCCAAGCAATGCCCCGAGAAGTTAAGCGATAATTTAGAAAAAATTTATTAATTAAAGTTAGACAACTCATAATAACTCTTGGGAGATAGGGAATAAATTAGCGGAAATGACTTTTAGTGACAATAATCTAAGCACTATAGACTAGCAGGTAATTTGTAGTAAAATTGCATTTTGGTAGTCATTATTTAATTTACCTATTAATTCAACTAAAGCTTACTCAAGATAGGCACAACTTGAAATCTTACCAAAAAATTATTAGTTAGAAAGTTTTATGCTAGCAAAAGAAGTTTGCCTTGAACCAATTTCAGAAATACACCGGGAAAAATTAAATGAGGGTATTACACTTTTCGTTGCTCCTAAAAAAGTAGTTAAATGGCCGGAGTTTATCGATAATTATCCACCATTCTCAATTGCTTTAGATGGATTTGTGTTTGGTCGCCCACAGTTTAGTCCCAATGGCCCACATGGGAGTTTTAATCATCATGAAGAAGTTGATCGACTAGGAACCAGAGCAACCTGCTCGCAAGTATTAGTTGCTTTAAAACAAGGACTTTTAGATACATTTTGCATTAACGCTCAGCCACTTGTAAATATTTTTGTCAACGATCCAGATCACGATACGGCATTATCAGTTTGGCTACTAAAGAATCACTCCCGGATTACGAGTCCTAGACGTGAACCATTAATTCACCGCCTAGTTAGATTAGAAGATTTACTTGATGTCACTGCTGGGGCTTACCCGATAGATCCCAACTCAGAAGTTCTTCAAGAGATTTCTTGGATCTTTGAACCTTACGCTAATGCTCGCAGTGCCGGAAAGATTTTTCAAATGTCTGGCCGCGAAATGGCGCAACTGATTTCTAATGTCGGAGATAGGATTACAGAGTACTCCTATGGACGAGGTAGTAAAATAGAACTGGATACTACATATGAGCAAATTGGTGGGGGAAAAAACTGGAAGATGATTCGAGAAATTGGTTCTCATGCTAGAACTGCAGTTTACTCTGATGGTATTAGAGCCTTTGTCTCAGTGCGAGAAAACGAAGACTCCAGTTTTACTTACTCAATTGGAAAAATGAGCCCCTATGTTAACTTTCCTATTACTGATTTATATACATTTCTAAATTACGCCGAAGGCCTTGTTTCCGAATCAGCAAATTCTTGGGGTGGTAGTGATATTATTGGAGGATCGCCTAGGATGACAGGTAGTAAATTAAATCCTAAAGAACTTGAGCAGATTATTAACCGTATTATTTCAATCTAATTCCTCAAATATTTCAGATAACGATTTTTTGAGCGGAGGATAAAATTTGTTTTATTATAATTGTCTTGGAAAGTTTGCCAAACTTATGCAAATTATTTAGTAGTTTGGATATGAAACTACCAGAACAGTTTGACCTGTTCTGGTAGTAAGAAGGCATCAAAATATTTAAGAATGATTTTCACTGCCTGTAGTCACTCTCGTGTCTACAGAATCTGTGTTATTACTTAAATTACTATCAGCAGTTGTAGATTCAACTGTTGCTGTGTTTTTTAGGGTTCTTCTTGGTTGTCCATTAACTTTAACTTTTAAAGTTAAAGTTGCAGTAGCACCAGGAGAAAGTGTTCCTAAATCACATTCAATTGTTCCATTTTTATTTCTATTAGGCGTAATACAACTACCTTGGCTAGAAGTAACATTTAAGTAGCGAGTGCGTCTTGGCATTTCGTCTCTTAACATTACATTTGTTGCAGCAATGGATCCAAGATTAGTAACGTTGAAACTATATGTTAAGTTATTTCCAACCTTAACACGACTCTTAGCTTGTTTATCAATACTAAGATCTGTTGAAGTTACTAGAGGTTGATCGTCATTTAGGATCGTTCCAACTGCAATATTGTCCAGAATATTTGCCTGAACAGCATTAGTTAGATTGACACTAAATGTTTCATCTGCTTCTGCGCTAGTATCACCATTAACTGTTACAAAAATAGGCTGATACATTTCGTTCGGATTAAAAACTAAAGTTCCAACTTCAGATAAGTAATCTTGCTCGGCAATCGCAGTACCATTATTTGTATTGTAATCTACAGTTACTGTTCTTCCACAGTCACGAGAAAGGCTAGCCGTAAATATTACATCTTGTGAACCTGAGTTACCCTCGTAGACAATTTCATCATTAATTGTAACATCCGGATTACATGTAATAACTGCTAAGGTTTGAATTGCAGTTATCCCATTACCGATGGCACCAATTAATGTTGCCGCTCCAGTAGTCAGGTTAATTGAATACAAATTATAACTCCCAGCAACATTCATTGCCGCATAAGCTGCGTTTGTAACAACATTTGGATTGGCTGTTGAAATATCAAAACCAACTAAATTAGAAGTATCAACTCCAAGAGCTCCAATAGTATGCAATGTCCCATTATTAGCAGGAGTTTGATCCACTAAGATATCTAGAGCAGAATCAATTCCGAATAGAACTGTAGTTGCTGTTCCAGAAAAATTATTACTATAGGCTACTTCTACAATATTTGGATTAGCTGCAGAATTAATATCAGTTAAGTCATAAGCAAGATTTGAATCAGTAGCAACTAAGGTTCCATCATTTGGATTTAGTCGGATATTCTGTTCAGTCTCACTAACAACTCTCGCACGATCAACTAATGGATTAAAATCAAAACCAAAAGCAGTTCCACTTAAAGCAAAAGCTCCATCAGCTCCAGTTTGAGTCGCCACACCAGTAAGTGCATCAACATTATATAGCCGGTTAGAATTTCCTAAAACAAATAATTCTCCACTGGCAGGACGAAAATCCAATCCCAAAACAACTTCTCCTATAGCTAATCCACTAAGACTAACTGTGCTATCTAATGTGCCGGGTGAGGCGCTATCAAAACTAATCAGTTGATTAGTATCAGTTACCGCCATGATTGGTTCAGCTCTACTGTCGCTGGGATTTACGGCTAGGGTCGCTAGGAGCCCCAGACCAAAAACCACATTTTTAAACTTTAACAAATTGTTAATCATAAATTTTCCATTATTAAAAGAGTCAGTAATGTATCTGGAAAATTTAGTTCTCTGTATGACTATGCTCATAGTTCTAAAAAATAATTATAACAAAATAAACCCACACTAATTCAGGTAAGAAGAGATAAACCCACTATTACATCACCTTGTACTCAATAGAGGCTCACTAGAGCCACCCAACATTATTCTCACAACAAAGCAACTTTAATAATCAACTACCGATATAGAAGTCTAAATATACAGAGATTGCTTCCATGCCTCGCCTAAGAAAAATAATACTAAACAACCAGATCCACTTCGTAACTCTCAGCGTGGAAGAAGGAATCATGTTGCCTGCAAATCCTCTAGTGAAATTTCTTCTAAAGTCCGCTTTAATCAGAGCTTTCAAACATCACCCACTAGAAATCAATCATTTCATAGTCAATGGAACTCACATCCATATGATTGTAAGAATTGAAAACCCACTAGATTTACCAAAATTTATGGAAAGATTTAAAACTGAATCAGCCCATTATCTAAATAGAATCTTAGGAAGAAAGAAAAGAACTGTGTGGTGCGAAAGATATGACTCCCCAGTACTTCTAACCAGAGAAGATGTCATCAATAAGATCGCTTATCTTTATACCAACCCAGTCAAGGATGGATTAATAGAATCAATTAATAAGTATCCAGGCCTAAGTACATGGGAATACTATAAAGCAAATACTTTCAAGATGAAGTGCAACTACATCCGTCGCGACTCCCTCTTTGAAATACCCCAAGATAAAGGACATCTTTTCTTTGAGAAGATGCGCAAATTACTAGTTAAGGATAATCCAGCCAAAGGCAATTTTGAATTTAATCCAAATGCTTGGATGAAATCATTTAAGATCAAAGACCCTGCAGAAATAAACAAAATCAATAAAACCATCCATGAAAAGATCAAAGAAATTCAATCGGCAATCTATCAAGAAAAAACTGATTTCATGGGAAGAGCAAAACTCGAGAACCAAGGAATAGACTTAAAATACAAACCAAACCGGACTGGCAGAAAAATGTGGTGTATTACTGGAAACAGAGAGCTTAGAAAGCAATTTATTAATTACGCAAAAAATCTTTGTGAATATGCCAATGAAGTATATCAAAGTATTCTAGGAGGAGATTTCACTGAAGTATACCCAGCAGGCTTATTTCCACCAAGACTACCAATGCTCCACCACCTAATTGAGCATCGTAATTAGTAGTCATTTATTATTGATCTAGTCAGGGACTGGAGGTCTAGAGATCTATCTAGGCTTCAATCTAATTACCCTTTAAATCTTTAAAAGAAGCAGATTATAGCTGGGTATGGCTATCATTTTTAATTTGATATTATAGTGAAAGCTCTTGCCTGGCACGAATGTCAAGCTCTTGCCTGGCACGAATGTCACTTACCTTCGTAATACTAATTTTGTTTTCGAAGAGCTAAGTGATCGAAATTAATCTACTTTTTTAACTAATTGCGAAGAGCATAATTTGTCTGCATTTTATGATGATTACCTTTATTTTGGTTCATCGAAATGCAAGAGAATTTAATCGCGGAAAAGTTTTTATCAGT
>JANNBC010000060.1:0-92501 GCA_031385045.1 bacterium | reverse complement strand
ACCCCACCCGTCTCTATTAATTTTGAGGTTTCCCTGCGGGAACCTTCAAAATTAATAGGACGCGGTGGCCACGGCGAAGTTAGCCAAAGGCTAACGTAGACGGGCAAATCCACTCTTCTAAATAGAACTCAATTCATATTATTATAAAATTTAGCTTTATTCAGGTTAAAGATTAGATGAATTATGATAAAAAAAGAGCATTCAGAAGCATCTACTTTTAATTGAGCTTGAAACCTCCTAGAAATGTCGATTAACCAGCTCGCGCAGCATCGATAATTGCCACGTCGATCTTCGTCATTGTCATCATAGCTTCGAAAGCATTTTTTGCCTCAGCTCCACCAGCCGCAAGCGCATCAGTAAGTGTGCGAGGTGTAATCTGCCAGGAAATCCCCCAGCGATCTTTACACCAACCGCATTCACTTTCTTTACCGCCGTTGCCGACAATCGCACTCCAATAGCGATCTGTTTCCTCTTGATTGTCTGTAGCGACCTGGAATGAAAAGGCCTCAGTATGACTAAACTCTGGCGCTGTTGAGTCCGATACACTCAATGCCCATAACAGTGAATTCCACCGTGAGCACATCGCCCTCCTTACCACTCGGGTAATCAAAGTCCTTCACCATAAAGTTTTATAACTTGCTTATCGCAAGCTTTATACCAAGTCTTATTGAAGGAAATAGCAAAGAATATCGCACTTATTCCTCCAATAAATAAAGTAGTCAAAGGATCAAAAAAGTTAGCAAGGAGTACTGATGAAATAATTAATGCTGTTGGTATACCCCACATGTAAAACCTCTTTGTTCTTACTAGGGCTGGAGAATGGTCCACGTGATAGCGGTTAAAAGCGATCAAGTCTTCTTGTTCAATTTTATATCTTAGCTTCATCGTAATTTCCTTTAGATCCTTTTTCCTTGGAAGACAGGCAACTCACATCACCTATTACCCCTGGATATCTCATGATTTGTAGAATAAAATAAATTATTATCTAAATAAATACCACTTAAACATCCACTTAGAAATTGACCAACAACTAATTGGTATTTCTTAAATAAAGTTCTAAACGTTTCACAAACAGGACAGCATTACTGAAATTTTTTGAAACGCTAAGAAATTTCAGCAGTGGTCTTCTTTGTTAATCTGCCTGAAAGAATAATTATTAGAATAGCGACAAGAGCCATTGTTGCTCCAACCCAAAAAGGCGCTGTCTTTCCAGAATTATCCCAGAGATAACCTGCAAGAAGATTGCTTGATAGAGCACTAAATCCTAACGCCATGTAAAGAATCCCAAGAGCAGTTCCTTGTTTTATGGATGGGACGCAATCCACGATTAAGGCTTTACTAACACCTTCTGTTAGAGCCATGTAGATTCCGTAGAGAGCAAATAAACCCCAGATAAAAAAGTTGTCAGTGACAGCTATCCCTGAATAGACGAGAGCGTAGATTGCCCAGCCAATGGTGATTATTTTCCAACGCCCATACCTATCGCTTAATTTCCCAGAAGAGTATGAAAATAGTGAATAGCTTAAATTATACAAGGCATAGATCAACACTACTTGTAATGCCGATAAACCAACATCTGACGCTCGCAGGAGTAAAAAGGTATCACTGCTATTTGCGAAAGCAAAGACCGTCAATATAATCAGCGTGATCCAGTATTCCCGGCTCAGCCCAATGAACGTCAGGCTAAAACTCTTACTTGGAAGCATTTCAGCAGTTCGCTGAACAGAAATTACTTCACTCTCTTTAACTAAGAAACTCACAATTAGCGAGCAAAATGCTAAGACTGCTGCAATCCCAAAGATAATTCTATAAACGATCTCGATATTCCGTCCCTCAAGCAACCACAGGGCTGCAGCAGCAATGATGACCCCAACGAAGGCACCCGCCGTATCCATCATACGGTGATACCCAAAGGCTTCTCCACGCCTCATTGGATCAACCGAATTCGCAATTAGGGCATCCCGCGGACTACCCCTTAAACCTTTGCCCAAGCGATCTACCGAGCGACCAAGCAAAACATAGTACCAAGAGCCAGCAAGACAAATGATAGTCTTTCCAAGAACTGGGAGACCGTACCCCCAGCGAATGAAGGAAACTCTCTTCCCTGTTCGATCTGTAATTGTGCCGCTAAAAGCTGACATGACACTGACTATTGCGTGAGCAATGCCTTCGATAAATCCAAGAGCAAGTATCGGTGCACCTAAGACACCCACCAGAAAAAGCGGCATTAAAGGATAGAGCATTTCTGATGAAATATCCGCAAAGAAACTTACCCAGCCCAATAGGATGACACGTTTTGGCAATTTCTCTTTCAATAGGTTTTTATCCACGTCAACATGATATGATAAATAAGTAGATCTCAATACTAACGATTGTTTATGAGTAAGCAATCCCCTTTAATAGTTTTCTGTAGCCATTGTAAATGGGTAATCTCCATGAACTCCACTAGCAAGAAAAAAAGCCAATCGATGATGATCAAAGAGCTTCTCCAGTAAGCTGATACCTTAAGAATTGTGGCAATATCTTTAGCGAAGAAGGTTTGAAGAAAGAGATGGTTAATTGGAAAAACTAAAGTATTTTGATATTTTTAATTAAGCTAAAATAAAAATTAAAATCTTATATATAAAGCATTAGAAAACAGGCTCTTAAGATACTAATTCCTGCTTGGAGGGCTTTAAATATTCTACAGTCTCTAAAAACAATCCTTGTAACTTCTTGGCAACAGAAGAAACAGCTTGGCGATCGATATCAAGCCTTTGCCAATTAGGATAGTAATGAATAAGATTATTAAAATGCAATAAGTAAGCATGCGTTTCATCAAGGATCACGTCGTCAGTGTACCCCTCGCGAATTAAATTTTGGCTGATTGCTGTTGCATCTGAAATCGCAAGAGTTGTGAGTATTTTATCTACTTCATTTTTGTAATGATCATTAAGATAATACAAAGCATGTGCCAGCTCATGCTCTACGGTAGATAAATCTTCATCATGATCTTCAGGTTTTTGATTAATTGCTTTACCAACTTGAGTGAGATCAACTTCTGTTTGATTTGTTCCAATTACATAGAACTTTTCTGAAGACCCTACAGAGTTAATAATAGTATCTAGTAAATATTTTTCGATTGGCTCTAAATCATCAAATTTGGCGGCGATAAATCCACTAATTGCTCTCGATGGTAAGTTAAATCCTGCCCAATCGTTATAATATGAATGGTAATCCTGTTTAACTGAGTTAGCATACCAAGATGTAAATTCTTCTCTACTAAATTTTTTTCCAGCAAATTCTGGAGATTCAAAGAACTCCTGAAACCTCATAAAAGCATAATTTAGTAATAATGAAGATTTACAACCAATTTGTACTACACCCTCTACTATTAATTGCGTCTTAAAATTATTACTAAAAGTTGCTGGATCAATCAGTGGCACAAGTCGATCCGTAATCTCAGATAAAAAGCTAGAACAATCAGCTCGTTTATTTTTTATTGGCTTACCTGCTAAGGAAAAAGTGGATAAATGTGGTGCTCTTCTAGCAACCTGAAGTGTATCGTAAATCGCCATCAAGATCGTAGGAATCTCTCCTGCATATTCTGAACATCTGTTGGTAGTAAAACTACTCAATTTTCTCATAGTAGAGATGGATGGAGAGGAAAATTGAAAATTTAAATCTGAGATTGAACCACTTAGGGTATGAGGAGAAGATTCGATTCTAATTAAAGGGCACTGCATCATAAAAGAACTATAACGAAAACTAAATCCCTATTCAAGTAACTAACAAAGGGGTTTCTGATATAATTAACTAGGACTTTAATACAATATGTCCTTTGCACCATGAAGCCTACTAACGTCTCCATAATTATCAAATATTCTTAATATAATTATCCTGTATTAATATTAAAGGTGTTAAAAGTTACCTAGCCATGTGCGATGCGACTCGTCGCTTCCAAAGTTTCAGCAAGTGGAGTTGTGATGAGCACTTATGTTCCAGCCGGAGATATTCCGCCTAGCTCACTTAGCGAGGATGAACCAAGCGCCAAGGAATTGAATCGGCGCGTCAAGATGGCTACCTAAAAACAGGCTCTTGAAGAGCTCGACATTTTGAAATACTTTGCTTGCAAACCTGAGCAAATATCCATCAGGATCAAGAACTAAAAAAACCAGTAACCTTAATTAAAAAGTTACTGGTTCTAAATAGTTAATAATCAATTGATACTAACTAAATGTAAAATCCTTCAGGACTAATCACAGTAAGGAGTACCTACGGCATATTCACAAATTGAGCAGTAAGAAGTTTCACATGCTAAATATTGTTGGGAATTACAAACTGCTGAATACCCAGTACCAGCGATATCATCAGTCGCGTAAACTCTTCGAACACGAATTTTCTGACTGCGCATGTCACGATCTGGCAAACAATATCGTCTTAAATCATTATCTGAAACTACAGGGTTTTTAAGTTTAACAGTTATACGACGGACAATCTCATCAAAGATATCCGACTTACCACTTTCACGAAAACAATATAGCTGAGCATATCGCCCCTCTCCATTAATACTGACGCGAACAGTCTTTTTGGAAATCGCCTTAAAAGGACTGCTATAGTTGGAACCACAGCTACTTGCTCCTAGGTATTTATAACACGGGTCACGATCGTTATTATTACAATCCCTAAAAACTACACTGAATGAATCATAGAAATTTCCACTAAGAAAAACACCAGCTTTATGATTACACTCGGCAACTGTTGGTGCATAGATCACTTCATCTGTCTCAATTGGGAAGCAAGAACCTAACGCGAAAGCACTATTAGTGATCGAGAAAAGTAAGAATATAAATAAAATCTTAATAACTGAATTTTTCATTATTTTAATATAATTTAAATTAACTTAGATTAGTTTAAGCTAGCACTTTATTATTCAATAAAGACAACTAAGCTTAAGAGGCTAGGGATAATTACCATTAAAAAAAAACAAAAACAATGTAATCATACATATCCTCAAGGCCAACCTTGACAGAGCAACGAGTCGATACAGACTTTTAAAAAAGCGTATAGATAAACGGCGCTAAGGCTGAAGATTGAGTGAAAATCAACAATGCTCCCAGTAATAATAAAGCCACAATAATTGGCATCAACCAAAATTTCTTTCGGGTTTTCATAAAATCCCAAAGAACAAATATCATTCTTCCTTTATTCATCTAGAACTCCTTCGTATATCTTAATTTATCAGTGGCCAGATCATGATCTTTCCAATATGAATCTGTGCTTTTTGTATCCCAACTTAAATCCAAAGCATCAGCGTTACGCGCTCTTCGGATCATTCCAATTGGGGTTATTACCACGTAGAACAGTATATATAAAATTGTTAATGTGACAACATGACCGATACGAATTGCAATCGCCATCCATACTTGGTAAATGGGACGAATAATGCTTTGAAACCAATGTCCTGAAACAGCAAAAAAGATTGCCAACGCTGGTAAGTAAAACCTTACTGGTCGATTCAGGAGTAGAATGCCTACTAGCCAAATAACAAGAAGAATTACACCTCCCCCAACCCCAAAGGTACGGAGATTTTTTTCAGAAGCTGGCAGAGCTTCCACTAAAAGTTTATTTTTAGAATTTTCTATCATATCTTAATCTAACTCAAATTCTTCCTTCCAATCGCTATCACCTTCGATTGGTTGCTGTTCTGTCTTATCAACAATGATATTTCCTAAAATTAAATAGTCCATATCAGTTCTCATAAAGCAACGTAGCGCATCATCTGGAGTACAGACAATTGGCTCTCCACGAACGTTAAATGAAGTATTTACCAAGACTCCAGAACCTGTACGCTTCTCAAAGGCTTCTAGCAAATCATAAAGTCGCTTATTTCTTTGCGCATCAACTGTTTGTACTCGAGCAGAATAATCAACATGGGTAACGGCCGGAATACTAGAGCGAGTATGGTTTAATCTTTCAATTCCAAACTGACTCTTCTGTTCTTCCGTCTCTTTAATTCGAACGTCATGACTTACAGGTGCAACTATTAGCATGTACGGACTTTCACCCTCAAAATCAAAAAACTGATCTTTGCAACGATCCAGAACAATTGGAGCAAAAGGTCGAAAGGACTCGCGAAACTTAATTTTTAGATTCATGATTGATTGCATCTTGCTGGAGCGAGCATCACCAATAATACTTCTAGCACCCAGAGCACGAGGACCAAATTCCATTCGTCCTTGGAACCAACCAATCACTTTCTCGTCATCTAAAATCTTAGCGGTTCTTTCCATCAGCTCTTCCGGAGCTAACTTAACAAAGGGAATATTTTTCTCTGTTAGGAATTGCTCAACTTCAGCATCGGAAAATTCAGGTCCCAACAAAGATCCCTGCATATAATCCCCACTAGCTAATCCTTGTCGTGGTTGTTCTAGATATTGATACCAAGTAAAGAGTGCCGCACCTAATGCTCCACCCGCGTCACCACTGGCTGGCTGAATCCAAATATTATCAAATATTTTCTCAGCTAAAATCTTTCCATTTCCAACACAATTTAAGGCAACCCCACCTGCCAAACAAAGATTCTTCTCGCCTGTCGTCTTACGGACATGTCTAGCAATTTTAATCATCGCTTCTTCACAAACATATTGCACAGAAGCTGCCAAATCCATTTCTCTTTGTTCTAATTTTGCTTCTGGCTTTCTAGGTGGTGCACCAAAAAGTTGATCAAACTTTTTATTAGTCATTGTGAGGCCAGCACAATAATCGAAATACTCCATGTTAAGTTTAAAGGAGCCATCTTCTTTCAGATCGATTAAGTTATCTAAGATTAACTGCGCATATTTTGGCTCACCATAGGGAGCAAGACCCATCACTTTGTATTCACCAGAATTAACTTTAAAACCTGTGTAATAAGTAAATGCTGAATACAAAAGACCCAAGGAGTGTGGGAAGTGAATTTCTTTTTGTAATTCTAAAACGTTACCACGACCAACCCCAATACTTGTGGTCGTCCACTCACCTACACCATCAATCGTAATCACAGCGGCAGATTCAAAGGGCGAAGGGAAAAATGCGCTGGCAGCATGACTCTCATGGTGCTCAGTAAAAATTATTTCTTTTTTAAAATCCAACTCCTTGCGGATTAAGTCATGAATCCAAAGTTTCTTTTTGATCCAAACTGGAATTGCCTTAACAAACGAACCAAATCCTTGAGGTGCAAAAGCAGAGTAGGTCTCAAGCAAACGTTCAAATTTCAATAGTGGCTTATCATAGAAGCTAATATAATCGATATCTTCAATTGTAATATTGGCAGCCTCAAGGCAATATTTAATAGCATTTCTAGGAAATTCTTCATCATGCTTCTTTCGAGTGAATCGCTCCTCTTGAGCAGCAGCAATAATTTTACCATCAATAATTAGAGCCGCAGCACTATCATGAAAGTAAGCTGAAATACCTAGGATTTTCATATGAAATTTGTTTCTAAATAATAGATCTTTATTTTAATAATGACTTGGCAAAATCTAGCTTAGTGCCACTCAATAATCAAGTCTCAGCAGAATTATGCTAAAGATGAAAATAGATCGCAATATTGTCGCTGGAAATAGCTTAAAAACTAATTCAAAGATAATGGTTCTTGATTATCTTTAGTAAAGATACCGATCCTATTTGGCGTACTGTTTTTTACTTCAAAGTTTGCTGGAACCATTTTATTCTGAATTAACCATTCATAAATTGCTTCTGCGGCAATGCGATGAGCAATCTCGTTGGGATGGCGATCTCTAGCTGGCAAAACAACTAAGCGATCCAGAGGAATATTTTTATACTCGCTAAAAAGATCTAAAGCTGGAACCTTTTTGCTAGATAATTCATTAGCAATTATTTGATGAATTGGATGAAATGGATAAGAGTCATCGTTCGGAAATCCAAAAAGTGGAAAGACAACACTAACAATTGGAACCTTATTTTTTCTAGAAATACGCACGATTGAACGCAAAGAGTCCTTAAACTGCCCAAAGGTATCCTTGGAATTCCATAGATCAAAAAAATAATCTCTATATTTTTGAGCCGAGCTCAAATTACCAAGGCGCTTAACAATAAAACTCAATGTTTTCCAATGTTGGTAGACCCACCCTTTTGGTGCTATTTGACCGAAACGATCATCGGCAATCAAGGCATTAGGAGTATATGGTTTAATTTCAGGATCGTTTAGGGTTATTTGTAATAAAATTAAATCAGCACCTGCGGTAATAGCTTGCTTAACTGAGAGAATCTCATGAGAGGTAGAAAAACGAGGGACACCATAATTAATCACCTCTACTTTCTGTGTCTGATCGTTTAAATTAAGAAGATACTCTAGCTTCTTAGCAAAAGTATCATTGGCTTGCATATAAGGTGCAAATGAAAATGAATCGCCCACGACAGCAATCCTAAACACGCCATCAGGTTTTTGCTCCAAATGAGTCCAGTCTCTTAGATCTGGAGCTTGCTCATGATGATAATACTTACTTGGACGGTCTTCCCAAGTTGGTAGGCTCGCACGATCTAAATTCAGCATGCGAATTGCAATCTCTAGAAAAACTAAGGCAACAAACAAACCAAATAATGATAAGAGAAGATTTAGAAATATTTTTGAAAAGTTCATCAAACGATTTAGGAATTTCAAGTGTTTTTTTGCTGTAAAAAATCGTAACAAAAATTAAGGTTTCTCGCAAATGCTTCAAAGGTGTAGCGTTCTTTAGAATGTTGAAAGGCTGCTTCGGCAATCTTTCCTCTTCTTTCCGAATCTTGAGTCAGTTTTTTGATAGCCAAGCTAAATGATTCTGGACTAGCGTTCGCTAGCTCACTTATCTCTTGATCAAGAACCTGAGTATGACTGCCAATTGCAGTTGCCAATAAAGGTCTACGTGATTGTAAATAACTATAAATTTTCATTGGGGTGTTGTTCCCCTTAAGTCGTGGAGAAACAAGAATAGTTGCTTCACTTAGGTAACTTGCTAAATAATTTAGCGGACGTTGACCAAGTAAAAAAACCTGCGGGCGACTATCCCATTCCTGTATTTTTCTTTGATAAGCTTCCACATGTTCTGGCGCTCCACCAACAATCACTAGTCGAGCATCGGGAATCTCACTGGCTACCAGATGAAAGCTTTCCAGTAACAGGTCGATACCTTGGTAAAACTCTAAATTACCCACATATAAAATAATTTTTTCAGCACTACTAATTCCACATTCTTCACGTAAGCTTTTTATTGCTGGAGTTTGAGCTTCATCTAACATGGAATAATCAGACAAAAGTGAGACATTTCTAGCGCCTAAGCTTTCAGCATATGTAACAAGTTGAGGACAAACGGCTAAGATTTGCTGTGAATTTCGAAATAACCTTTTTTCAAAGAACTGAAAAAGACCTTTAAGATGTTTAGCGATAACCCACTTTTCTACAACCTGTTCGCTCATGCAGGAATCCATATCATAAATGTAGGGAATACCCGTAAAGAGCTTGATCAAATAGGCCATAAAACCAGCCTCCTCCACCGCGTGAATTAATTGATAATGTTTTCTACCGTGAGTCCAAACTAGTTTAATTACAATTAGAAATAAAAAAATATCGCATAAAAGCTTCTTCAGTGATGGACCGGGAAGTACATTATTTAGATAACTAATATTGGGAATACGGTGGATTTTTAGATTTGGTAACTCAGGACTACTTCCCTCATGATAACAGGCTAAGTCAATTGAGATTGTAGGATTGGTTCTTTTTGTTAATACTTTAAGAACAGACAGAGTTGCGATTGGAGTCCCTCTTTCTTGAAAGAATGGCTGAGGCGAAATAAATAATACCTTCACTCTGAGTCTATACTTGATAACTAAACGTTAAATAAAGAAAAATTAGTAAGAAATTAATTTTATATCACTAAACTTAACATAAATGATGATAATAACAAGATTTACAAACTAGCCCATTCTCAGTATAAATCAGCACTTAAATCAACTAACTCAGATCTTATGAAACTAGCTTTAATTACTGGAGGAACAGGCTTTATTGGCTCTTGGCTTTGTCGAGAACTGATTAGCAACGACTGGAAGGTTAGAGTTTTAGTTCGTAAAACTAGCAAAAAAGATAAGTTAGAAAATCTCCCGATTGAATACTTTGAGGGTGATGTCACCGATTATCAATCACTACTAACTGCTAGCCAAAATGTTGATGTTATCTTTCACTGTGCCGCTTTATATCGCGAAGCAAAATTTCCAGATAAGATGTATTGGGAAGTTAATTTAGAAGGCACTAGAAACGTCCTCCTTGCTGGACAAGCGAATCAAGTCAAAAAAGTAATCCATTGTAGTACTACAGGTGTAACTGGACATATTGCTAATCCTCCAGCAGATGAGAGCCAGCCATATTCCCCATTAGATGTTTACCAAGAGAGTAAAACAGAAGCTGAAAAATTAGTATTAGAATGGGCCAGAAGTGGAAAAATTAATGCCTGCGTAATTCGCCCTACAATGGTTTGGGGGCCAGAAGATACTCGCCTCTTCAAACTTTTTAAAGGGATATTCAATCGTCGCTTACCAATAATTGGAACAGGTAAAACACTTTGTCATTGGGTATTAGTTACTGATTTAGTTCGAGCCTTTAGATTTGCGGCGGAAAGAGACCAAACAAATGGTGAGCTATACATTGTAGGAGGAGATCATCCGGTTAGCTTAGAATATACAATGCAAATAATTGCTGATACTTACAAAACAAAACTTTGGCCATTTAAGCTTCCTGTTTGGCCGTTCCAATTTTTTGGAGCAATCTGCGAAATGATTTGCAAACCATTTGGCATAGAACCCCCTCTTCATCGCCGAAGAGCTGACTTCTTTATTAAGAACCGAGCATTTAACTGTCAAAAGGCAGCTAAGGACTTAGATTATACTCCTTCTCACAGTGTCGAAGAAGAAGTTAAACTAGTAGCTAAATGGTATATAAATAATAATTGGTTATCCACAAATGCCAGCAAATAATTTTCTAGATTGCGATCTGCATTCCTCGTCCCCGGAGTATGCTAAAAGATTTAGTGGTGTTGCGGGAACTTGGTTACTAAAGATACAAAATCAATTAATTGATCAATTTCTTAGCAAACATTCTTTTCAAAATGGAATCGATGTTGGAGGTGGACATGCTCAAGTAATTCCTGTCCTGCTAAAATACTCCTCTCAGATCACACTCCTGGCAAGCTCCCGAGAAGCCTGCGGAGCAGCAGAACAATTAATTCAAGAGAGTAAGATTAAAGTTGCGACTTCTAATCTTTTAGATTTTTCAAGTGAGTATAATAATTATGACTTAGTCTCTTGCTTCCGAATTATTTCGCATTGCGACGATTGGAAAAAGCTAATCTCGGAACTGTGTCAGGCGTCTTCCGATTTGGTGCTGATTGACTATCCAACATTACGAAGTAGTAATATTTTATATTTTATTTCTTTTTTTCTAAAAAGAAGAATTGAAGGGAATACTAGAGAATTTATTTCTTTCTGGGACTCTGAGATTAAACAAGAATTTAGGAAGCATGGGTTTCAAAGAATTTATCGAGAAGCCCAATTTGTGATGCCGATGGGACTACATCGTGCCATGAAAAATCCAAAAATATCTGGTTTAATTGAAAAGACATGTTCCCTTTTAGGACTAAGAAACCTTTTTGGATCCCCGATTGTTGCTGGCTTTTCTCGTAAATCCAACTAATCCTCTTCGCAATCATCCAACAACTATCGTCTTAATTAATCATTAACTAAATTTACTATCTGAATATTATTTAGTATCGTATCTGAGCCTTACCATCACAAGCTCAAAGGAAGTTTTTATTACTATCATATAGGTCAAAAGTTTGTCTCAACCAAATACAAAATCTTCACTACGAATCTTAGATCAAAGACAACCACTTCGTGGTAGTGGTGATTTACTAAACAACTTTAACTGGCCTCCCAATGAGACCCAAGAGACGCCAAGAGCATTACGTAGTTTAGCTAAGATTGTCGATGGTGACCTTTGTCACCGCTGTGGCTCCTGCGTGGGAATTTGCCCAACTAATGTTCTCGGTCGTGATGCCAATGACTACCCAATTGTTAATAATCTTTCAGCTTGTACGGACTGTGAACTTTGCGTGAAAGTCTGTCCGGGTGATGAATTTGACTTCAAGGCGATGCATCAAGAAGTTTTTGGGAACTCTGGCTCGACTCTTGATACTCACGGGAATTTCACTGATAGTTTCGTAGCACATGCTAACGATCCTTTTATTCGCGAACACTCCACCTCAGGAGGTTTGGTTACAGCAATCTTATTAGATATGTTGGAGCGCTCGGAGATTGATGGAGCAATTGTCATTGTTTCTGATGATGATCAACTTTGGAAAGGCAAACCAATTATCGCTCGCACTAAAGAAGAACTAATTAAATCAATGAAATCTAAATATGCTATTAGCCCAACTAATAGTGTTTTTGCTGAAATTCAAAATCTACCAGGAAAATATGCCTTGGTTGGTCTTCCCTGCCAGATTCACGGCTTTCGTAAAGCTGCTCAGCTAGATAAACGGATCAAAGAAAGAGTTGTTCTAACAATTGGATTATTTTGTCATGCCGCAGTGGAACACGAAGGATATAAAGTACTTTGGGATACCTTAGGAGAGAAAGGAAATGAAGCAGTCAAATATATATCTAGAGTCGGTAAACACCCAGGGACTCCACATATCGAATTAAAAGATGGCTCACTCTATCCCGTTTACTTTGGCAGAAAAAAAACTGGTTACCGACCAAGTTCGATTGAAATGATTAATATTTTATATCGGCTATATACACCAGCAAGATGCTTAAGTTGTTTTGATGCCTTAAGTGAATTTGCGGATATTTCTGTTGGAGATCCTTGGCTGACACCTCCGGAGAAACATGTTGATTATTATCAAGGCTGGAGCTTTGCCTTAGTTCGTAATGAATATGCCAATAAAATATGCCAGAGTCTGATTGAAAGAAATCTCATTACTGTCGTCAAAACTACCCGTAAAGAAGCCTTGGCCAGTAACATTATGATGGCCACAGAGAAACGATTTCGCGCCTTTAGAATTATTGAGACTTTGCGTCGACAAGGCAAACCAATTCCCGAGTATGGCTTTGAAATTCCTAAACAACGCTTAAAGCAAGCAATTAAAAATGAAATCCATATGCTTTCGCATATTTTCTGTTTTCTACCTAAACATCGAGCTAAGGTCTTAAGATTTATTCTCTCAGACTTTGGATACTACTTATTATGGATTAACTCCCAAAGAAGATCTTTGCGTAATTGGATTCGAGATAAAACATACTGGTTAAAAAGAAATTTATTTGGCAGAAAGTAACTCTGTATGAATCGCAACTTACTGTCATCAATTCTAATTTCACTAGTAATTTTAATGGGAGTAGTTGCCGTCACAGCTTCCACCTATCATTTATGGGATCCCAGTGGCTTCGTATTAATTGGTGGTGCAAAGCAGTTAGCTATTCCTGGATTCATCTTATTGTTTTCTGGCTTAGCTTTAAATAAGTTTAAATTTACTGGAATCAAAATCATCCCAGAAGTATTTATCCTAGGACTCCTTTGGATTTTTTCTACAGACTGGCTATTTAACCCCTATGGTCTTACACCAGCACCTAGCTCGCGCGGTGGATTGATTCTATTTATTCTAATCTCAGCAATCCTAACCTTCTGCAATAAAACTTGGAATTATCGATTATTGGCTCTGGGACTATTATCGATTGTGCTAATTAATTTTCTAGGTGAAAGCGCCGGCAACTTAATTACGACAGATGACCACGCCACTTTTTTACATCGCCTTATTCTCCTGAAACAAAACTTTCCCAATGTTCCAGTATATGACGCACTGTGGAATTCGGGCTACGATCAAAGAGCTTTTTTTGCCACAGGATCATTTAACTATTTTTTCCTAACACTCCCCCTAACTTATTTTTTTGAACCGCAAACTGTCTATAACTTTTGCTTTATTATTGCAGCGATCCTGCTACCCTTTGCCTCCACTTACCTTGCCTGTCGCGTTCTAAATTTTCCTCGCAGAGCAACCTGGATTGCTTGCATTCTAATCTTAGCTCCATCAGCTGAATGGTACCAATGGATTTACAACAGTGGAACAATGGGATTTGTAATCTCAGCAGGACTGATGCCGCTAAACATAGCCCTAGTAATTAAGCTCTTAAATACAGAAGAAAAGTTTCCTTTTTATTATGCCCTACTGCTGATCATAACGTTTACCTTAATGTTATTTTGGAGCGCCTCAGGCCTAATGTTCATACCACTAATCATAGTTGGTATCTATAAAATCATCCGCCAGAAGTTATTCTTTAAAAATTATGTCAGACTAATTTTGCTGGCATTGTTATTAATTAATGTTCCCTGGATTATCGCCCTCTGCTCTGTTTCTAAGGTCGGGAACTTCATTCAATCTGAAAAAACCGTAGAACTTCCTAAATTAACGACAGCAAATAATCAAGTTAATTTAATTCCAGCAGATCACCAATTAGTAAGCACTCAAAAGTTTAAGCATAAAAGTTCTGGCATTGAGATTAAAAATGTTATGCAACTAATTAGGGATATGTCCTCCAAGCTAAATCCGCTGTTGCTCTTTTTGGCGATCCCTGGAGTCTTTCTATTTACTAAGCATTCACGAAAGCTATTATTATTCACCTTTAGTTGGATGGCATTATGCTTGACCTGCTACCAATTAAAACCACAACTAGAACTGGACCGAGTTTTTATTTTATATACACTGATCAGTTGCCTTCCAGCTGCACTAGCAATCGATCAGATCTTGGCTAGGTACAAGGTTAACCAACTTTCATACCGCAGTTTAATCCTCAATCTTATTCAAGCGATTACTCTCGGATTCTTAATAGCCACTTGCATTCAGGCAAATGTAATTATTAATAATCAAACCCTTGTGAAACACAGTTTTCAAGGGGAAACTACTGCAGGTCTCATTAATGAAATATCTCAATATAAAAATCGTGGAAGAGTCCTCTTCTCAGGAATGATTTTACATGAAATCAATGGTGGGCACTTAGCTCCCATCTCAGAATACACCCAAACCCCAATCATTGCTAAATCTTTCACTCATGATACTTGGAATTACCAGCAAGTATTCCCTGTGGAAATCTTACAGGATCACGCTAGGCTAATACCAGAATATTTAGATCTAAATAACGTGGTAGCCGTTTTTGCCCATGAACCATTTTGGATCAAATTTTTTCAAGAACACTCCGACCTGTTCTCACTCAAAACCAAGGTAGGTCATTTCTATTTATTTGATTATCACAGTAAAAATAAACCTTCCTATTTTTTAAATGGTAATGGGGTAATTCTAGAGCAAAATAATCACAATCTAAAATTTATGTTAGATAACCCTGAAGCTATAATTAAATTTAGATACTTTCCATTTCTAGAAACCAACTCAACCTGTCAGATGAAAGCTAAAAAGATGTTCGATGAATTAGAACTGATTGAGCTTACTGGCTGCCCAGTGAATCAAGAAATAATCTTAAAGGCTAAACCACTTTGGAAAAGGATTCTGGGAAGATAGATAAAAGCTAGACTCTGATCAAAAGACTTTTAGGGCTCTCAAGAATCAGCCCTAAATTAAACTTTTAGTATCTTGCTTATAGTCCTCTAGTGGCGCGCATTTCCCTAATCACAGCTCTAAAATCTTCTCCCCGATCGATCGCGCTAATTACATTTCCAGCAGTTTTAGCATTTTCAGCAACAACTGGAATAGTCTCACTTAGTTTAGCTCGAATCTTAGCTCGATTCTCCCAGCCATACAGCAAGTGATTTTTAATTTTATCAGCAGTAAAATCATTAAAGGAAAGTGTGTTTTCAGGCAAACCAATTCCATTATAGTAACTCTCAACTTTTTTCTGAAATAATAGCGCTAAGCTAGGAGTTCCAGCACTTGTTGCTAAGATATTGGCATGAAGTCTCATTGCAAATAACAATGAAACATTTTTCAAAACACCTTTAACATCATAATGATTAAACTTTTGGTTAGTAAATAAAGCAGTACGAGTAGCCCCCTTTACCCTTCTCATTAAACCTTGAGTCACTGGGATATCAGAATGTTGCGTACAAACAAACAAGACTGGGACTTGATGTTCCTTTAAAAAGCCATTTAAGCCTTCAGCATAAATATCTAAAAAATGATCTGCAGATAACTGCGCTTGACCATCATCTTTCCACTTTGTCCAAGAATTTAAATAACTATTGATGTTGATTGCTAGAATCTCAGATCCTAAATCCAAACCAAGCTCATTAAAGATCTCTTGAACTCTTGCTTGAGAGCTAGGCTCTACAGTAATAGCAGCATCGGCAGTAATCGTCATTTTATCCTGATTAACGCCCAACTCTTGCAGTAAATTATAGGAATCCTGATCGCGGACAGTAATAAAATCAGCCAAGTCCCCCAACTCAAAAAGCATCTTTTTACCCCAATCAGTGTCTACCGGGCCAGCACCAACGTTATAAAATCCAACAAGATTCCCTTGCTTCTTAAGATGCTTTAAAAACAGCCAAGCCGTGGACATGTAATTAGTTAAAGGGTTCCATAGTTTGCGATCAAAAAGCATAGCATCATAAATCAATGTCAGATTGCTACGACGAACAGAAGAAAGTGTTGGAAGCCCTAACATTCCAACTGTCCCAGCATATGGCAACATTGAAACCGGACGAACTTTATTTTCGTAATTATGCCAAATATAATTAGGGCGATAAGTAGGAATTTCATAAAGCACTCGACGCTCGCAAGCCCCATCGATAGTATCCATAATGCCCGATAGTAAGGCAGCATCCCCTGCATTACGACCAGAAGAAGACCCTAAGATTGTAATAGATTTAATTTTACCCATGACTCAGAATAATAAATGGAGTTAGTTAATGATAATTGGCGATACTTAAGTCTTCACCAAAAAACCTAGCAGGTTTTAGTATATAGATAAAAAAATGTCACCTTGATTTCCGAAGAAATCAAGGTGACATTATAATTTAATCAATTATCTGAAAAATTAACAACCACTGCTATTAAAGCACCGGCTAGGATCTGGTATGCGTACACAGACACCTGCTGAATCCTTAACAAATATTTCAGAAGATCCTGTTTTCTTTCTGGCTTCAGACGCAATTGAGGAAGGTCGCTGTCCATCTCCACAGCCATGACCCCCATAGTGACGGTTGTCGTACGCACTACCAGTAGGGAAATACTGACCTAAGGAGTGAATTGAACTACCATTACCATCAAATGCTTGGATGCAACTTGGAAAAGATCCAGGGCATCCACGTGTAGTAATAAAACTTGTGCTATTAGCTCTAGGATCAAATCCAGGAATATGCGTAGAGGCACTAGCCTTCCAAACTTCACAGCCTTGTAGCTCTCTAGTTGATTTACAAACAGCATTAAGACCTGCCGATACTTTACTACGAACTTCTTTAATTCTCTCTTGGACTCCTAATTTATTATTAGCGTAAAGTTCAGTATCTCCGTCCTCATCTCGATCTTCACAAACAAAATTAGAATAGGCTTTCTTCTTTCGACTAATGTTATCCTTGAAATTAATTAGTTGCTTACGTTTAGACTTATCAGATGACAATTTAACCTCTAGCTCATTACAAAAAAATACTTCTAGTGTATTATTACGGCATCCTTTGCTAGTGACCGTGTCCTCGATATTGTCACCATCAAAGTCACATCCTGTGACAGCTGCTGCAAAACTTAGTGCAGGCAACGTAAATAATGCTAATAAAAGCAAAAATATCTTGCGCATAAAAAACTCCAAATTGGGATAAATAAATTTAAGATTAAATCATTTAAAATCAGTTGACAACCCTGAGTTCTAATTAATTTGAGCTAAATAAACCTAATAAAACAGTAAATTTTAGATATAAATTACAAACGTTAAGAATCAAATGTTGGCACGAATATTTGACTTATGCGCTACTAGATTTGAGACTTCCAGTAATCGCCAAACGAAGCTAGTGTTAAGGTAGAAAGAATCATCAAGCTTAAGAAGCATAACGCTCTATCAAAACCAACCACCATGACTACATTTATCAGCGATATCTCACATAAAGAATTTCCGATTGCCGATAAAATATCAGGCAATGTCATTAAGCAACCAATCTTAACTCTAATACAAGATGATAACCCGGAGTTCACAAGAGCACAATATCTGTCAATTAGTGAATTAAATTTCTTCCGCGAAAAGTACATCGCGAATTCGCTGGTTAAAGAAATTGGAGAACTAACAGAATTAGACGAAACGGTAATTGATTCGCTATCTAAGCATAGTACTTTAGCTAGTAAAATTGAGTCCGACGATTCCATTTCCAACACTTTTGGTCAGAAAGTTGCCGACAAAGTGGCTTCCTTTGGTGGCAGTTGGACATTCATAATTTCTTTTGGTGCTTTTATCGTAGTGTGGATTAGTTTAAATATCTTAATTCTAGTTAACAAAGGATTCGATCCCTACCCTTTTATTCTATTGAATTTGATCCTTTCCTGCTTAGCAGCACTGCAAGCACCAGTAATTATGATGAGCCAGAATCGACAAGAAGAAAAAGATCGGGATCGAGCAAAAAAGGATTATATGATTAATCTAAAATCTGAATTAGAAATTAGAATGTTACATGAAAAAATTGATCATCTGATCATGCACCAGCAACAAGAACTTTTAGAAATTCAAAAAGTTCAGATTGAAATGATGACTGACATCCTAAAACAGATTGAGAAACGCTAGGAATTATAGCAATTAATCTCTTATCAAAGTTCACCCTCAGTAATAATACTATAATTAACGCTTTAACAAAGTTCTAATATCAATCAACTAAGACAAATCACCCCCCTATGATAAATCTCTAAAATAAGGTATAAACTCCATAACTTAGATTAATTAGGAGCACAATAAGATACTCCAAGATTGTTTAATCTACTGCGGAATCTTGAATTTTTTGAACTCGCGAAATTGTTGCTTTTCTAACTTCCTTCAATATTCCCTTCGGATAGTACCTAACAAAAGTTTTATTTTTGTGAAGTTGTTTCGTCACGCACTAGATCGTTAACAGCCTAAGCCTTTTTCAACTATCCTGGATTGCCAGGTAACATTAAATAAATATGAACGAAACTATTAAATCCACATTTGAAAACTTGGTGAATGTACCAAGTATCCTAGAAGCATTAACTAATCTTGGTTTTACTGAGGCAACTCAAGTCCAAAGCTTAACAATCCTGCCAGCCTTAGATAATAAAGATCTAGTTGTCGAAGCAAAAACTGGTAGTGGCAAAACACTAGCCTTTGGCGTTCCGATGCTTTGTCAGTTACAAACTGAAATTGATAAAGGCCCAGTGACACAACCTTTTGGTTTAGTTGTTACACCGACTAGAGAACTTGCCGTGCAAATTGCTACGGTCTTAGGTCAAATTATTCCCGATCTTGCACCGGTAACCTTAATTGGCGGGATTCCCTATCCTAAACAAAAACGTCAACTAACTGAAGATCCAAGAATTGTTGTTGGAACTCCAGGGCGAATACTAGATGCCATTGATCAAGGGGATCTTGATTTAAGAAACCTAAAAATGTTTGTTCTTGATGAAGCTGATGAAATGTTTTCTATTGGTTTCACAGAAGATGTGGAACAAATCCTCAGCGCCATACCTGAAAAATCACAAGGACTTTTTGTTAGTGCCACAATCTCTCCTCGAGTTCTAGCTTTGGCAAACAAGTTTCTACATGAACCAGAACACGTCTCAGCTGCTACACTTGATGAAACTCCACCAGATATTCGACACGTTTTCTGTGAAGTTGGAGAAGAAGTTGTTGATAAACCAATTGCGCTCTGTGATTTTCTGGAAGCATTCCAACCAGAATCGGCAATTATTTTTTGTAATACTAAATCGGAAACTGAATTAGTGGAAGAATTTATGCGTCGTCGAGGCTTTGATGCTAGACGAATGAACTCGGACTTAACCCAAGTTCAACGTAATAAAATTATGGAAAAAATTCGTGCTAGAGAATTACGCTACTTAATTGCTACTGATATTGCGGCACGCGGAATCGATATTGCGCAGATTGAGCTTGTAGTTAATTTCAGTATTCATCACCAGTCAGAATCTTATGTTCACAGAACGGGAAGAACTGGACGTGCGGGCCGGAAAGGTACTGCCCTCTCCTTAGTCGGGCCTCATGACTTTATGGGATTTCAGGCAGTAAAAGCATTAGGTATTCCGCTAGAAAAGATTATGCAGCCAACAGACCAAGAAGTTGCTTCTGCTCAAATCCTGCACTTAAATGAAAGCCTAAAAACAACTCGCGCCAAGCTTCGTCCAAGAGACTTAGTGCTAGGTAAGGAAATCATGAAGTTAATTCAAGAAAATACAGAGAATTCTTTAGAGCCAACCGAACTTTTAGCAACAATTGCTCGTTATACATTAGAACATTTAGTAGATCTAAAAGCCTTAAGCCTGGAAGAGGAACTTGGGAAAGAAGCCAATAGAAATTCTCCTCAACAGAATTTTCGTCCAAACGATCGTCAACAAAATAACCGCAGACAACAAAGACGCTAACTCTTGCTTAGTTTTTTAGGAAGAAGTGTGTCTAATTAGAAAAAAATTGCAAAATTGCATGGTCACTATCAGTGAGCCATGCTATTTTGCTTAAATGAAAAAATACCTCCTATTACTCCTAGCCCTTTTCGCAGCGTCTTGTTCCACGCACCTAACAAGACCAGAAGTCAACTTAGTTGATGTAAAATTTCTAGAGTCAACAATCCTAGAGACCAATCTAGAAGTAAAAATTCGCATCATAAATCCTAAGAATGAGGACCTAGTCATTTCGGGTTCAGAACATAAATTAACTATTAACGATATCGATCTAGGAAAAGCACTAAGTAATAATCGAATTAGAGTACCAGCTCTGGGAGAGGCGACTGATCTCGTAACATTTAGAGTTAGTAATTTAAAACTAATGACTCAGCTCGAGCAATTAATTAATTCTAAGAAATTCACCTACCAAATTGATAGTTTCTTTTATACTAATCATATGTTCGGTCTAGGAACAATGACAACGCGAACATCAGGTAATATGTAACTAAGATCGGCGCTATTAATTTTTTAAGAAGCTACTTAATAGCGCCGAAAGGTTTTAATCTACTACATCAGAAATTCGAGATTTAATATAATTCCTATTACTAGCATTCAGTAGGTTTGCAAAATTTGATTGATCCTCATATCCACAATCAGCTCTACGTCCGTTGGACGTAACTCCTGCTAATACCCAGCGAGAATTTTGATAAGACAAGAGCGGTCCACCAGAATCTCCAAAGCATGTGTTGCTTTGCTCAATTGAATTAAAATCAATAGAAAGTCTCTCACGACTAACTCTTGTTAGCGTATTTGCTCCCGCTAATAAATTGCCATTTGCTGTTTCAGATCCAATCTCACTGACTCCGTATCCAGCAAAAATCACTCGCTCACCAAGAGCCATAGTACGATATTTAGATATGACAGGAAAAGCTAAGACATCTAGATCTTGCCCGACGATCACAATACCAAGATCATTAGTCTCCGTACCATCATAATCCGGATGATGATCAAAGCTGACTGCTGGAACTGCCCCAATCCCCGTCTCTACAATAATTTCAGTAATCCCAGTAATGCAATGAGCGGCAGTAATAACACTTCTTGAATTAACTACAGTTCCAGTACAAGAATAATAATCACCCCGCTGATCTCTTAGTGTTAAATTAACAATTGGACTATTTAAACGGGAGCACTCTTCCCCATTGATAATTTTTGCTACAAAATTCTGCTGTCCAGATGCTACCTCACAGGCATCTGCGCCTCTTCCTAATCCGATATCGAAATAAAACTGATCTTTTTGTGCTCGACATAATTGAACTTCTGTAAGTTTAGTTTTGAGTTCGCGAATCTCTGCCCGTCTTAAAATAATTTGACGGCTTTGATTATAAGATCTTAATCCCTGAATTTCTTCTCGAAGATTATTGATTCGAGCCTCAATACGAGTAATCCGAGTATCGAATCGAACACTTAAATAGCTATCACCGGATAACTTCTGTAAAATACTTGCTGAAAAATATCCATATTGATCACTAGCTCTTGTTAACAAACAGCTTAATTGTTCATCTGTTCCAATTGGCACCGACTGTTGTTGGGCTAATGACAAAGACGTGAAACTAAAAACTAAGAAAATATGTAGCAAAATTTTATTCATTTAGGCACCATACAGTAAAACTCTAAGAAGCTAAACCTATCATTCATTCTAGCAACTATCGTCTACTGTACTATGAAACTTGAACTAACTCTCCCGGTAAAGTTTTGATCTTACCCTGATTTTCTAGCCAAATTAGGTCCTGATAGAAGATTTCATGAGCTATACCCTCCTGTAAAACCTTTGCCATAAGGTCACTTACACTGATTAGATTACTACTCTTAATTGCTTGATAAATTAATTCTTGTGTCACCGTGAACAGTATTTTGGGTCGCGGATTTAAATCTGGAACTAAGTCCTCAAAATCTTCAATACATGTAATTATTTCTGCTCCTTGCTTTAGCAGTTGGTTAGAACCTCGATAATTCATATTGGAAATATCTCCTGGAACAACATACAGATTTTTACCTTGCTCCAGAGCATAGCGAGCGGTAACTCTAGAACCACTTTGTTCGCTTGCTTCAATTACCAATAAGTTATCAACAAAGCCTGCAATTAAACGATTACGATTTAAAAAATTGGCCGGATAGGCATTACTAAGGGGATAAAATTGAGAACAAATTAGTCCTTCATTTTGAATAATTTTCTTTGCTAAATTATGATTTGTGGCAGGATAAATATTCGGCAAACCGTTACCCAGTACGGCTAAAGTACAGGCTGGTTGCCCAGAACTTAGCGCGCCAAGATGCGCACTGGCATCAATCCCAATGGCCAAACCACTAACAACTTTTTGTCGCCTGGAAGCTAACAATAAAGCAATTTGCTGGGCTAAGTTTACCCCTTTGACACTTGCTTTTCGCGCGCCAACAATCCCCCAAGCTGGCTGCTCAAAATCATAAGTAGCTAGATTACCCGCAAAGAATAAGACTAATGGAGGATCGGCAATTTCTTTTAATTGTCGGGGATAAAGTGGATCCAAATAATCAATCGCTTGAATTCCAGATTTTTGAACTTTTTCTAAATCTTCAATAATCTTCAACAATATTTTAGGGTTAATTTCCTCTGGGCAACACTGCTCAACTGGTAGACCTAAATGATATGCCTCTAGGAAGTCACGACGAATCTGGATTGGCTGTGTAGAAATCCATAAAAACTTAGCAATCTGCCTAAAATCCTTAATAAAATTCATAAAAGAAAGCCCTTGAAAGTCAATTCTTCAAAAATTCACTAAACTTTACCTGTTATGAGACGAATATTATAAGAATAGAAGATTACAGGAATGAAGAAGTAGTGTGCTGCCTATTTACGTGACTACTTGTAAGCAATTAAGAAAAACTCTGTTTTAGAGATAAAATCCTAAAACTCATATTTTATTTTTTTAAGTTTTCATCAAAGAAATATTGATGAAACTTTACTAGATAACTGATTGTCCCTAGGCAGAATTACAATTATACTTCTTTGTAATGATTAATGTCTAAACCTAAATATGCTTTTAAGCTATTTAGGCTAAGGACTTATCGTCAAGTTTCTAAATAAGTTGCTATAGTGAATAAAATATTTCAGTTAAATTTTTTGGGAGTTGCAGATTCATCTTCCAGTACATTGAATTCCCTAAGAGAGGTTTTCATTACTAACTTTGGTTTGAATGAAGAACAAATTGAGACAATTTTTTTAAGTGCACCAGTCACACTGATTGAATCTAATAATCGTGAAGAACTTCTACCAATTTATGAATTTTTAAAATCAGCCTTAGCTAAAGTGATCATCGAAGAAATAACTGAGGAAGAAGGCGAAGATGATGATGAAGAATCCGCTTTTGATTTTAGTGAAGAAGATGATGATGATGATCTTCCCGTTGAAAAAGAATCTGAAACAACAGGGGCTAGAATACTCCATTCCAGCAACGAAGAAGTTTCTTTTGATTTTGATTCTGGAGAAGAGGCAATAGAGCCCGCCGAATTTAAGCCGACTGAGGTAGTAAATCCGATCAAAAATATACCTGAAGATACTGTATTCTCATTTGATGATCAGGAAGATGCGGATTTGGAAGAGGAAGAGGAGCCTGTCATACTGAATCAAATTTCCAATAATGCCAATGATGATGATATTAGCTTAAGTTTTGAATCCTTCGATGAGGAAGAACCAAATCTACATTCTGTTAATTCTGCTAAATTATCATCAGAAGCTATTTCTAGACAGGAAGATTCCCCGCTCAAATCTAATGCTCTAAAGCTTAACTTCGATATCAAACCAAAAGATCAGGTGTTTCTAGAAAACCTAAAGCGACAACGTGAAGAATCTAAAGTAGAAATAAAGGATGAAGAAATTGAATTGAAAGATGGTCCAATTATATCTCCTGATAGCCTTGCTTCAACTGGCTTTGATAATATTATTCATAAATCTGCCCATGGAAAAAGTGATATCTATACGCCAAGAAAACCTTTAATCCCAAAAGAAACGCTACAATACCTGATTCCAATTATTATTGGTTGTAGTTTTGTAGTCGTCGGATCAATCTTAATCTTACCGCAAACCGAAGTTCCTAAACCATTAGCTACGACCATAATAGCGAAAACAAGCGTTGCAACATCTACCACGAGTGAATCAGAATCAACTCCTGTAAGTAGTAAATATTATGGCAAAAGTGAAAATCAAGATGTGATCGTTGAAGGAACACTGACGCGATACGACAAAGAGCTCCGCAACATATCGCTTTCGATCACGCCTCCTCCGCCACAAGCACTAACACCAGAAGATCTAGTCTTAAATAAAAAACTTCCGCCCTGGATTGAAAAACTAACACTTGATCAATTCAAACTTAATCCAGCAAAAGATGATGATTCTTTCCTAGGAGTTACCAAGGCACGAATTTTTGTAAATTACGATCAACATAAATATCGTTTAATTGTGCCAGTTGCTGTTCGGGCAGTGTTAAATAAAGGTTGGAATACAGCGCGCGTAGCTGTTGTGATGAAAGTAGGAATTAAAGATCCCCCTGAGGTTCCCTTTTTAATTGATATTTCACCCAATGGTCAACATAAGATGTATTTGAAATCAGTATTTGAAGTGGTTGCAGTGAGTGATGAAGTGGCTGCAGACACAGCAACTCCCGCAGATGCTACTGAAAACGAAGTTACAGCTAAAAAATAAAAGACAAAGAACCTTTGAATAACCAAAGGTTCAAAAAACCCAGCTAATAAATAACCAGTTACTTAGGTCCAAAATAATTGATCACGCTTTGTTGTTGCTGATTCTGTCGCTCCTCAATCACTTGTAGCTCTCCTTGCTTACTTGACCAGGTAACTCCATCAAGACTGTATAGTTTTAAATCTTGACCAGAAAATTTAATAATTTTTTGATAATAGCCTTTAATCTTTTTCATCTCCCCTCCTTGGTATGAAATGATTCCCTCATTACACTAACTTAGCAGTTAACAGCCCAGGTAAATTAGCTATTTCAGATAATCGATATTATGATGAATAAATCACTTAAGAAGTTTCACTAAATTAGGATTTCTGCTAGATTCCAATCTAGAGATTCTGTTCTCAACGGTTAGCTTCGTTTTAAAGGCCTTTGATTTAGCCAAACTACCCATTTATCGTGGGCTTGGCAGAAATTAGGATTATTATACTCACCGCTTTTCATTTTTGATAAAAAATGAAATGAAAGGTGAGCGAGCAAAATCCTGTCGCTGACAGGTTTTGCCGTAGAGAACAATACTAAACCCTACGCAAATCAGCGGTGAGTATTGGTTTTGTCTTCTACGGCGTAACTTGGCTTAAGCCAAGTTACGCTCGCCCTCCACAAATTTCATCTGCGGAGGGTTTAAATCCATAAGACATAGTCAGGAAACAAGTTAAATAGCTCGCAAAATAAGATATTTTCTAAGTACTTAAAATTACTTAAATTTAAAAGATAAGAAAATGTCCTAAGGCGATAATTTGACCATAAACAAATAAATTATTTTGAATCAGATTGATAAAATGCAAAAAAATAGAAAAACAAAAATTATCGCAACGATTGGACCTGCGATCAATAACCTCGAATCACTAAAAAAATTAATCATCGCAGGTGTTAATGTTTTTAGATTAAACTTTTCTCATGGTAGCCATGAGGAGCATTTAAACAACATTACGCTGGTTAGACAGGCAGCCGAGGAAGTGAACTTTCCAGTTGGAGTCCTACAGGATCTTTCTGGGCCTAAAATCAGAATTACACCAATCAAAGATCAAACTGAGCCATTAGTACGCGGAGCGGATGTTATTCTTCGTCAATCAAAAACAGAACTTTCCGATCACAATGTTATTTACTCTGCTTTAGTAAATCCAGCAGAGATCTTAGAAGCTGGACACACTGTCTTAATTGCTGATGGTGCACTTGTTCTGCAGGTTAGCGAAGTTTCTAATAATGAAGTTCGTTGCCTAATTACTAAAGGTGGAAATTTGCGTTCTCGCGTCGGTCTAGCCTTCCCTGATGCCGAGATTAACCTTCCTGCTACGACAGAAAAAGATTTAATTGATTTTGAATGGGGCTTAGAAAATAAAGTTGATTTTATTGCCATATCTTTCGTACAGAATGCTGATGACATTCGTCGCTTAACTAGCAAACTAGAACATCTGAACAATGTCGAACGTCCCTTGATTGTTGCCAAAATTGAAATGAAAAAAGCACTATCAAATATTGATGAGATCTTAGAAGCAACTGATGCCGTGATGGTTGCCCGTGGTGACTTAGGGGTAGAATTACCCGTAGAGAAATTGCCGTCGATTCAAAAGATGTTAATTGCCAAAAGCAATGCGCTTGGAAAACCAGTAATTGTTGCTACTCAAATGTTACACTCCATGGTCAACTCTAATCGACCAACTAGAGCTGAAGTTACAGATGTAGCTACTGCTGTAAATACTGGAGCAGATGCTGTGATGCTTTCTGAAGAAACTGCAATTGGAACCTACCCAGTTGAATCAGTTGAATACTTAGACAAGATAGCTCGTGAAGCAGAAAATGAATTTAACTTTGATATCTATAAATTACGCTTTGATAAAAAGAGCCTAAATCAATCAATCCCTGATGCAATTGGTTATGCTTCTTGCGCGGCAGCCTATAGCTTAAATGCTTCGGCAATTATTGCTTGTACAGAAACTGGCTATAGCTCTAAGTTAATTGCTAAATACCGTCCACAACAACCACTTTATGGTGTTTCCTATCGCGAGTCATCACTGCGCAGAATGTGTCTATACTGGGGAGTAACTCCTATTAGAATGGAAGCAACAGAATCACATGGAGATGAAATCAATGCCGCACTTCTTACAATTAAAAGAAGAGAATCACTAAATTCTACGGATATTGCCATCATCACTGGTGGGCTGATGGTTCGCGTTCCAGGAGCAACTTCAGTTTTAGAAATTAGAAATTTTGGAAGTATTGAATAATATGAATAGTTATTTGAATCTGGCAGAAGCAATTGAAATAACCGGCCTTAATGAGAAGACCCTGCAAAGGTTCATTAATGCTGGCTACATTCAAACTAGAGAGGATAACGAATTAACACTACTAAAAATTTCGGATCTTAATAAGACATTTGGCTTGACTGTGGCTGAGCCGGAAATAGCTCCCAACTCAGAACTAAAGATAGAAATAACCAATTTATCAGAGTCAGAAGAACAAGAGGAGGCTATCGAAGCTCCAAAAGCAGAACCAAAATCTGCTTATGTAGAAATAGCTCCAAACATAGAACGACAGAAATTAGATGATTCAATCTTAGAAAAAGTGATTGCTTTACAAGATCGTTTAATCGAAGACAAGGAAGCACAGCTTAATGAGCAACAAAGAGAAATCAAATGGCTTCGAACCAGGATTGAAAAATTAGAAGACCAATCCGAAAAAGATAAAATCCTCTTACTATCTGGAAATCAAACAATTAATCGACTAATTGAATTAAGTGGACAAAAGCAAGGCTGGTTCGGTCGAACCTTAACATGGTTAGGAAATAAAGACTCCTAGGCTAAGAATATTAACTGCAGAACGGTGTTCAAACAAAGAATTACCGACTTGAACTTCAAGAATTAGATAATAAAATGTTAAGACTAAAATAGAAATAAAATGCAACTCAGTTTGCATTCTTCATTCAAGCCTGCATGCGCAAAATATTTAGTTTTAACCCCAGTGACTTTCAGCTGTGCTACTACTCCCCCTACTTTTAGCTTAAAATCAAGCAATAAAAACAATCACTCCCCTCATTATATCTCAAATGAAAAATATTATTACATGGACATACTACTTTTACTAAAGAGTAATAATCAAACTTTTAGATAAAAAAAAGGCTGTTGATCAAATTATGACCAACAGCCTCCGAATGTTTTCTAGCTAGCTAGAGAACTATTGTCCTGGATGAACTTCAACACGGCGATTTAACGCTCTTGCTTCAACTGTGTCTTTATCAACTAAAGGACGTGTTTTACCAAAAGTTACAGTTGAAAGTGAATCAGCACTTAAACCTAACTTAACTAATTCAGCTCTTACTGACTCAGCGCGATCCATACCCAGCTTGTTGTTATACTCATCAGTACCAACAGAATCAGTGTGACCTTCAAGTACAACTTCCACGGCACCACCTTTAGTGATGATATCAGAAATCTCCAATACTTTAGCTTTACCCAAAGTATTTAGTTTTGAACTATTAAATTCAAAGTTAACATTTGGAAATAAATGCTTGCTGTTAGCAGCTACAATCCTAGCTGTTTTTGCTTGGTCATCTTTTACAAAACCACCAATCTCTCCTGGAGCTAACTCATAGTTATAAGGTGGGATAGAGCGACAATCTGGAATTGCATTGCTAGCAGAGAAACAAGAAGGAGTACGATAATCAGCAGCTTCTCTAAAACCAAAGATACTCTTTGTCTCTTCAGTAGAACCCATCAAATAACTAATTGGACGAGTAAATCCTTCACGAAGCAACCAACCAATTGGATGAAGCGCATAAGCAACAAAACGTAGTGGGTGCTCCTCACTTGGGCGATATCTTGGTTGAACATGATAGCTAACTAACCCGTTATCAACTGGCAGATACTCTTCTGCACTAACTAAATTAAGTGATAACAAAGAAACTAATAAAATTGAAAAAAGTTTTTTTAACATATTTGTATTTTAATAATAATTGAAAGATTAAGATGTTGTAGGTACTTTTAATGCAATCACCTAAATTCAGCAACATCGAATTTATATAACAAAACAATAGACGTGACTATCCTTTTTTTCAAGCTAAAATTATGAGCTGAACAGATAAATAATCATTTAGCGGTAAGGTAAAAACTCGGAAAGACAAAATCTACCTAAAGGCCTAAATTTACGAAGTAAATTGTGAAAAGCTCGCTGACTAAAGTTTTTGTAACGGCAGAAGGATTACGAATCACCCGAATTGCTCACAACTTAGTATCCAGATTGAAGCTTTTAAACTTCATAGAAAGCTGTCCCTTGAACAACTGCTAGAGATGATTGTTACAAGTTAGCTAATATTATTTTTGGCTCAATAAGCCTGCAAGAATAAGAACAGACCCCTAACCAGTACTAACTAAAGGCTGTTAGTTTGTTCTTACTGCAAAACCGAATCGTGGACACCAATCATTGGCGAACATCAAAAAAGTATTTCCACCAGTTGCCACTGCCTGACCATCATCAAAGGCCTCATAAAAATTCCGTCCTAAACAATGCAAGGCTACGCTGTGAAATGTTTCTGTAAATCCAGCCGCACCTGACATTCCGTAAGCTCTCTGAATTTCTACTTGATACATACTTCCTGATTGGGCGAAGTCTCCGCCAAAAAGAGTCCAAATTGAGGTTACTCCATAGGGGTTATATTCCCACAATTCCCACCTACGTCATTATTACCGCCATGATAATCGCTACCAGGATTTCCATAGGCCTCAATCTCTGAGGATTTCTCTTCTAACTCAGAACATATAACCTGACCTGCCGTTGCTAGATTACGACTTAGGGCAACAACTTGAATATCATAAGCGCTCTCTCGATACTTTCGGTAATTTGAAACGGCCATGCCTGATACAATCCCAAGGATACAACTCGATAAGCGTAAAACCACTCACATTACTCATATCAGATATGATTAGTAATTACTTTAGCTTTGATCAACTACTATTCTTCTGATATGAAATTCACCCATCAGATTAACCGAACTATTTAGTAATAGGCAATTCTTGCTCATTAACGACTTGATAAATAGCCGGCTCCTTCACGACACCACCTTTGGCATCAAAAGATAATCCTCCTGATGCTCCATCCATTTTTATTTTTAACATTTCTTTCTGAACTTGATTCAAATCAAAAGTACCTACTCGACTAATTGCTAAAGCATATAGCTTGATGACATCATAAGCAGTATCAGCAGTCACCCCAGGATTTGTATTGTACTCTTGATTATATTTTCGGATGAACTCCCCTGTTGGCTCTGGATACTTAGCAAAAATTGCACCTTCTAGTGCCCCTTGAGACTCATGCAGCCTGGTCTCATCCATTAAAATTGTAATTTGTTTTCCACCAAAGGATATTCGTTTTAAATCTTTGGCAAACTGCGCCATCTTGTACATATTTGCTTGAAAAACAAAGTCTGGATTTAATTGTTTTACCGTTAAGGCTTCTGCTCGAAAGCTACTGGCATCAGGAGTATTACTAACTCTCTTAATCACTTCACCTCCAAGTTCTTGAAACTTCAGAGCAAAGGTATCAGCCTGTACAACACCCCAAGGATCGTTAGCATCAAAAATGACTCCCCGCTTCCAACCTTGGGCAATGGCATATTCAGCTAGTTTCTCGGAAGAAACAGAATCATGTGGCCAAACATTAAAAATATGATTTCCAGCTTCGTTAAAATCAGCAATCCCGAGGGAGGGAGAAGTAGCAATTAAATTCTTATTCTTAGCAATTATTGGTGCTAATGGAGCTCCACCAATTGACCAAGTTGGTCCAATTAAATATTGAATTTCTGAATTTAAAATTAAATTCTGATAAGCTGCGATCGCATTAGCTCCTCCTGCGCCTTCTCGTGTATCTTCAACAATAATGGAGACCTGACGACCGAGAATACCTGAGTTAGCATTTAATTCTTTTACTGCAAGCTGAATACCCTTTAGTGAATTATTCCCCCACTCAGCGCAATCACCAGTCAAGCAAAGCATCACGCCAATTTTAAATTCTTTTTCTAAGGCTTCAGCGCTTTGAGTTATTAAGATAAAAATAGCGATAAGTAGCAACTTAATAACATTCATATTATTTATATTATTTATATTCCAAATATAAGAAAATTTTTAATCATAATCTAAGGTAATTTGTTTGTTAGTCAAAAATAATTAGAAAACAAATTGAAAAACTCAATAAAAAAGAGTATTTTTAATATGTTACTTTGTCAAAAACATTTCAACAATATGCTATTAGAAGACTACTTTAGTAAAATTGGCCTGAGCCTCAAGGAAGCACGAGTTTATTTACAACTAGCAGAAAGTGGCAAAAGCTCAGCTAGTAATATTGCTAAACTTTGCAATCTAAAAAGACCAACCACCTACTCTATCCTAGAAACCTTAGAACAAAAAAATTTAGTAAGTCAGCTTAAAGAGGCCGATCAAACATACTATCAAGCAACAGAGGCTTCAGCCATTCTTAAAATGTTAGAATCGGAAGAAAAAGCTTTTCAAGAAAAAATGCAAATTAAGAAGGCGTTGGCGAGTGAACTAATCAAAGAAGTCGAACCATTTTTTAAAAGTACTAACTATAGCATTCCCAAATTAAAATTTTACGAAGGTACTAGTGAAGTTAATAAGATGCTCTACGAGGACTGCTTTAATTGGCAAAAAAGCATCGCACACTATGATAATACTTGGTGGGGATATCAGGATCATGGATTTGTGGAACAATACTTTGACTGGCTAAATTATTACTGGGAGTTAAGAACTAAAGATGAGCAAATAAAACTATTCTCCAATAAATCAGAAATCGAAAGCAAGCTTAAAGGTCAAATCCGGAATCGTACGATTAAAATCGTTCCAGATAAATCACAGTTTTCCAGCACAATCTGGATTCTTGGGGAGTATGTGATAACTATTATGAGTCGACAAAAACCTCATTATGCTTTTGTCTTGAAGGACACTGTCTTTGCGTCAAACCAGAGACAAATGTTTCAGTTACTATGGATGTCACGGAAATAGAACGGAGTAACATGATGATACCTAAACACTAGATACCATCAGACAGAAGGGATATTAAGCTACTTTAGTAAGCAACTTAGAAAGTCGGCTAATTTTTCTAGCTACTGTATTTTTATGATAAATCCCTTTACTAGCAGCAGAAGTAAATTTCTTCTCAGCTGTAGCAAAAGCTTTGCTAGCTTCTTCTTTATTATTTGCAAGTACTAGTGTTCTAAGGCTTTTTTCAGCAGTACGGCAAGCAGAACGAACCATAGAATTACGAGTATTTTTCACAGCAGTCTGTACAATACGTTTTTTAGAAGATTTTTTATTGGCCATTTTAATAAATATATAGAAATTTAGAGCCTTCTTATAGCAAATTTTTAAGATAGACTCAACCCCCTCGCTCTACGCGATGGGGTCGCCGAAGTGCCTTGGCCCCTGCCAAGGCATCGCGCCATAGCTTTATCGCAAGAGGAAGCGAAGGCGGACTGACTGGACTCCCAAACTCTATGGTTACTTATTATCCGAATTAACCAGAAAAAAAGTCCTCTTTTGACCTCATATGAAGTCATCCGCCATAGCTTTAGCATAGGCGGACTGTTTTCACATCCAAACCTATAGCTTTTTATTGTCAGAATTAACTGGGAAAAAATCCTCTTTCCAAGCCACCGTAGTCCCCGTCTGCCCCTGATAATGCCCCTTTCCACCCTCTCCATAGGCAACATCCGGCGCAGATTCCATCTGTAAAAATACAAGCTGTGCGACTCTCATTCCAGCCCTAAGTAACCTTGGATGAGGGCCTAAATTCTGCAACTCCAGGGTAATTTGCCCCTGAAAATTACAATCAATCCAACCACTCAAACTATGATTTAACCAAAGTCGACCTAAGGTACTTTTAAGCTTTAAATCAGCCACAACATCTCTTGGTAATTTTACTATCTCTTGAGTGGTAGCTAAAACGACCTCGCCTGGAAATAAAGTGATCTGATCTGCAGTAAAGGCTTCTGGTTCTCTAGTTGGACAAATCCAATCATTGCCAATGGTCACATCATAAGAAGCTGGATTAACTTGCTCAGACACAAAGGGAATAATTCCACCACTCTCCCCAAATTTTCTAATCCAATGGTCAGGCTTAATCATAATTAAATAGCAAAAGAAAAATACTCAATTAAAAATCAGAAAATGTTTTAAAAGAACTCTTTTAAAACAATAGCAAAAGCTAATTTTTGGAGCAAATTTACTCCTTACAAGTTCCGAAAAGCACTCTGGATTGTTTATAGAATTTATAGTAAATTCTTGGCGGTTTGAATTGCTAAGATTCACAGCATCAAAAGCCGAATTTTCTTACTTAATTATTATGTTAAAAATCATTGCTATCGTATTCCTTTGCCTAATCTCTGCTTGTGCCCCGCGTGGCGAATATAAATCAGTAGATACACTCCTAACATTAGCGAAAGAACGTTATGCTAAAGTTGCAACTGTAGAAACACCTGCCAAGGCAGAACTAACACCGTTAACAGAGAAGTTAGAACTTGTGGTTACGGATCACACAATTGCCACAGATATTGCCAAAAGCCTTCGTAAATTAATAAAACAAGCTGGCTATACTTCTCGCCCAGCAATGAACGAATTAGTTTTACAATATGAAAGTGTTGCTAATAACTCTGGCAAATTGGTTAATGATGCCAGTCTAAAATTATTAACATCAAGAACTTTTAATTTACTAGCTACGGAACTTCAATCTACTGCTTTTAGAATTTCATAAATGACAATCAAGATCGCCTTTCTAGGAGACATAGTTGGGCGTTCTGGTCGTCAAATTGTAATTAGCAAAATTCCAGAATTAAAAGCTAAATACCAGTACGACTTACTATTCGTAAATGGAGAAAACTCCGCTGGTGGTCGCGGAATCTCCCCACAAATTGCCAATGATTTATTCAAAGCTGGAGTTGATTTCATTACACTAGGAGATCACTGTTGGGATGAAAAAAAAATCATTCCAGTTCTTGATCAAAATCCAAAAATTATTCGCCCAGCAAATCTTTATGCCAAAAGTGGTGGCAAAGGTTATTCAATTATTGAATTTCAAGGAACTAAGATCGCCGTACTAAATATTATTGGTCGAGTCTTTATGCCAACCCTTAGCGACTGCCCTTTTCGCTTAGCAGAATCTTTAATTGACAAAGAATTTGCAGATTGTCCAATTAAAGTAATAGATTTTCATGCTGAAGCAACGTCGGAAAAGTATGCTCTATTTAGATTTCTTTCTGGTAAGGTCAGCTTAATAGTTGGAACACACACACACGTTCCAACTGCTGACCATCAAATCAGCAAAGGTACTGGCTATGTTACTGACTTAGGAATTTGTGGAAGCTATGCCCATGTAATTGGGATGGATCAAGAAGCTGCAATACAGAGATTTTTAGATGTCCCTACTCATTTTGAACCTGGGATAGGAGAAGAAAAAGTTTCTGGCATTCTTGCTAACATCGATCAGACAAGTGGCAATTGCCTAGAAATTGAACGGATAGATTTATAACCTGAATAATCTAGAATTCCGGCAACACTGCTTGCTCATAGATCTTTTTAGCAGCAAGCTCTGTCATATCCTCAACTATCTGTCCTTCTTGACTACGAGCAATCTCACGTTCATTTAGCTTTCCTAAATCACTAGCGTTCAAACCACCTGAGGCAAAACCTGGTGCTGAAGTGACCACGGCATTAGCTGCGGAACCAAAAGTCTGCGACAAAGTTATTCTGGGATTAGACCACAGAGTTACACCAGCGTTAGAAACTAGCTCGGCGGATATTCCCATGATTGTATCCTGTTGTAAGGCGGTATCTGTAGCAGCTGTAACGGCGGCTGATTGTCGTTCAAAACGTATAATTTCTGTTTCTAAAACAGCATCTGCTGCTAACTCCGACTCCACAACCTGAAGAGTTCCATAGCGATCAAAACGATCCTTTAGTGCTTCTGTTAATAGCAATCCAGCTTGAGATTCTGTAGAATTATTAATTACATCTTTAATATAAACTGTCTTAATAGAACTAGGTAAAACACTTCCACTTCCTTGAAACTGAAAACCACAGGCAAGTAGATTAATTGAGAAAAAGGTAACTAGCAGTTTTTTCATGATTGGGATCTTATAGACTTAGCTTAAGATTAATATAGTTCTAACAATAAAAAAAGGCCTGAGATTTCTTAAAATCCCAGACCTTCTGATCATGCTTTAATTTTGATACTAGATTAAGCCGACAGTGCTAAAACCACAGTCAACATAGGTAATCTCACCAGTAATTCCACAGCTATAATCACTCAAATAAAATAAAGCCGACTTAGCAACATCTTCTTGAGTAACATTGCGCTTAAGTGGTGCCGCCTCAGCAAACTTAGTCAGCATTTCTCTAAAGCCGGGAATGCCAGAGGCCGCTAGGGTTTTTATTGGGCCAGCAGAAATTGCATTTACTCTAATATTATCCTGACCTAAATCAGCAGCTAGGTAACGAACAGATGCTTCTAAAGCGGCCTTGGCAACTCCCATCACATTATAATTAGGAATAGCGCGAACTGCTCCCAGATAAGTTAATGTTAAGATAGTTCCACCATTTTCTTTCATCATAACAGCTGCACGAGCAGCAACTGCAATTAAAGAATAGGCAGAAACATCTAATGCTAAGTTAAAACCAGCACGAGAAGTAGCAGAAAAACGATTTGATAAATCTTCCCGATTAGCAAAAGCAACTGAATGAATGACACCATCAAGAGTTCCCCAAGTAGCTTTCAGATCGATAAAAAGCTTATCCAAGCTTTCATCGCTTTGCACATCACATGGATAAATTAGCTTACAATCAACTTCGGCAGCTAATGGTCGCAGGCGCTTCTCAATTGCTTCGTTAACATAAGTCATTGCAAGCTCAGCACCTGCTTGATGCAAGGCCTGAGTAATTGACCAAGCAATACTTTTTTCATTAGCAACACCCAGGACTAGAAATTTTTTACCCTTTAGATCCATTGTATTTTATTTATTATAAAGTTCTAAACATCTTTTACCAAACACTCATTACAGGTTTTAGTAATAAAAAAGACCAAAAAAAAGCCCCTCATCGGAGCGTCGGCTTGTCACGTCATAGCCAAGGAAATTATTGAAAAACTATACAATATTTAATGGCGACGACGGAAAGCTTTTTTTGGGAGTCAACCTAAGCAGCGGTAGCTTCAGCGACTTCTTCTAATGATTTTGCAACCATCGGAGAATCAACTAATTCAATGATTGCCATTGGAGCAGCATCCCCAGCACGAGAACCAATCTTTAAGACTCTAGTGTAACCACCAGCTCTTTTTTGGTAACGTGGTCCAAGCTCAGTAAATAATTTGTGCACAACAGCTTTGTCAAAAACAGTATTATATGCTTGACGACGGTTATGAATATTATCTTCCCCAGCCTTAGTAATTAATGGCTCAATCACACCACGAAGGTCTTTAGCTTTTGCTAAAGTTGTTTTAATTCTTTCGTGACGCAACAATGAAGTGACTAAATTGTTTAGCATTGCTACACGGTGAGAAGACTCTCTCTTAAATTTTCTAAAATTTTTCTTATGACGCATGTCTTAATCCTTAAAGTTGTTCTGCGGAACCTTCACGAGCCAAGCGGTCAAGCTCTTCACGTGATGGCACACTAACAATATCCATTCCCAAACCTAAATTCATCTTAGTCAAGATTTCTTTAATTTCATTTAAAGACTTACGACCAAAGTTTTTAGTTCTTAACATTTCCCCTTCACTACGGCTGACTAATTCACAGATATATTTAATATCAGCGTTTTCTAAACAGTTAGCGCTACGGACGCTTAACTCTAGTTCGTCAATTCGACGGTAAAGATTTTCATTCAGTTGAGCTTTTGGCATTTCAGTTACAACTTCTTGTTGAACTTCAATTAAACCATCACCAACAAACAAGGCTAACTGATCATAAATAATGTTAGCAGCTTGAGATACAGCAACTCGTGGCTCAATGCTTCCATCAGTCCAAACTTCTAGCACTAATTTATCATAGTCAGTTCTTTGACCAATACGAGCGTCTGTAACATTTAAGTTAACTTTACGAATTGGAGAGAAAATAGAGTCGATAAAGATCGTTCCATCTGGTGCACCTTCAACTTTATTTTTCTCAGCAGTTACATAACCACGTCCACGACGTACAGTAACTTCTAAATCAATTTTTCCGCCAGGAGAGATTGTGGCAACGTGTTGAGCAGCATTAACAATCGTAACAGCAGGATCCCCTTCGAAATCACCAGCAGTCACCGGACCAGCTTCGGACTTAACGATTCTTAGAGTCGCAACATCTTTGTCATTTAGATCAATAACAACTTCTTTTAAGTTTAAGATAATTTCAGTTACATCTTCCACGACACCAGAGATTGTTGCAAACTCATGTTGCACTTTATCAATGCGAACCGAAGTAATAGCAGAACCTTCTAATGTAGAAAGAAGTACACGACGTAGCGCATTACCGATTGTTAAACCAAAACCTCTTTCTAAAGGCTCAGCAACAAACTTACCAAAACTTCCGTCTTGTGAACTGTCTTCCACTTCGATTCTTTTTGGTTTGATAATATCACTTAATCTTACTTTCTTCATGCAGTCTCCATTCTCAAAATTTTATTGCAAATCTAAATTGCAATGTTTGTAATCTGTTTATTAATTACTATACGCGACGAGTTTTTCTTGGTCGGCAACCATTATGCGGAACCGGAGTCGTATCTTTAATTAATGTAATCGACAAGCCAGCGCCATTGATTGCTCTAAGAGCAGACTCACGTCCAGCACCAGGTCCATTAACGTAAGCTACAACTGAACGCATTCCAGCAGCTTCTCGAGCCTTACGAGCAGCGTTCTCTCCCGCAACCTGAGCTGCGAAAGGAGTAGATTTACGAGATCCCTTAAAGCCATGAGCTCCAGAGCTAGACCAAGAGATTACGTTACCAGTCGGATCAGTAATCGTTACGATTGTATTGTTAAAAGTAGAATTAACGTAGGCAAATCCCACGGGAACATTCTTTTTAGCTTTTTTCTTTTTTGCTACAGCAACAACTTTTCCTTTAGCCAAGGTAAACTCCTATTATTAAATTATTTCTTAATCATCTTCTTACCAGCAACTGCTTGCTTAACTGGTCCTTTACGTGTGCGAGCATTTGTTCGTGTTCTTTGACCACGAGCAGGCAAGCCCTTACGATGACGAAGACCACGGTAACAACCAAGATCCATCAAACGTTTAAGGTTAGATTGAGTTTCTCTTCTCAAATCACCTTCAATTTTGTATGCACCAGATTCCAACAAGGTACGAATTGACGCAACTTGATCATCTGTTAAACTTTCTGAGCGAATAGATAAATCAATTCCCGCACTGTTTAAAATACGGCGTGAGCTAGTAAGCCCTACTCCATAAATGTAAGTAAGCGCGTATTCCACTCTTTTTTTCTTTGGCAAGTCCACACCACCAATTCGAGCCATAATTCTCCTTCTATAATGTTATCTTAATTTAATTAACCTTGTCTTTGTTTATGCTTAGGATTGCGGGCACAAATCACATGAACAGTACCTTTGCGGCGAATCACTTTACAATAGTCACAAATTTTTTTGACTGAAGCTCTAACCTTCATAATTTCTACAATTTTTTAAAATCACAAGTACAGCAAAATCAATTTTGCCAAACGAAACAACTTAATCACTCTTTCGGATCAGCAATTTTTCTCGTTTTAACAGAAAAATTCAATAAAATCCGTGCCTGATTAAGCCGACTTACACTTATTTACTAAGGGCGCGAATATTAACATTTTTTCATTATATTGCAAGTCTACTGGCTAGAAATCAGCCAATTGACCCAAATTACCCTTAACTTAATCGAGATAATAGCATTTTCTGGACATCCTCTACCGTTCCGTCCCCATCAACCTTAATTAACTGTCCTAATTTCTGATAGAAATCAACTAATGGGGCTGTCTGTTTCCAGTAAACCTTTAAGCGATTTACTAGCACTTCTTGATTATCATCAGCTCTGCCCGATTCTGTTGAACGATGTTTAATCCGATCAATCAAAAGCTGCTCTGGCACTTCTAACTCAACAACTTTTAGTTGGCCATCCATCCGCTTAACTAAATCACCAAAGGCTTCCGCCTGAGGTATAGTTCGCGGAGTTCCATCCATTAGAAATCCATTTTTACAATCAGCTTGCGAGATGCGGTTTTTAACAACATCTAACAAAACATTATCAGGAACTAATTCCCCAGAATCAATTAAGGATTTAACTTGTTGACCTAATGCTGAGCCACTAGCAACAGCCTCTCTAAATAAGTCACCAGAGGAGATATGGGGAATCCCCAAAGCTTTCGCTAGCAACTTAGCTTGAGTTCCTTTACCAGCTCCTGGAGGGCCAAGTAATACAATTACGTTCATCGCGCTATCTCCTCTTGTCTTATCTTCTAAGGGCTTTTGATCTTAACTTTCTCATGGAGACAGCACCTACTTTATTGTTAGCACTTTTTTCCATAAACGCCTGATACTGCTGACCCATAACGTGTGATTGAATTTGAGAAGCAAGATCCAAAGTCACAGATACTACGATTAGAATTGCAGTACCACCAAAAATATAAGCAAAAGATTTTGTATTAAGTTCCATGTAAACCATCTGTGGAATTAAACAAATTGAAGCAATGTAAATTGCCCCCCAAAATGTTAAGCGATTTAAAACACCATAAAGAAATTCTGCTGTTTGCTCTCCAGGACGAACTGAAGGGATAAAACCACCTTGTTTTTTAAGGTTATCAGCCACTTCTTTAGGGTTATACATAATCGATGTGTAGTAGTAACAGAACACAAAAATCAAAATTGTATAAACAACTACATATGGCCAGTTGCCTGGTGAGATGTAAGTCATAATTTCAGATAGAATCTGATTATCTGGATTAAACTGGGCAATTGTTGCTGGTAAAGATAAAAATGCTACGGCAAAGATTGGCGGAATCACCCCAGCCATATTTACCTTTAATGGTAAAAATTGCGTCTGCGCCTGCGCCATGTTATTCCCAACCATTCTTCTTGGGTACTGCACAGGAATCTTACGCTGAGATTTTTCTACAAAAACAATCGCGGCAATCGTTAAGAAAACAAAAGCAAAAACAAATAAAATCGTGAAAGGACTAAGCTCGCCAGTTCTAGTCAGTGCTAAAGTTTCCATCATAACTTGAGGCATACGGGCAATAATTCCAGCAAAAATAATCATGCTGATTCCATTCCCAATACCACGCTCAGTAATCTGCTCACCTAACCACATGATAAAAGCTGTTCCCGCAGTAAGCGTCATCATCGTAGAAATACGAAAGTCCCATCCAGGAACTAAGGCCAGACCTTGAGACTCCAAGCCTTTAGCGATCATCAAACCTTGAAACAAAGCTAAAAGAATTGTGGCTTTTCTAGTATATCCAGTAATGATTTTTTGTCCCGCCTGCCCTTCTTTTTTTAAGGCATCCAAGGCTGGAACTACCGGAGTAATAAACTGCACAATGATTGAGACTGAGATGTAAGGCATGATCCCCAAAGTGAAGATCGAAAAGTTTTCTAAGGATCCACCAGAGAACATATTTAGAAGACCAAAGAGCGTTCCCCCAGCCTGCTGAAACATATTACGAAGTGCTTCAACGTTAATCCCTGGAGTTGAAACGAATACCCCTAAACGATAAACGGCTAACATGAAAAGAGTAAACCAAATTTTCTTTTTTAGTTCAGGAATTTGCTTAATATTATCCAAGCTGGAAATCATTTTTGTCCAAATTAAAGTAAATTTCAAAAGTATTTGCTAATGGCAAAGACTTTGGAAGCTTACCGTACGACCACTAACCAAATTAAGATCTTGGTAAGGCGACGCGACAAAGTAACGTAATTTGAGATTTTTAAAAAGCAGAAAATTGGACCAACCAGTAAACTACTCAGTAAAACAAGAAGGATTGTTATAGCAATAATCTAAGAAAAATGGCAAGTTAAGTCCTAAATATCAAGCTAAAAAGTCTTTGCCAATAAAAAAGACTTTCTAAGCCAAGCTCCTTTTCAAATTTGGAATCTTCGTCCCCCTAAAGTCTAATACTGACGAAAATTATCCGAAATTGCTAGGATAGAAAAAGGAACATCTAGCGCGCAGGACTCTCTGCCTTGGAAAATTTGCTAAAGCGAAAATATCAATGTCAGAAATTCAAAATAAGTCAGCCTATCGCCAGAAATTTCGTGAAATTATCAGTAAAATATCCAGCCATGAATTAAGCGAAACAACTATTGCTCTCAATCTTCACCTAGGTAACTTCCTACAATCAAAACTTCCCCTAAATAATCAAGCAGTAGCATTCTTATCATATAGTCCCCATTTTTTAGGCGAAATTGATCTTTCTGCAACATGGAAAGATCTCAAATCTCCCGCGCCAATCTTTATTCCTAAAGTTTTGGAAAACTTTGGTATGGAATTTTATCAGAATTCCGACAAGCTATCTCCTGGTAGCTTTGGAATTTACGAACCAGAAAAAATTAATAAGTTTGTTGCGACTGATTTTCAGACTGTGATTGCCCTAATTCCTGGACTTGGCTTTGATCTAGCAGGAAATCGCCTCGGTCGAGGCTTGGGATTCTACGATCGCTTCCTCTATGATTTCCCCCAATCGGTTAAGCTTATCAAGATTGGAATCGCGCTAAAAATCCAAGTTATAAAAAGTTTACCGCAGGAATCTCATGATCAAAAAATGGATTTTTTACTAACGGAGACTGGACTTATCTCACTAACTCCATTAATTTAGCATGATGGGAAAAACACTTTATTCAAAGGTCTTCGATCTACACACTGTTAGCGAATTAAAACCAGGCGTCTTTCAGTTATTTATTGGACTACACTTAATTCACGAAGTAACTACACCTCAGGCTTTTGCCATGCTGGAAGAACGTGGTCTCGGAGTTAAATATCCAGAACTGACCTTTGCCACAATCGATCATATTATCCCAACAAAACATACCCAACGTCCTTTCTTAGATATCTTAAGTGAGGATATGGCTAGTGAGCTGGAACGAAATGTTAAGAAAGCGGGCATCCGCTACTTCTCTCCACAAAATGGAGAGCAAGGAATAGTGCATGTAATTGGGCCAGAACAAGGCTTAACTCAACCAGGGATTACGATTTGTTGCGGAGATTCACATACGGCAACTCATGGAGCTTTTGGAGCAATCGCTTTCGGCATAGGAACTTCTCAAGTTCGTGATGTCCTAGCCACACAAACACTTGCCACACAAAAATTAAAAGTTCGTAGAATTAATGTAAATGGTAAATTAGCACCAGGAGTTTATGCTAAAGATGTAATCCTCTATATCATCAATAAACTTGGAGCTAACGGTGGCGGTGGCTATGCCTATGAATATGGCGGAGAGGTCTTTGATCGCTTTACGATGGAAGAACGCATGACTGTTTGCAACATGTCGATTGAAGGCAGCGCTCGCTGTGGTTATGTTAACCCTGACCAAATAACCTATGACTTTATTAAAGGTCGCCCCTACTCTCCCAAAGAGAGTGAATGGGATGCCCGCTTAAAATATTGGGAATCAATTAAGTCAGATCCTGATGCCATCTATGATGATGTTGTTAATTATCGAGCTGAAGATATTGCACCAATGGTTACTTGGGGAATTGGATTAGATCAATCAATTTCCATCGACTCCAAACTCCCAGCTAACCCGGAAGAGGCTAAGATGAACTTGGCTGGATTTACGGAAGCAATGGAATACATGCAGTTTCAACCAGGAGAAAAAATCACAGGTAAAAAAATCGATCTTGCCTTTCTTGGTTCTTGCACTAATGCCCGAGTGTCTGATTTTAAATTAGTTGCCGAACTTATTTCTCAAAATAATTTTAAAGTCGCTAAAGGAGTACAGGCGCTAGTTGTTCCAGGCTCTCAAAAAGTAAAAGTAGAATTAGAAAAACTGGGAATCCTAGCGACCTTAGCAAATGCTGGTTTTGAAATTAGAGAACCAGGCTGTTCCATGTGTCTGGGGATGAATCCTGACCAATTAGTTGGAGATCAGCTTTGTGCCTCGACATCAAATCGTAATTATAAAGGACGAATGGGATCTCCAACTGGCCGTACATTAATTATGTCTCCAGCAATGGTAACAGCAGCCGCCGTTACAGGAGAGATTCAAGATTGTCGCAATATTTTTAATATCAAAAACTAATGAGCAGCTTAATCGTTAATCAAATTTCCGGACGTGGCCTACCTCTAATTGGAGATGATATTGATACGGATCGGATTATGCCAGCAAGATATCTAAAAGAACTAACATTTTCTAATCTTGGGAAATATGTTTTTGCCGATGAAATTATTGCTGCTGAGAAAAAGGGATTCGCCCATCCCTTTGTTGCCCCACTTTTTCAAGGAGCAAATTTTCTAATTGTAAATTCCAACTTTGGCTGCGGTTCTTCTAGGGAACATGCCCCACAAGGAATTAAACGTTGGGGGATTGATTGTATTATTGGAATTTCATTTTCAGAAATATTCTTCTCTAATTGCTATTCGATTGGACTGCCTTGCCTAACAGTCACTCCACAAATCGCGGAAGAAATTCAAACAATAATTGCAGCTAAAACAGAAACTCAAATTAGCTTAGATTTAACTGCGGGCAAATTAATTGTTGCTGGGCAGGCCTATCCTTACTTGTTAGATCCAGGACTACAGTCAGCATTCACAACTGGCAATTGGGATCAAACAAAGGGACTACTTGATAATGAAAAATTAATTGCCAAGAAGCGACAGGAGCTTCCCTACCTAATTTCTAATTTGTAGTCTAAAAATTCCCGGGCTAACCATAACCAAATCACAATACTTGCTTACTTGTTGGTAGTAATCTTGCGCAATCATTTCTGGAAAAGAATACAAATCTAAGTATATTTTCTGATCAGGCAAATCTTTAAGTAATTTTTTCGGATCTTCTAAAAAAGTATATCCAATTGGATCAATCCCCATTGCTAATAACTTTGGATGACGGTGTTGGAATGGATCTTTAATTTCACTAACAAGTAGATCTTCGTTCTTACGAGTCATAATTACCTTTGAGGCATACTCAGCACGGCGACTAATCGGAATAAATTTTCGTTCCAAGTTTGGAAAATATAATTTGAGATATGGAAGATTAATATTTGTCAGCACTGTCGAGCCAAGCTCAGTATTAAGCTTTAAGGAGTCAATGTTCTTTCGGTATAATGGAAATTCATGGCGCAAGGCAATGGTATTCATCTGTAAATAGATCCCAACAAGAATAGCTAATAGGATTAGCTTATGGATAATTGGTGGATAATAACGAAGCGTCCAAACAATACTACCAAACATCACTAGGATCACTGGTAGAAAAAAGCGATAATCAAAATAAAAATATAATAAGTAAAAAATTAAAACTGGCATTGCTACAAGCAATAGAAAGCTGAGCAGTGGCTTAATCGCATCTCGTCCTTTTAGATAGTGAACAATTAAAGAGGCTAAAAATACCCCTACAATAACTAGGTAACTTTGGTTCTCACTTAACTTGGCTAGATTAGTAATCAGATTGCTCCAGTTAAATGTAAGACTTGGGTAATCGTAAGGAATGCTGGTCCAGTAATTATAGCCATTTCTAAAAAAGCTCCCAAACATGAGATAATTTTCACAAAAATTTAGAACTAAGGCAAAGGCCAGTGGTGTCAAAAATAAAAGCTTTGCTGATAATTTTTTTCTAAAATCTTGGTCCATTAAAAATAGGAATGGCAGTATTAAAAAAATATTAGTAATTCTCCAAAGCGTTGCTAGTGCAATCAATGAACCAATAAGAATTACTTCCAGACGATTATTCCAAACAAGTTTTTGATTTTTAAGAAAAACATAAAAACAGATCAAAAAAACTAAGGCCGAAGGAGCATCATTCATAATGAATTGAGCATTGCGAGTAAAATCTGGGATTAAAAATAGTGCTAGAGTTCCAGCTAGCGCTGCAAGTGGTGGAAGCACCCTACTCAGTAATAAATATCCCAAAAGCATCCCAAGAATATTAACAAACAATACGCCATAAATGGCATTTCCTGCTTCGATACCAAAGAAAATTAGCGCCGGGGTAAGCACAGTTAATGAAAACCAAGGTGCATAGCGTGAGGGATAAAACTGCCCATTAACATCAATCTGAAAGGTGCCTTGATTTAGATAATTAATTGCCATGGAAACGTACTCCACCGCATCGGGAAAGGTTTCAATATGCGAGGCATGATAGGCATTACGGAAGATTAAGAGAAAGGCAAAAAAGATAATTATTAAAGAAGCAAAAAAATTTTGTAAACGAAGAGGCATGTTACTTTCTAAATTAAATTTCTGTGTAAAGATTAAGACTAAGCCTACAAAGTAATTAGTATCGGTGGATTAACATAACGATAACATTCATCAAGATTAGCCGCATTAATAAAAGTAGTACTTCCGATTACTTTTTGACCGTAGGCCTCATGTATATGACCAAAGATATGAATTTGAGGTCTAAGCTTTCTAACAGCAGCTAAAAGCGCCTCACATCCACAAGGTATACCATATTTATTTTGATCTAGGATTCCTGCTGGGGGAGTGTGAGTTATTAAAATATCTGTATTTGCTGGGATTTGATCATAAATCTTGGCACGTTGCTCAGCACTCTTAATATTAAATGCCCAATTAAAAAAATATGGTTGCCAAGGAGTGCCATAGAAAATTTTTCCTTCAATTTCTATTGCTCGATCTCGCAAATAAACAACTCCTGCTTGGTCGCAAAGCAACTCTGCCTCTTCCCAAGTTAAATCACCCGAATAATTTGGATCCAGACACCAATCATGATTACCTGCAATTAAAATCTTATGAGCATAAGGTAAGCTTCCATACCAACTCAGAAACTGAGTAAACTCATTTTTCTTACCCAGTCCAGTTGCATCACCGGCGTGGATAATTAGATCTGCTAATGGTAACTCCAAAAGCTTTAAGTGTTGATTGTGAGTATCGCTGATTAAGACAATTTTCATGGGACGAAAACATACCCTAAACTAAATTCGGTTTAATGAATGACTATGATTCCCGATCTTCAATAAACTCTTGATACGACCTAAGCTCAATAATTGTAGCTTCTGAGGCTTGCATAAAGGGATGCCCCTTTTTAATACCACGCCGATGCGTATCGGTGAAGCCATTAGATACAAAGGAAAGAGTCCTGGGAGTTAATGCCTTCCAACCTGAATGTTGATTATTATGATCATAAAGTAATTTCTCACCGGGATGAAATTTTAAATACTCTTTACGAAACGGTAACCCTTTAAGCATTAATCCATGAGTATGTCCGCTTAAAATCAAATCGAAATCAGGATAATCAGCATCAGACAATGAGTCAATTGAATGTGCTAAAACAACAGTCGGATAATCATTAATTAGGCTTTTTTGACTAATATTACCCTTCCTAAAAAAATGGGAATCCTTTCTAAGTTGATGATAGACATCATCAAGACCTATAATTTCTAAACGATCTGCTCCTCGCTCTAAAATCACTTCTTGGTTAATTAAAACTTCGATATCTGCTCGCTTAACAACACTTAGAACATGCTCAATACCCACATCATAATCATGATTCCCGCATACAAAAAATGCCCGAGGCACATTTTGTCTTAGTAAACTCAGTGCCGCTAAAGCTTCCTCGCCTAAATCATGCTTCTGACTATCTGCTAAATCTCCAGTGATCGCTAAAAAATCAATTTTTAGTTTTGGTAATTCTCTGGCAATTGCCACTAACTGATCTAAAGATCTTCTTTCTTTTAACTGTAAATGGATGTCACTTAACTGTAAAATGCGACAACCATTAAATTGTGAATCTCTACTAAGAGAAAGAAGAGGAGCAACATACTCATGTAAATTTACCTCTCCCACAACACGTGCCGGACGCTCTGTAATTGTTGACTTCCGAAACTTACAAGCACTTTTAAAATCGCCCTTAGAATGTTCCGCAAGTCGCCATTTGCTTTTTACTTCAGGAGAAATTTTCTTTAAGCCTTTCAAGCTTGCAAAGCGCCGTGGCTTATCTTTAATTTTTCTAATTTCTGCTCTGTGGCAACAACATAACGCCGCTAACAATGTTACTGTACTTAAATAACTTGTCGTGGGTAATTCTGGTAATTTTGAAACTTGGGAAGGATGAACAACAGATGGCCGCATAATAAAACATGACTACAACAAAGTTTATGCCTAAACTTTATAACACTAATTAAGCAAATTGATCACTACAAAATGCACAAAAAAAGCCCCTGTTAATTCAAATTCGAATCAACAGAGGCTCTCATTAGAACGATTGAAACTATACTAGCTCAACAGTCCCACCAGCTTTTTCAATTTTAGCTTTAGCTTCTTCTGAAATAGCTGTAACTTTTACAGTTAACTTTTTAGTGATTTCGCCATTAGCTAATACTTTAACACCAGCTTTGTTGAAATTTTTAGTGGCATAACCTACAGCAAAAAGAGCTTCAGCATCAACAACTGCACCATCAGCAAAGTGACGATCTAAAACATCTAAGTTTACTAGGTTGTAACGGTTAACTCCAGTAACTTTTTGGATAGAAGTAAAACCGACTTTTGGTAAGCGACGGTAAAGAGGCATTGCTCCCCCTTCAAACCAAGCTGGGATACTTCCACCAGCACGAGCTTTTTGACCTTTGTGTCCTTTACCAGCAGTTTTACCAGTTCCAGAACCGATACCACGACCCTTACGAGTTCTTGGCTTAACTGAACCTGGATTTGGAGCTAAATTTGAAAGTTGTATATTTTCTGACATTTTATTTACCTAAGGAATTATATTTATTATCTATTATTGTTTATGCCTCTTTAGAGTCAGTAACATATACTAAATGCTTAAGCTTAGTAATCTTACCAAGTATACATGGGTCTTCCGCGCTAAGAACAATTTCTTTGCCGATTCTACCAAGACCAATACTCTTTAAAGTAGCGATTGTTCTTTTAGTCTGACCGCTATTGCTACGGACTTGACGAATTAAATATTTACTAGCCATCTTCTGATCCAATATAAAAAATAATGCTTATTAGTAAGCGCTGTAATGTAAATCTTCTAGAGTTTTTCCACGAAGAGACGCAGTTTCTTCTGGGCTTCTAAGACTTAAGAAACCACTTAATACTGCCATGATTGTGTTGTTAGCACTTGTTGATCCAATACACTTAGTACGAATATCATGAATCCCAGCAGCTTCAGCCACAGCTCGAACTACCGAACCAGCAATTACCCCTGTACCAGGAGAAGCAGGCTTTAAGATTACATAAGCAGGTCCAAACTCAGCAATTACTTCATGAGGTATAGTGCTACCGTGCATTGGCACTTTAACAATATTCTTACGAGCAGCTTCTGAAGCCTTACGAATTGCATCAGGAACTTCCTGAGCTTTTCCAGTTCCAAATCCTACATGACCTTGACCATCACCAGTAACTACTAGTGCATTAAAACTAAAACGACGTCCACCTTTTACTACTTTAGCGACACGATTAACGGCAACAGTTTTATCAGTTAACTCACCACAGTCTGCAGTGCTAATTTTCTTTCTAGAAATTTTTTCTTTAGTTTTCATTGGTATATTTAATTAAATCTTGAATCCAGCAGAACGAAGTCCTTCAGCTACCGCCTTAACTCGTCCAACATATTTAAAACCATTACGGTCAAATACTGCACTATCAATCCCCTTTGCCTGCATTCTCTTCGCAAGTAGTTCCCCTACTAGCTTAGCAGAATCAACACTTTTAGTGCTTGCAGTAGCTTGAAAATCTTTATCCTTTGTAGAAGCAGCAACTAAAGTGCAACCTGATACATCAGAAATAACTTGGGCATAAGTATGGAGTGAGCTTTTAAAGATCGATACACGAGGCTTAGCTTCTGTGCCATTAACCTTTTTTCGAATCTTATACTTACTTCTAGTTCTTCTTACTTCTCTTTGTTTAATCTCTTTAAGTCCCATGACGATCCTTTCTATTTAACTTATTAATACTTATTTTTTACCACCTGTTTTACCAGCTTTTCTTCTTACTTGCTCACCTGCATATCTAATACCTTTACCAAGGTACGGCTCAGGTGGACAAGATTTTCTAATTTTAGAAGCAAAGTTACCAACTAGTTGTTTGTTATTTGACTCTAAAAAAATTGAAGTATTCTTATCAATTGTACAAGTAACACCTTCTGGAACAGTAAAAACTACTGGGTGAGAATAACCAACAGAAAGAGTTAACTCTTTACCAGCTAGCTTGGCGTTAAATCCAACACCTTGAAGTTCCAAGCCTCTTTTCCAGCCTTCAGTAACACCAACGATGCAAGTATTAACTAATGCACGGCTTGTTCCAAAATCAGCTTTTACTTGAGGGCTGTTAGGATTGCATGACTTAGTTAAACCAAAAACAACTTGATTCTCTTGTTTCTGAACTTCAACGTTCTGAGACAATGAACAATCTAAGCTTCCTCTTGGACCTTTAACTGTAACTGTGTTCCCGCTGATGACGATGTCAACTTTAGCAGGTAAATTAATTGGTTTTTTTCCGATTCTAGACATTCTACTATCCAATGATTGCTAAAATTTCACCACCGATATTTCTTAATCGCGCTTCACGATCAGAGAAAACACCTTGAGAAGTACTGATAATTGCTACGCCCATACCACTCTTGATTTTTTCCAAATCTTGAACGCGTTTGTAAACACGGCAACCAGGCTTGCTAACTCTTTTTAGAGAGTTGATTAAAGGCTCTCCATCAGCATAAAACTTTAATTGAACATGGTACTTTGGGAAGCCATTATCACCTTGTCTTTCTTCCACATTACCAATAAATCCTTCGGCGACTAGTACGTCCAAAACATTCTTGCTCATTTTTGTAGCAGGAACTAACACTGTCTCATGCTTAGCCATCTGAGCATTTCTGATTCTTGTTAATAAATCTGCAATTGTATCGTTAATCATTTTGTCTCTCCAAACTCTTGCTAGTGATTTTTAAAGTTAATTCTTAAACATTCTTAGGAATCACTAACTCCTAAGTTGTCATGTTAGTTGTTTACCAACTAGACTTAGTTACTCCTGGTAACAGTCCTTGGCAGGCCATTTCTCTAAAGCAAATACGACAAAGTTTAAAATGTCTTAGTACTGCGCGAGAACGACCACATGCCTGGCAACGATTATAAGCTTGAACTTCAAACTTAGGTTTGCTGTTACATTTATTAATTAATGATTTTTTAGCCACGAAAACTCCTAGTTGTTAATTTTATCTTTTCTAAACGGTAAGCCTAAATTGGCAAGTAAGGCCTGTGCTTCTTCATTAGTACTAGCAGTAGTAACAAAAGTGACATCAAGTCCACGAATTTTATCTAATTTATCTGAATCAACTTCAGGGAATACTGTTTGTTCTTTCATTCCCATTGTGTAATTCCCTCTTCCATCAAATCCGCGTGTTGGAACACCACGAAAGTCACGAACTCGAGGTAAAGCAACAACAATTAAACGCTCAAGAAAATCATACATACCCTTTCCACGTAGAGTTACTGCACAACCAATTGGCATCCCTTGACGAAGCTTGAAGTTAGAAATTGATTTTTTCGCTTTAGTAACGATTGGCTTTTGAGCAGCAATCTGAGTCATCGCATAAACAACGTTCTCAATAGCTTTACTGTTCATTGCAGCTTCACCAACACCAGCGTTAAGAACAATCTTCTGCAACTTTGGAATTTGCATAACAGATTTGTACTTAAACTGTTCTTTAAGTGCCGGAGCAACTTCTTCAATATATTTTTTCTTTATAGTAGACATGACTTTATAATATATACTGCTTAAATTTGGACAAATTCATTGTCTTTCGGGCTGTTGTAGCCACGAACTTTCTTACCATCAGCTAAGACTTTTGTCTTAAGCTTTACTGGAGCCGCAATTTTCTCAACATAATACATTACGTTAGAGATATGAATTGGAGCTTCAATCATGATCTTCCCTGCTTTATCTTGCATGGAAGTTTGACGCTTATGTTTAGTAAATAAGTTAAGTCCTTCAACAATCACACGCTCACGGTTAAATCCGCCAAAGCTCTTGATTCTTCCAGTTTTACCGACATTGGCTCTCTTCTCAGAATTACCACCGGCAATAACCATTACTAAATCACCAACTTTTAACTTCGTGCTGATTGCACGGCTAGGAGCTGGGACATTGCTTCTTAATTTTTTGTGTATTTTCTTAGCTGGCATATTAACCTACTTAAACTATAAAACTTCTGGAGCCAAAGACACGATCTTCATAAATCCTAATGCTCTTAATTCACGAGCAACAGGTCCGAAAATACGAGTTCCCATTGGGTCTTTATCTTTGTCACTATTTAAAATAACAGCGCTATTCTCATCGAATCTTAAATAAGACCCGTCCTTACGACGAACTGCTTTTTTAGTTCTAACGATAACTGCTCTTTTAACATCACCTTTTTTGATACTGGAAGTTGGAGAAGCTTCTTTCACAGCGACTCGGATGATATCACCAATTGTTGCACATCTCTTTTTAGTACTACCAGGAATACCGATACAAACTAATTTCTTAGCTCCAGAGTTATCAGCTACTGTTAATCTACTTTTTGGAATGATCATTTTTTTATCTTTAAATTAAATTATTCAGCCAAATTATTCAGCAATCGACTTGGCAACAATCTTAGAAACAATCCAGTTCTTATTTTTGCTCATCGGACGAGTTTCCATAATCTCAACGATATCACCAATCTGACAAACGTTCTTGGCATCATGAGCAAAAAACTTGTGAGTTTTTTTAACATACTTACCATAGCTTTTGTCTTTAACTTTAGTTACGATAGCGACAACAACTGTTTTTTCCATCTTGTTGCTAACTACGTGCCCTTGTTTAAACTTTTTAACTGCTGTTTTAGTTTCCATATTCATATCTCTATAATTATCTTAATGCCTTCCTAGTTCTTTTGCTTATTCTTTAAAGTCAGAATACGAGCATAATTCTTACGCTCAGCACGAATACGATGAGGAGTCTCTAATTGATTAGAAGCATGTCTAATACGTAACTTTAAAATCTCATCAGCTTTGGCATGTAACTCTTGGTGTAAACCAGCTAAGTCCATTCCAGCCATTTTTTCTAAAAATTCTTTTTTCTTCATGATCATTCCTACTATAAAATAGTGTCTTTTAACTCAACAAATTTGCACTTAAATGGCATCTTAGAAGCACATAATTTATACGCTTCGATTGCAGTTGCACGATCCACACCAGTTAGTTCGTATACAATACGACCAGCTTGAATCTCGGCAACCCAAGCTTCCTGAGAACCCTTACCTTTACCCATACGAACTTCAGCAGGCTTTCTAGTTAATGGCTTATCTGGAAATACTTTCATCCAAAGTTTACCACCACGCTTAGCAGTTCTAGCAATTGCAACACGTCCTGCTTCTAGAACGCGGTTACTTGCCCAAGCTGGCTCAAGAGCCATAACTCCATAGTTACCGTGAGATAATTTAATTCCACGAGTAGCATTTTGAAGAATATGTCTTACTTGCTTATGCTGTTTTCGATATTTAACTTTTTTTGGAGATAACATTTCTCAGTCCTTTAATTAAGTAATCTTGTAATTATAATTGTTGCATTGCTTCCATAGAAACTTCCTCACCTGGAGCAAATTTCTCACCTTTGAACACCCAAACTTTAATACCAACTACACCGTAAGTAGTTTGTGAACGAGCAGTTGCATATTCAATATCAGCACGGAATGTATGAAGTGGAATTCTTCCTTCTTTATAAAATTCCGTACGGGCAATATCAGCACCATTTAATCGTCCAGAGACAGCAACCTTCACACCTTCAGCACCCATTCTCATGGCTTTAGAAATTGCATCTTTAGCAGCACGACGATAATTGATACGTCTCTTAATTTGAGAAGAAACGTGTTCAGATAAAATCTGAGCGTTAGAATCAGCCTTACGTGTTTCCACAATGTTTAAGCTAACTTCTCTATTTACTAAATTACGTAGTTTCGTTCGTAGATCATCAATATCTTTTCCCTTCTTACCAATAACCAAACCAGGCTTGGCAGAATGAATAATAACTCTTAGGCGAGCAGCAGCTCTTTCAATCTCAATTTTAGAAATTGAAGCAGCACTTAATTTATCTTCGACATATTTACGGATTTTAATATCTTCACCGATAAATTTACCGTATTCTTTCTTGTCTGAATACCAACGAGAAGACCATGTGTTAATAATACCAAGTCTAATTCCCTTCGGATTTACTTTCTGTCCCATAATTGTTTACAATTTTTTTAAAAATTTTTCCTAACTTATGACCCCAATTTACAGTCCAAGGGGTCGTAATATTAAAATATTATTGAATTAAAAGCAATATTTTGCCTTCATTTAATTAATATTTACTTAAACTTTACCTACTTGAAAGGTAATATGCGAAGAACGCTTTCTGATTGGGAAAGCAGAACCACGAGCACGTGGCTTAAAACGCATCATTACAGTGCCTTCATCAACCCAAGCTCCAACAACCCATAGATCATCAACATCAGCACCTTTCTCTTTAGCATTATAAATAGCTGACTGTAGAACTTTGCGAACAATTTCAGCACGCTTTTGAGTACTATAGCTTAGAGTATTTAAAGCATTCTCTACCTGCATATCACGCACCATATCAACTACTAATCTAGTCTTACGCGGAGATACTTTAGCGCCTTTTAAAGTAGCAGAAGCAATCACTTCTACAACCTTATTTCTAATTTTCTTAACATTCTGCTTAACAGCCATAACGCCTCTCTATACTTAAACTCAAAATTATTTTTTACCGCCAGCTTTAGCCGGGTGGTTATGAAAAGTTCTTGTTGGAGAAAACTCTCCAAGTTTGTGACCAACCATGTCACCAGAAACAAACACTGGAATAAACTTCTTCCCGTTATGAACCATAAAGTTCACACCAATCATATCTGGAGTAATTGTCGAACGACGTGACCAAGTCTTAACTGGGCCCTTATAAGTTCCATCCTTCAAACGATCTAACCATTTTTGTAAACATGGTTGAACATAAAATCCTTTCTTTAACGATCTTGGCATTGTAGTCTCCTAAATTTAGTGAACTTGAAAAATACAAACACATTAACTAGTTTTTAATTAGGTTCACTATTGTGTTTGCGACACCGACCTAATTTTATTAGCTCGGCTAGTAATGAATAAACATTACCTTGTTATATTAAACGCTGGTCTATTTTTTCTTAACGCGACGTTTAATAATAAATTTGTTAGTAAGCTTGTTATGTCTTGTTTTAAGACCTTTAGCATTCTTACCAGTTGGCGAACATGGGTGCTTACCACCATTTGTTCTACCACCCATTGGGTGATCGACTGGGTTCTTACTGATACCACGGTTATGAGGACGTCGACCTAACATACGAGATCTTCCAGCCTTACCAATAGTAACGTTTTTATGGTCAGAATTGCTTACTTTTCCAATAGTTGCATAGCAACTTAAGTGGATTTTACGCATTTCACCAGAAGGCATGCGCAGAGTAGCATATTCACCTTCCTTAGCCAAAAGCTGAGCAGAAAGTCCAGCAGAGCGAACTAACTTAGCACCAGCACCGATCTTTAATTCAATTGCATGAATCTCTTGACCTGTTGGGATATTGCGAAGTGGCAAACTGTTACCAATTTCAATTGGAGCAGACTCACCAGCTTGTACTTTATGACCAACTGTCATTTTATCAGGAGCAAGAATATATCTCTTGTCACCATCAACGTAATGAATCAAAGCGATACGAGCAGAACGGTTTGGATCATACTCAATAGTTGCAACTGTTCCCAGAACATCTCTTTTGCTACGAGCAAAATCAATTAATCGGTACTTCTGTTTACATCCACCACCTTTATTAATATTTGTAGTGCGTCCTTGGTTATTACGTCCACCAAATTTCTTCTTAACTTGTAGCAAAGATTTCATCGGAGCTACTTTGCTAAGGTCCGAGTTATCAACTACTGTTAAGAATCTTCTTGCTGGGGAAGTTGGGTTATATTTTTTAACTGCCATTGTCTTTAGTCCTCTTATAGTCCTTCAAAAATGTTCATCTCAAAGCCAGGCTTCAAATTTACATAAGCCTTTTTGTATGCGGCGCGTCGTCCTGATGAACGTCCACTTCTCTTTAATTTACCGATGTAGTTACAAGTTCTAACGTTAGCAACTTCTACTTTAAAGATCTTCTCTACAGCTTCTTTCACATCTAACTTAGAAGCGCGTCGGTCAACCTTAAGCACAACACCAGAATAATCTTTTCCACCAACGTTCGCTGATTTCTCAGTGATAAATGGTGCAATGATTATTTGATAATCTTTTAATTTTGGCTTGATAACTTCTTCTTTCTTTTTAATTGCCATTTCTATATCCTAAATTATAAGTAACTTTCATAGTAACCCAAAAAAGAATCTCTAAACTTTTGAAATTCTTGGTATGGTTTACTATATTTTTTGTTTTTAGGCATTAAAACCTGGATAAATCCAGGATTTTAAAAGCCAAGCTTAAAAAACTAAGCAGCTACTGCCTCAGAAACTCCTAAAACTTTTTCTGAAATCAGTGGTAAACAATCTTGGTCAAATACTAAGCAATCAGCATTTAAGACGTCATAAGCATTCAAGCCACTAACAGCGATGAATTTCAAGTTCTGAATATTTCTTCCAGCTAAAGTCATTTGTGTTTCTTTCTCACGACAAGCATCACTTGAGCTAATAACAACTAAAACTTTTTTAGCGTTATTCTTAAGAGCTTCAATCATTACCTGCATTTCTTTAGTTTTTGGAGTAGCAATTGCCAAATCCTTAACAATACAAAGGCTCTTTTGTTGACACTTTTCACTTAAAGCACCAGCGACAGCTGCTCTTTTTACTTTACGATTAATCTTATAGTCATAACCATGTGGTTGTGGACCATGAGCAACAGCTCCGCCTACTCTGTTTGTAGCGTAGCGCGAACCAGCACGAGCACGTCCAGTACCTTTTTGCTTGTAAGGCTTTTTCTTGTTGTTATCTGTTTTAGCTAAGTTTTTAGTAGCATGTGTACCAGCACGACGCTTAGCTAACTGCCAACGTACTACTTGGTGCAAGATGCTAGCATCAACTTCAACTCCAAAAACACCAGCGTCTAGAGAAACATCCCCAGCGGCTTTGCCCTTGGTATCAACTAAATTATATTTAATATCGTTGTTCACTTTAATCCCTTATAAATAATTCTAACTATACTGCTTCCTGGTTAGTCTCTGGAGCAGTCTTTGGGGCTCTTTTTACAGTTCCCTTAAATGACTTAATTGATTTTCTTACTTCAACGAAACATCCTTTAGGTCCTGGTACATTTCCACGTACTAAGATTAAACCTTCTTCTGGACGAACTGAAAAAACTTTCAAGTTTTGGATAGTTACACGAGCATTCCCCATGTGACCCGGCATTCTTTGGTTTTTGAATACTCGACCTGGAGTTTTACGCATACCAATAGATCCTGTGTGACGGCGAACTTCGTGAGTACCACGAGTCATTGGCTGACCTTTCATATGATGTCTTTTGAACACACCAGCAAAGCCACGACCAAGACTTGTTCCTGTAACATCAACAAATTCATTATCAATGAAAACATCATCAACGTTTAACTCTTGTCCTAGAGCATTCCAGCCTAAAGTTTCCACGTCGCAACGCATTTCACGTACGCAATAGAATGCACCTTTCCCAGCTTTGTTAAACTGACCCATCTCAGGCTTGCTTACACGCTGTGCTTTTTTAGGAGCAAATCCCAACTGCACTGCATTGTATCCATTGCGTTCTGAGTTAAGTACTTCCAAGATTACGTTAGGTCCCATTTCTAGGATTGTAACTGGAACGATTGCGCCTTCTTCATCGAAAACTTGGGTCATTCCAAGCTTGCGCCCGATTAGACCTTCTGGAAAAATTCTTTTGGTTGTCATAACAAACTCCTTTGCTCTCTTTTATAATCTTCTTTATTCTTAGGCTGATGCTAATAATTTAATTTCAACATTTAATCCTGTTGATAGCTCTAACTTACTTAACTCATCAATTGTTTGTTGAGTTGGCTCTAAGATATCTAACATTCTTTTGTGCGTTCGAATCTCAAACTGATCACGAGATTTTTTATCGACGAATGTAGAACGCTGAACAGTAATCTTTTTAATGTGAGTTGGAAATGGGATTGGCCCAGCAACTCTACCGCCTGAACGACGAACAGTTTGTACAATCTCCTCGATCGCACCTGTAACTTGCTTACTGTTGTAACCTTTAAGTTTAATTCGAATCTTTTGATTTCCTAACATATTTTTTCTCTTTGTATTGCCATCGGAAACTCTTACTATTGTAGTGTGCTTCTTAGCTAAGACCCAATAATTATGGGCAAAATAAGTATCTTGTGACTAAATTAATAGCCACAAGATACTGTTTTGAAACTACTATTCAGTAATTTCAGTAACAACTCCAGAACCTACAGTTCGGCCACCTTCACGGATAGCAAAACGCACTTGTTTCTCTAGAGCGATTGGCTTATGAAGTTCAACATCTAATGCAACGTTGTCCCCTGGCATAGCCATTTCAACACCAGCTGCCAAGTTCAAAGTACCAGTTACGTCAGTAGTTCTGAAGTAGAACTGAGGACGGTATCCAGTAAAGAACGGCTTATGACGTCCACCTTCTTCTTTTTTCAAGATGTAGGCTTCGGCTTTAAACTTAGTATGCGGAGTGATTGAACCTGGCTTAGCAATTACTTGGCCACGCTCAACTTCATTTCTTTTAAATCCACGAAGTAACATACCAACGTTGTCCCCTGCTTGACCTTCGTTAAGAGTTTTTTGGAACATCTCAACACCTGTACAAGTAGTTTTTTTAGTTGGCATTAATCCGATGATTTCAATTTCTTCACCAGTCTTAATTTTTCCTCTTTCGATACGGCCAGTTGCTACAGTTCCTCGTCCTTCAATTGAGAACACGTCTTCAATCGGTAACAAGAAAGGTAAATCAACAGAACGCTCTGGAATTGGAATAAAAGTATCAATTGTTTCCATCAATTTATCGATAGAAGCAACGCCGATTGCACTAGTATCACCTTGGATCGCTTTAAGCGCAGAACCACGAACGATTGGAGTGTCATCACCTGGGAATCCGTACTCATTTAATAAGTCACGAACTTCCATTTCTACAAGATCTAGTAGCTCTTCATCATCAACTGTGTCTACTTTATTAAGGAAAACAACAATCTTTGGAACCCCTACTTGGCGAGCAAGAAGAATATGCTCACGAGTTTGTGGCATAGGTCCATCAGAAGCACTTACTACAAGAATAGCTCCATCCATTTGAGCAGCACCAGTAATCATGTTTTTTACATAATCGGCGTGACCTGGACAGTCTACGTGAGCATAGTGACGACTAGCTGTCTCATATTCTACGTGAGAAGATGAAATTGTAATGATTTTTGTAGCATCACGACGACCAGCAGTTTCATCTGCGGCTGCCACTTTATCGTAAGGAACATAGTCACAAAGACCTTTGTCTGACTGAACCTTAGTGATTGATGCAGTTAATGTAGTTTTACCGTGGTCAACGTGACCAATTGTCCCCACGTTAACGTGTGGTTTTGTACGGTTAAATTCGCCCTTGGCCATTTTAAGTACTCCTAAAAGTTTAAAAAAATCGTTTCTGAATATTCAGAAATTAAAATTATAAAGAAAAACTAATTAATTCATAACCTTTTTTGAATAACGCAGTTACTCAAAAAATAAGGTTAATTATTTTTTAGCCATTCCTTCAGCAATATTTGTAGGTACAGCGTCGTAATGGCTATATTCCATAGTGTAAGTTGCACGACCTTGTGAACTTGAACGTAAGTCTGTGGAATAACCAAACATCTCTGATAATGGAACTTGAGCATTAACTGCTTGAGCTCCAGCACGAGGATCCATACCCATAATTCTAGCACGTCTGCGGTTTAAATCGCCGACGATGTTACTAATGAAATCATCAGGGCAAATTACTTCTACTGCCATGATTGGCTCTAACAATTCCATTTTCCCTTTGTTACAACCTTCTTTAAAACAGATTGAACCACAAATTTTGAAAGCCATCTCACTGGAGTCAACTTCGTGGAAGCTACCATCATAAAGAGTTGCTTTCAAATCGATAATTGGGAAGCCAGCTAAAACACCACCAGCCATAGCTTCGACAATACCTGTTTTAACTGGTTGGATAAATTCTTTCGGAATTGTTCCACCTTTAATTGAGTCAACAAACTCAAAACCAAAACCTCTTTCTTGTGGCTCAAGTTTCAAATAAACTTCAGCAAACTGTCCACGACCACCAGACTGCTTCGCATATCTGAAGTTATGATCAACACTTTTAAGTAATGCTTCGCGATATGCTACCTGAGGTTTCCCTGTAACTGTTTCTACTTTGAATTCACGGAACAATCGTTGTTGAACGATATCTAGGTGTAACTCACCCATTCCAGCAATTAACGTTTGGCCAGTTTCATGATCTGTTCTTAATTTTAGAGATGGATCTTCTTTGGCTAACTTAGAAAGTGCCATACCCATTTTCTCTTCATCAGATTTAGTTTTTGGCTCAATTGCAACACTAATAACTGGGTCCGGAGCATTAATAGTTTCTAACACTACTGGGTTAGCAAGTTCGCAAAGAGTATCCCCTGTGATTACTTCTTTAAGACCTACTGCCGCAGCAATGTGACCAGCAAAAATTTCTTTTACGTCTTCACGCTTATCAGCATGAATCTTCATGATTCGACCAATACGTTCTTTCTGTCCACGAGTAGAGTTAAGAACCTGAGTACCAGCTTCGATTTTACCAGAGTAAACTCGGAAGAATGTTAACACCCCAACGTACGGGTCAGTAATAATCTTAAAGGCAAGTGCTGCAAATGGCTCATTAATATCAGGCTTACGCATGATTGTTCCCATTTCTTCTGGCTTAGCATTAAGCGGAGAACCCATTACTGGTGGAACATCAAGTGGTGATGGTAAGTAGTCAATAACTGCATCAAGTAAAGGCTGAACACCTTTATTCTTAAATGAGCTACCAACTAAAACTGGGAAGAATTTACAAGTTAATGTGGCATCACGAATTAACTTACGAAGCTCTGCTGGAGTAACATTAGCAGTATCACCAGCAATGTACTTATCCATGAAATCATCATTTGTTTCAGCAAGCGCTTCAAACAAATACTCACGAGCAGAAGCTGCTTCGTCTTTCATGTCATCAGGAATTTCTTTGTACTCATATTTAGCACCAAGAGTTTCCCCATCATAAATAATTGCTTTTTGCTCAACAAGGTCAATCACACCAACAAGACTAGATTCTGCGCCAATTGGTAATTGAACTGGAACGGCAATCGCCATTAAGCGATCACGGATTGATTGGGTAGCTTTATTAAAATTAGCTCCAATTTTATCCATTTTGTTAATGAAACAAATTCTTGGAACGCCAAACTTAGTTGCTTGTCTCCACACAGTTTCAGACTGTGGCTCTACTCCATTACCAGAATCAAAAACTGCTACAGCACCATCTAGTACGCGCAAGCTTCTTTCTACTTCGATTGTAAAATCTACGTGACCCGGAGTGTCAATGATATTGATTTGATGTTCAGGGTACTGCAGATTTGAACCAGACCAGCTACAAGTAGTTGCAGCAGAAGTAATAGTAATTCCGCGCTCCTGCTCTAATTCCATGTAATCCATAGTGGCAGCACCTTCGTGCACTTCACCAATCTTATAGTTTACACCAGTATAATAGAGAATACGTTCAGTAGTTGTAGTCTTACCAGCATCAATGTGAGCCATGATACCAATATTTCTTACTTTACTTAAATCTGAAAATGCGTTTTTACTTGACACTGTTCTTTTCTAACAAAAATCTAAAATCAATACTCAGCAAATCTTACTGAGTGTACTCAGTGAATTAACCACTGAGCTTGCTCAGTAATTTAAATACCGAGCGAATAAACCAAAAAGTTTACCATTTAAAGTGAGCAAAAGCTTTGTTAGCTTCAGCCATTTTATGAGTATCTTCTCGTTTTTTAACTGCGTTACCGCGGTTATCGTATGCATCCATTAACTCACCAGCTAATCTTTCTGACACTGTTTTTTCACTGCGAGAATTACAAGCAGCTTTTAACCAGCGAAGAGCAAGAGCTTGAGCTCTTTCTGTTCTTACTTCAGTTGGAACTTGATAAGTTGCACCACCAACACGACGAGAACGAACTTCCGCGATTGGCTTGATATTATTTAGAGCCCGATGGAAGAATTCAACAGCATCTTCAGTCTTAGAACGCTTCTTAATAATTTCAAAAGCTTTGTAATAAGCTGTTTCAGCAACACTTTTCTTTCCGCTCAACATGATTGAGTTGATCGCTTTAGCTAAAACCAAATCCCCATACTTGGAATCTGGTAGCACTTCTCTAGTATAATCTTTATCTTTTCTGCTCATTTTATTTCTTCAAAAAATCTTACTAAAACTACTTAGCCTTCTTAGTACCATACTTAGAACGACCTTGTTTTCTCTTATCAACACCTTGGGCTTCTAATTTACCGCGGATGATGTGGTAACGAACCCCTGGTAGATCGGGAACTCGACCACCACGAATTAAGACTACGCTGTGTTCTTGCAAATTATGTCCCATACCACCGATATAGGCAGTAACTTCGTAACCAGTTGTTAAACGAACACGGGCAACTTTACGTAAAGCTGAGTTAGGTTTCTTTGGAGTCTGAGTATATACTCTTGTGCAAACACCACGTCTTTGTGGGCAACCTTTTAAGGCCGGAGATTTGGTCTTAACAATTTTTGGGTGGCGTCTAGTACGCACTAATTGATTCTTAGTAGGCATAAGTCCTAAATAACAAATAAAAAATATATCTTTCTCTTAATTCTGGTAGCGAAAACAACATCAGTAGTATTGGGCAAATGCCAAAAACTATTCAGTCGCTTGGAACTATTCAACTAAAAATTAACAAGTTACCTAAGATAACAAGTTATTCGCGTTGAAATTTAAGAAAGTATTTTGTACAACTTCTGATGGTTACTATTCCAGAAAATAGCCTTGCATCAATTGCGCGAAGTTTTATCAGAATAGTGCAATATAGTCAAACAACAGGGTTTTTAAGTAATTCAGTTCGCGTTTACCCCCAAAAGAGACCAGCATGACCTAGTGTTTTGGATTAAACTTAGCTTTAAAACCCATTTTTTCCCTCTAAATAGTATCTCCATGGCAAATCTAAGCCTTTGATTATTCCTATCCGGCTGCTTTGAGCAATATCCGTCTCGAAAATAAATAAAAATGGAGAAATGCTAATCTTATCGGATTGCAATAAATTCATCCCCTGGATTTGTGGATCGATGCCCATCCCTTGATACAGCTTGCCTGGACCGTTTAACAAATTTTTAGCTAGCCCGCGGCTTTCTTACATCAGGTTCTGACCTTCTAGGGGTTCCAAGGCTTAGAACAAAACGACCGCCCTAATGAATGATTTTTCTGTTACGATATTTACATATCTGTGAATTCCGTAAATTTGATAAACATAACAATGCCCAGCAGACCAAAACATGAGTTCATTCCGTGATCTGCTAGATGTATAACAGTGGCAGACTAGATCACTATCTCAATGATATGCTTCTACTTCCATAATCATTCCAGAAGTAATTTGAGAATTATGTTTTATTGTAAGTTTCATTCCTAACAGTTGTCGTGCAACATTTAGAGTGCCCTCTGAAACAATTTTTCTAAATTAAAGTTAGCCATTATTTAAAACCAGCAACAACTTAAACTTTATTTCAATATTTAACCTTTCGTACATAAATAGCCAACGTTATGTCGTGAGATTACTAGAATGAAGCTCCCCCATTAGGATGAAGGACTTGGCCAGTAATATAAGAAGAATCTTTAGATGCCAAAAATACAAAGCTCGGAGCAACCTCAGAGGCTTGACCAACTTGTTTCACAGGAATTTGCGAAGCAAATTTAGCTAACTTTTTAGCTTTAAAAGTTGTCGTGATTTGTGGAGTCAAGACTGGTCCCGGCGCAACTGCGTTTACTCTGATTCCTTTATCTACAAGATTAGCGGCAAGAGAACGGGTGAAAGAAACAACTGCCCCCTTACTGGCTGAATAATCTAGGAGGCGATAATTACCACGATAGTCAAAAACAGAGGCAGTATTAATAATTGAATCACCAACTGATAAGTATTTAATGGCAGCTTGTGTTAAATAGAACATCGAATTGAAAGTGCTTTCCAATTTTTCGGTAGTAATGTCTTCAACAGATTCTTGGGGAAATTGTTTGGTAGCATTATTGATCAGGATATTTATACCACCAAAATAACGAACACACTTATTTGTAGCTATTTTACAAAACTTGATATCTTCTAAATCACCGCAGATTAAGAGGCACTTTTGATTCTCAGCCTCCACCATTCTTTTAGTTTCCTCGGCATCTTGTTGCTCATTTAAATAAACGATAGCAATACTTGCTCCTTCTCTAGCAAAAGCTACGGCAATAGAACGACCGATTGCAGTATCCCCTCCAGTGATGAAAGCAACCTTGTCCTTCAATTTACCGATACCAAAATAATTAGGTAAGATAAGCTCCGACATAGGTTTCATTAGATACTGCATGCCCGGCTGTTTAATTTGATGTTGTTTAGCTAATTGTTTTCTCATAATTCGCGGCTCTCTCAACTAGGTTTCACCTAGCAATAATTTTTAAATAAATTTTGAAATAATCAAAAATAGACTGAGTGTAATGAAACTTGCATAAAGACTGAAGGAATATTTACTGATCCAATTATCAAAGCGTTCTTTTTCTTGCCACTCCTCTATAGTGTAATCAAATTTTCTTCTCATTTTTAGTTCTCTTTAATTATCTTCTTAGCTCCATCAATATTCCAATATTTTTTATATTAACCATTACTAATTAAAATACTTAGATGAATTCTAATATGATCATGAGCAATGAAATAAGTTCCAGCTAAGGTTTACAATGACTAAATATACTAGGCGACATTAGAAATTACTGTTCTAAAATTAGTCGCCTAGTATATCTAGCGCGAAGCGCTTGAAGCGACCCGAGGGGGTCGCTCAGGCTAAATTGCTTATTTTATAAGTATTTTAGCTGGGGGAAAACAAATATACTAAAACCCCAATCAACTAAAAATACGATCCTTGTCCTCCTGAGCTTTAGCTAAGGGGGACGTATTTTGCCTAGCAGTTCGGTAAAACCTAACGGGTTTTAGTATATTTATTACTGAAGCTACCTTTAGATTACCAGTTTATCGTTGGACCGATTCTAATATTAATTTTTCGGAAACAAATTCTTGGTGGATAGAAAATCAAAGCCTAGGTAAAATTTCTGTCATTTTTACTGAGTCTTTTGGAAAAGCTCAAAGAATTTTATGTAACATTAATGATCAGATTGGAACAATTTTTAGACATGGCGCGGTAGAAAATATCAATAAGGTATATCGCGACAGCCTTATTAAATTAGCGGAAACCAAATATGTTGGTTTGGTTAATAACAACAATAATTTTCAAGGCTAACTAGTAATAGCGCCTCCGGCAGAGCAACATTTGCACTAGCTAAAAAGATTTGAGAATTATTCAACGGCCTATGTTTCTGGATGAAGGTTAAATAGAACTGCTCGCAAAAGGCCTGACGTGTTACTAGCTTCTAGCAAATATGGCGAAATATTCCACAGCTTAAAATTATATTCTGTAAGAACACAATTTTTTTCAACAATTAAGCTTTTTTCTTATACAAACGAGAGAGCTCTGCTGATAGCAGAGCTCCAAATAATATAATTTGAGATATATAATAAACCCAGAGTAAAATAATCACTAAAGATCCCGCGACACCGTAAGAGTTGTTAATTCCCGTTTGAGTTATGTAAAACCCGATAAGTATCTTACCCACAAGAAACAAGACTGAAGCAACCACTCCACCAACCAAAGCATAGTATAATTCTACCTTCCGGGAAGGAAGAAACTTGTAGATACTGGTAAAAATTACTGTATTAACAAAATATGTCAGCCCAAAGTCTAGAAAAGATGCAAAGTGAATCCAGTGAGAAGTTAGACCATAAGTATATACTTGCAAGTAACTGATTGTAGAACTTAATATTATTGAGCCTAGAAAAATGATTCCAATTATCAATACCATTAATATTGCTAAGATCCTTTTGTGTAGAAATATTATCCAGGAATTTTCAATTGGATGTTCGACTTGCCAGATATCGTCAAGAGCCTCCTGAAGAGCATGCAGAACAATAGATGCCCCAATAAGCATTAATGAAATGCTTAAAATCGAAGAGATTAAACTTCCCTTCGATCGAGTCGCACTAACCACTAGCGACTCAATTAACATCGCACTTTGCTGGCCGAAGATCTGTTCCAAATTTGAATACAGAATACCAGAGGCAGCATCGTTGCCATAGATTGCTCCCGCAATCATTACTAAAATTATAATAAGCGGCGACATGGAAAAGATTGTGTAATAAGCAATAGCGGCAGCATGCTTAGGACAGTTAATCTGATTAAAACGATCCCACAAATTTTTCAAAAATTCCCACATAATCGATTTAATTCTTACATTCTGCTTACTCTTGCATCTTTAGGTATTCTATTAAAACTCTGCTCCTCCGTCGAAATTTTCCAATTGTAGAACGTGCTTTTTGCAAAGTGGCAGTAATTCCTTGGATATTAACAAATGGCATTCAGGTTGAAGACTTTCCCCTCGCAACAGATTTTCATAATCATTAATTCCTAATAATTCTCCTTGCTTTAAAGCAGCTACAGTTGCAGATGTACCAAGCATTGTGGCCGAACCTTCGATAGCCTGAGCAACAACACCCCAAACGCCAGAGTTATCCATGTGCTCACCTCCCAACTTTAGTAAATGTTTTTTAATACTAAGAACACTTAGTTCATGTTCTTCTAAAATTTCCTGCAACAATATTTTATGAGTACTGTCGATACTACTTACGGCTTGGCGATATGTTTCTGTAGCAGAGATTTCTCCTCTTAATAATTTTTGAAATTCTTCAATTAATTCTGAGTTGTTCATAATTTATTCCATAAAGATTTATATTAGTGAGTATTATGACCAGATAATCTATTCAAGCTTATGATTTGAATCATAAATAGTAGATTATTTTTAATATTAACCCTGATATGGGCGATTTAAATACGTACTTTTGATGAGTGACCTAAGGCAAGATTTTAGGAAGAAACGCTAATTAAGTTTTACTACATGGCACTTTTAAGAGACTATGACAGGATTAGGATGCAAGGTGTTCAAAACTAATTCTTGGAAGTAAAAGGAAGGGAGTCTTAGCTGCTCATTTAAAATAGTAGATACTCTATAATTTTGTTATATACGGATAGATAAAAAAAGGGAGCATTTAAGCTCCCCTTTTTTTATAAAGAATTTCTTAGAAATTCCCCCAAAGATACTGATTTGTAACTTCGTGATGAAATAAGACTTCTTCTGTTTTCACTAAAGTTCCCAAAGCTTTTGGACAACGATCCGCGGCCTCCTGCTTACGCTCTACATACTTAGCTTTTGTTTCTTCACCAAGAATCTCCGCCATAAAAGAACTAGTCTTAAACAAGCGAATTGCATCATAAATGTTGTCCGGCAAGAATCTAGTTCTTGTGCGACGACCTTCAGCTGAAATCGCTTCTTTCATTGGGCCTTCTAATCCTGCTTTAATAATAGTGAAAAATGCTAAATATGGATTAGCATCTGGCGCTACTGTTCTTACTTCCATTCGAGAAGATTTCTCATTTCCTAGCGGAATCCGCACCATTGAAGTTCGGTCAATGGCCGAAGACTTAATTTGGTTTGGAGCTTCAAAATGTGGATCTAAACGACGGTAAGCATTAACACTTGGATTTAGCACTAAGCAAAGATCATCCGCATTATTTAAAATACGATCGATAAAATCCCAAGCTTCAGTTGAAAGTTTATCTTCCCCATCCTTAGCAAAGAAAATATTTTTTCCAGTCTTACTGATCGAAAGATTTGTATGCATCCCTGAACCGTTAATCCCAGCGATTGGTTTTGGCAAGAAAGATGCTGTAAAGCCCATGTTATTAGCAACCTGACGGGCAACTAATTTATACAATTGGACTTGGTCAGCTGCTAACAAAGCATCAGTATAAGTGTAGTTTAACTCAAACTGTGCCGGAGCAACTTCTGGATGATCTTTCTCATTCTCAAAGCCCATGGCACGCTGTGCTTCGGCTAACTGGTCAATAAACATCTTTAAAGGATCCTTTGGTAGGGACTGATAATACCCACCGCTAGAGGCGAATTTGAAGCCTTCCCGTGAAGAGAATTTTTGCTCAGCATTAATTCCTTCAAATAAGAAGCCTTCACATTCAACAGAAATATTAACTAGATATTTATTCTTCTTATGCAGCTCTTCTAGGTAAAGTGCTAATTGATGACGCATATCAGAGATATAAGGCTCTCCATCAATCGACTTAATCAAAGCAAAAACAATTACTTTGCCACCGCCGAAAACATCTGAAGGTAACCAACGGAAAGAGCCCCAATCAATCTGCAAGCGCAGATCTGATTCTCTCACAACAGAAAAACCACGAACAGAAGAACCATCAAAAGTTAAATTATCATAGGATTTTAATAAGAACTTCTTATCATAATCCAACATATGAAACTTACCTTCTAAGTCTGTGAAACAAACTGTGACTGCTTTCAATGATTTAGTATCAGCTAAGATTTTAAGATATTCTTCTTGCAGTTGATCATAACTAATCTTGGCTAACTGCTTGCCCTTGGCGATCAGATTTAGCTCCTCTAGCTCGTCGTAAGGGATCTCTAAGAAATTTTTCAGCGTTGTCATAACAAATCCTGAGTTAAGATAAAATTTATAGGTATTATCTTAAATAATCTGTTATTTAAAGTAAATAACCTTCCGCTTCTCCCCTTTTGGCTTACAGGAGTTCAAAGTAATTAATTTAGCAAGGAGTGAGCAGAATTAGTATTGGCTAAACCTAACTCGCTTATTTTCTGGTTGCTTACGACTCTGAAAGCGAGACTGTTCGGTATAAAGAAAGATTATTAAGAACCATAGGCCTAGGATATAATTCAGATAATAAGTGGTCTTTTTGATTAGATTCCAAGTGGGGTTTCCAGCCTTTAAAACATTTAATTTCTCTAAATAAAATACTTCACAGGCACCATCTCCGGTATCAGTTCTGACAGTACTTGATCTTCTTAGTTGAGTTGGAGTTTGAGCATTAGCATAATTGACCAGATAGCCTTGGAGATGAATCTGATCGCCAATATTTAAATTACGAATCTGCTTTTGTACCTGCACGTCAGCAGTCAATAAATGATTATTAGAAATCTGACTTAGCTCAAAGTCGTCAGCATCCTTGGAATTTTCAAAGTTAAAATAACAGGTCCAAGCCCCACTAGTAAATGTAACTCGCTGATAAACATCGGACATTACATTAGTTCCCCAAACAACACAGACATCTTTTAAATCTACAGATTTACTACTGTGATAGGCATCGGTTAATCCACCTATGTTATTATGACTAACTACTAATCCATAAAGCTCATAATCGGCGACCGGATCGACATTATATGTTTCTCCTTGGTACGAGAAATCAAAGCCAGGCTCATTTACGGAATACTGCTGAGGATTAGTTTTAAGATTTCGCACAATCTCTGAAGGGTCAGGAAGTTTTTTAGTAAAATGTAGCGAGACTGACCAAAGAAGTAAGTTTGCTAGCAAGGCCCAAAAAGAGAATTTTACCATAATATTATCTTAACTGTTCAAGCCTAGTTTGAATAGTACTTATAGCAGAAAGAGCTGCCTTATCAGTATTTACTGGTTGATTAGCGGCATGTTGATTGTATACTCAGATAATTAGGATTTACGCAGATTTCATTTTTATCTTAATATTAGTTTAAGTTGTAATGAGCATAGTAGAGTATCAGCCAAGACCACTTACCGAAGAAGGCCTAAAAAGACTAAAATTATTTCGCAGACTTGGTTTTATCAATCAAAGTCTTAATATTCTACAAGACGAGTTACGAGGAAATAGACCTCACCCAATTGCTACTTGCCCTGACTTTGTAAAAGCAGTTGATCAGTATTTTGAAAGAGCCCTCGACTGGGTTCATCAGCTAGATCCAGAAAATCATTTTGCTAAATTTAGTAATCCCAAGGAATACCAAAGAATCAAGCAAATATCAGAGACTATTGGCTTACTAAACCGTTCCCTTGTCACAATAGCCCGTCCCAATCCAAACTCAATAGATTTAAGGCCTTCAAATAAACAATTTGATTTCCAGATGCGCTACGCAACTTATGTCGCAGATCAAAAAACAATGCGCGAGCTAAGCCCGCAAGAATCTCAAAAAGCATTTATAGATTACGCTAATAACACCTACCAATCGCTAAGATCAATCCAAGAAAACTTAACCTCATTAACAATGCCTCCTTCACCGGAAAAACTCAAAAAACTTAATCAATTAGTCGAGGATCATCTTAAGTTAGTAACTATCTCAAAAGCACTGACCAGTCGCAACTTTTCTGGTACTTCCGATCAAATTCAAAATAAAGATTTTAGATTTAACCTCTATAAATTAACAAAAAAACTAACTGCTTTTTTTACTACTCAAGATAATAATCCTGATGCTCGGATAACTTTTACGACTAATTTTAGATTAGAGAATACCACTACCGAAAAAGCTGTACTGCAACTAGCTATCTACTTGCCCAACCAAGAAAAGGTTATGATTAAAATTGAGAGTATCTGTGACCCAAAGTTTAATCAGTTTATGAATAAATTTAAAGCTACTAAAAATATGAGCAACTTGTTTAACTGGGCTGGAACAAGTCATGAGGCAACCTCATTTGTAGTTAAAAATAACTCCTTTGGCACCTTAATAGAATTACTCGATCAACTTGGACTCAGTACTAGGTACTTATCTGCAACCAGCCATTTTGAAATTAGCGAAACAATACCAGTCGGTAATGATTCTAAATGGCTGCAATTAAAAGATGAAAAAATTACAAGACCTTCTGGTTGGAGAATATTACAAAGAATAAAAAAGCATTTCTTGAAATCATAAAAGGTAACTTAAGGCCTAGAGAAAGCCAATTTTCCTCAGATTATCTAAAATTTGGAAATATAGCTAAATAAAACCTTCAATTATTAGGGTGGAGACAGAAAATTGATTAACTTATTTTATATCTTACCACTAAACCGTGAAGCAACTCATGAATTTCAGCTGATCATTGGAGATGAAGATTAGATAACAAATTACTTATCAATTTCCAGTTATCTTTAATCAATGATCACAAAAAAAGCCAGTTTGGAGACAATCTAAACTGGCTTTTTCATTAACAATCAAAGTTTTTTATTGTTTTACAATAAAGCTGCTAAGGACTCGATGGAAGTCTGAGTAATTCTTGGCTTAACTTCAGCCACTGGTTCCTGTTCTTGACCTTCAACAAAAACTTCTTTGCTCTTGTATGATTTGATCCCAGTTCCAGCAGGAATTAATTTACCCATTACTACGTTTTCTTTTAATCCCATCAAGTGATCAACTTTTCCGGCGATTGAAGCCTGAGTTAATACCTTGGTAGTTTCTTGGAAACTTGCAGCAGTAATAAAAGATTCTGTGTTTAAGGCTGATTTTGTAATACCAAGTAATTGATATTCAAACTTCACTGGTGATTTACCAGCAGCAATTAAACGCTGATTCTCTTCCAAGACACGAATTCTCTCGACGTTATCTTCAATCAAGAAGTTAGAATCACCCATATCAGTGATTAAAACTTTTCTTAACATCTGACGAACGATTACTTCAATGTGCTTATCATCGATTCGCACACCTTGTAGGCGATAAATCTGCTGAACTTCATTTACTAAGTATTCAGCAAGGGCAGAAACACCTTTAATTCTTAAGATATCATGAGGGTTTTCATCACCATCAGTAATCGTATCACCTGAGCGAACTAAGTCACCTTGTTCTACAGAGATATGCTTATTCTTAGGAATTAAATATTCTACAGTATCACCATATTCTGGACGAATATAAAGTCGGCGCTTACCGCGAAGATCTTCTCCAAACTCAATCACACCATCTACATCAGCAACGAATGCTGGATCTTTTGGCTTACGAGCTTCAAATAGTTCAACTACGCGAGGAAGACCCCCTGTAATATCCTTCGTCTTAGTTGATGCTCTCTCACGCTTAGCAATAACATCACCGGCATCGATTTCCACATTATGCTCAACAGTTAAGCGAATACCAACTGGTAAGTTGTATGTTCTTACTTCACCTGTCGCAGTATGAATTAAAAGCCGCGGTTTCAAATCTGAAGTTTTATCTTTAGCTTGAATGATCTCTCTTTCCGCAAATCCAGTTCTTTCATCAGTACGCTCTTCCATTGTAAGCTCACTGATATCTTGCCACTCGATACGACCAGCAACGTCAGTTAATAATGGAATAGTAAACGGATCCCACTCAGCTAATAACTGACCAGCAACCACATCATCACCACTCTTAACCTTTAGAGTTGAACCGTAAACAAGTTTACGACGTTCTCTTTCACGTCCGTCTTGAGCATCAAGAACAATCAATTCTGCTTTACGATTCATAACGACGATTGCGCCATTTTTCTTCTCTACAGATTTTAATTCTTCAAACTTAACTTTACCTGAGAAACGAGCTTCTAAAGTAGATTGCTCTGAACGACCGGAGGCAGCTCCCCCTACGTGGAACGTACGCATTGTTAACTGTGTACCAGGTTCCCCAATTGACTGAGCAGCAATAACCCCTACTGGCTCACCAATGTTAACCATGTGTCCACGACCTAAGTCACGTCCATAACACTTAATACAAACACCACGTTTAGATTCACAAGTTAATACCGAGCGAATCATCACACTATCAATTCCAGCTGAAGTGATTGCATCACAAGCAACTTCATCTAATTCTGTAGCTTGTTTAACGATTACTTCATTAGTAACTGAATCGTAAATATCCTCAGCCGCAACACGCCCTAAAATTCGGTTAGTAAGTGATTCAATCTCTTCACCACCTTCAATTAAAGCAGTTTGAGGAATCCCTTGAGACGTACCACAATCTTCACCAGTGATAATACAATCCTGAGCAACAAGTACCAATCTTCTAGTTAAGTAACCAGAGTTAGCTGTTTTAAGAGCAGTATCGGCCAAACCTTTACGAGCTCCGTGAGTAGAAACGAAATACTGTTGTACTGTTAATCCTTCACGGAAGTTAGATTTAATCGGTTGTTCAATAATAGAACCATCCGGCTTAGCCATCAAACCACGCATCCCAGCCAACTGACGAATCTGTTGGTTAGAACCCCTAGCTCCTGAGTCAGCCATTACATAAATCGGATTGAAAGAAGAACCGCGGACTATCTCCCCTGTCTCTTCATTTTTGAATTCAGCAGTAGAAATACCCTGAAGCATATCTTCAGCAATATTATCCCCTACGTCTGACCAAATATCGATGACTTTGTTATAACGCTCTCCCATAGTAATCAAACCTTCTTGGTACTGATTATCAATTTCCATTACTTTAGCATCAGCATCAGCAAGGATTCTTTGCTTGCTTTCTGGAATTGTCATGTCGTCAATTCCGATTGAAATACCAGCAAGAGTTGCGAAACGATATCCGATGTCTTTCATGCGATCAGCAAAGATTACAGTAGCTTTATTACCAGCTGTTCTGTAGGCTTCATCCAGCATTTGCGTAAGATCTTTTTTCTTTAAATCTCTGTTAAAGAATTTAAATGGTAATGTATCTGGTACCATGTAGTAGAAAAGAACTCGTCCAACTGAAGTTTCTTCAATCTTCCCGTTAATTCTACATTTAACACCAGCCTGAACATTAACTTCACCTGACTGCCATGCGAACCAAAGCTCACCTGGGTTAGCAAATGTTCGTCCAGAACCTTTAGCGAAAGGACGGATACGAGACATGTAATAAAGTCCAAGTACAATATCTTGAGATGGTGGAATAACTGGCTTACCACTTTGCGGGCTAAGAATGTTATTAGTAGCCATCATTAGCACTCGTGCTTCAACCTGAGCTTCCACAGAAAGCGGAACGTGAACAGCCATCTGGTCACCATCAAAGTCAGCATTAAACGCGAAACAAACAAGTGGGTGTAAACGAATCGCTTTACCTTCAACTAGGATTGGTTCGAATGCTTGAAGTCCAAGTCGGTGAAGAGTTGGTGCACGGTTAAGTAACACTGGGTGCTCTTTAATAACTTCATCAAGAATATCCCAAACTACTTCTTTACCTTGCTCCACCATTTTCTTGGCACTTTTAATTGTAGCAACGTAACCTTTAGTTTCTAATTTGTTATAAATAAATGGACGGAATAATTCCAAAGCCATCTGCTTTGGTAATCCGCACTGATGTAATCTTAATTCCGGGCCAGCAACAATTACTGAACGTCCAGAGTAATCAACACGCTTTCCAAGTAAGTTCTGACGGAAACGTCCAGTCTTACCTTTAAGAATATCACTTAAAGATTTAAGTGGGCGCTTGTTAGGACCTGTAACAGTTCTACCACGACGGCCATTATCTAAAAGTGCATCAACAGACTCTTGCAACATCCGCTTCTCGTTACGAACAATAATGTCTGGAGCTTGAAGAGTAATTAATCTCTTTAAACGGTTGTTACGGTTAATAACACGACGGTATAAATCGTTCAGATCGCTTGTCGCAAATCGTCCACCATCAAGTGGGACTAACGGACGAAGATCTGGTGGAATAACAGGCAATACTTTTAGTACCATTGACTGTGGAGTGTTCCCAGATTCTAAGAAAGCGCTAACAACTTTTAAGCGTTTAGCAATTTTCTTCTTCTTAGCAACAGAAGTAACATCTTTAATTTCTGCACGAAGAGTATCGTACATTTCTTGAAGATTTAATTGCTTTAATAGGACTTCAATTGATTCTGCACCCATTCCAGCTTTAAACTCTTCACCAGTTCCACTGGCCATTTCTTTTTGAGCATCACGGAATTCTTTTTCTGTCAGAATCTGACCAATTTCAAAATCAGAATCTCCATCTTCAGTAACAATGTAAGCTTCAAAGTAAAGTACTTTCTCTAAGTCGCGTAAAGTAATGTCTAGAATTGTACCGATACGACTTGGTAAACTTTTTAAGAACCAAATATGAGCAACAGGGCAAGCAAGTTCAATGTGACCCAAACGTTCACGTCGAACTTTAGATTCAATAACTTCCACACCACATTTTTCACAAACAACACCACGGTGACGTAATCTTTTGTACTTACCACAAACACACTCGTAATCCTTAACAGGTCCAAATGTTTTAGCACAAAACAAACCATCGCGTTCCGGCTTTAATGTTCGGTAGTTGATAGTTTCAGGCTTTGTTACTTCACCACTAGACCAAGAGCGAATCATCTCTGGACCAGCCAAAGAGATTTTTACAGCACTGTAGTCAACTGGGCTTTTCGGTTTATTAAAAAGGCTAAATATATCACTCATAGTTTTTCTTTTTTGGTATATTTGTTTCTATTAAGCGCCACTAAGTTTTTAAAACTTAGTGGCGCTTAGGGTATTTAGGCAACTGCGCCAGTTACATTTTCAATCATGTCATCAGTATCTTGATCAACTGCAACTGCAGTTTCTCCTTGATTACCTTCTAACAGTTCAATATTTAAGCTTAAAGATTGTAGCTCTTTAATCATAACATTAAATGATTCTGGTAAACCTGGTTCCAGAGTATGTTCACCTTTAACAATGGACTCATACATTCTAGTTCTACCAGCAACATCATCTGATTTTACTGTTAAGAATTCTTGTAATGAATAAGCTGCTCCATATGCTTCTAGAGCCCAAACTTCCATCTCTCCAAGACGCTGACCACCAAATTGTGCTTTACCACCCAATGGCTGTTGCGTTACAAGTGAGTAAGGCCCAATAGAACGAGCGTGCATCTTGTCTTCAACTAAGTGATCCAGTTTTAGGATGTACATCACACCAACTGTAACTTTCTCAGCGAAGGCTTCCCCAGTTCGTCCATCAAACAAGGTAACTTTACCAGACTCTTCATGACCGCTGAATTTAAGAAGTGAGCGAATGCTTTCTTCTTTCGCAGCATCAAATACTGGAGTTGCAAAATGAATTCCTGTTTGTTCTTTTCGAGCAAGTTCAATTAAGGCTTGTTCGCTAAGTTTAGAAATCTCTTCGTTGTAAAGCTCATCGCCGTAAGCAACTTTAAAGATTGCATGAAGTTGTTGATTAACAGACTCACGATCAGTAGCTGTAGTTCCTTTACGATCTGCGCCAGTTAATGGATCAACAACAACACTGATAACTTCAGTAAGTTTACGACCTAATTCCCAAGCAGCTAGACCTAAGTGAACTTCCAAAATCTGACCAACGTTCATCCGCGAAGGTACCCCAAGTGGGTTAAGCACAACATCAACTGGTGTTCCATCTGGTAAGTAAGGCATGTCTTCTTGCGGAACAACTTGAGATAGAACCCCTTTGTTTCCATGACGACCGGCTAACTTATCCCCGATTTGAATTTTACGTTTATGGGCAACAAAGACTTTTACCATCTTAACTACACCAGGCGCTAATTCATCACCTTCCTTGATTCGTTTGATCTTCTCTTGCAGAACAGTACGCTTGTTATTAATAAGCTGACCAGTTTTGACCACAATTGAATTCACTTTTTCTTGAAGTGCATCATCCCCAACTTGAATATCTCTTAAATATTCAAAAGGAACTTCCATTAGCATTTCAGGAGTTAAAGTATCACCCTTAGCGATTAAATCTTTACGCTTATCATCAACTAACTTAACTGTTGTTACTTTGCCTTTATAAAAAGCAGCAACTTCTACTACAGCAGCATCTTTAATGATATTAACTTCATCGCGGTAATCCATTTCATAACGAGCAATTTCTTGTTTCTCTAAAGCTAGAGCTCGTTCATCTTTTTCAATACCTTTGCGAGAAAATACTTGCGTACCAATAATTGTTCCACCAGCTCCTGGAGGTAATCGAAGACTTGTGTCACGAACCTCACCGGCTTTTTCACCGAAGATAGCTCTTAACAATTTCTCTTCTGGGCTTAGCTGAGTTTCACTCTTTGGAGTTACTTTACCAACTAAGATATCACCATGAGACACCTCTGTTCCGACACGAACAATCCCGGACTCGTCAAGATTTTTTAAAGAATCTTCACCAATGTTTGGAATATCCTGAGTAACTTCTTCTTTCCCAAGCTTCGTATCACGAGCTAAACACTCGTAACTATCGATGTGGATAGAAGTGAAGATATCTTTCTTAACTAAGTTTTCGTTAATTAAAATTGAGTCCTCAAAGTTGTATCCATTCCAAGGCATGAAAGCTACTACAACGTTTTGACCTAAGGCCAATTCCGCCATGTCTGTACTTGGTCCATCAGCAATAACTTCACCACGTGATACTTTCTCACCAGCGCGAACAATCGGCTTCTGGTTAATACATGTATCTTGGTTAGAACGCTGATACTTGTACAAGTTATAGATATCTACCCCTGTATCTAAAGCATCATCAGAAGCACGGTCAGCTTTGATTACAATTCGCTCAGCATCAACAGTAATTACTTTACCTGGACGCTTAGCTACGATTGTCGAACCTGAGTCACGCGCAACAATTCTTTCCATCCCTGTTCCCACAAGTGGTGCCATGGATTTAAGACAAGGTACTGCCTGACGTTGCATATTCGATCCCATCAAGGCTCGGTTAGCATCATCGTTCTCTAAGAAAGGAATTAAAGCCGCAGCCACACTCACAATCTGACGAGGACTAACGTCAACTTTAGTAACATCTTCTTTGTTGGCCATTAAGTAATCACCTGCTCGACGACAAATTGTTGTGTCATCAGCAAATTCACCATTTGGCAAAATGTTCGCACTAGCTTGAGCAATTACTTCGCGCTCTTCTTCTAATGCTGAAAGATAAACTACGTCTTCAGTTACACGACCTTGGTCATCTACAATTCGGTAAGGAGATTCTAGAAATCCAAAATCATTGACACGAGAGTAAACAGCCATCGAAGAAATCAAACCAATGTTTGGACCTTCTGGTGTTTCAATCGGACAAATACGTCCATAGTGACTGGAGTTAACGTCACGAACTTCAAAGCCCGCGCGATCTCTAGTTAATCCACCAGGCCCTAAGGCTGATAGACGACGTTTGTGCGTAATTTCAGAAAGTGGATTGACCTGATCCATAAACTGAGAAAGCTGAGAAGAACCAAAGAATTCTTTAAGTACAGCAGCAATCAATTTATAGTTAACCAAATCCTGAGGTACAAGAGTATCAACATCTTGCATGCTCATTCTTTCTTTAGCAGCACGCTCCATTCGAACAAGACCAACTAAGATCTGATTCTCAACTAACTCACCTACCGCACGAACACGTCGGTTACCCAAGTGATCGATATCATCAACTTGATATTTATAAGTGTCGGCCCCGGTACGAAGATGTAACAAGTAACGAACAGTTTCTTTAATATCTTGTTGATGAAGAGTTCCCTGCTCTACAGCTGGAGCCTCTTTACCTTGTGAAATATAAAGTTTGAAATTCAGCTTGTAGCGACCAATTTCTGACAAGTCATAACGGTCAGGGCTAAAGAATAAATTATCAAAAGTTGCACTAGCAGTCTCAGGACGTGGTGGATCTCCCGGACGAATACGACGATAGATTTCCACAAGGGCGTCGATTGTTGGTTTTCCAATGATTTTTGAATATAGATCATCACGCTCTGGAGCTAATTTATCAGTCATTAATGTTCTCCATAGAGAATCACCAATATGGCGCTCATCCATGTAAAGAACTTCAATCTCATTGATATTTCTAGCTCTTAATTCAGAAACATTTCCCGCTTCAACGATTTCGCCTTTAGCATTAACCTTATCAGCAGTTAGTTCCTCTCCCGCATAAACAATAACGTTTAGGCTTTCACAAATTTCCTGAGCTTCATCATAGTCCAGATCTGTAAACAGCATTCCGAACTTCTCCATGACGGCATCCCAACCAATTAGCAGATCTCCTGCTTCCATGATGACTTCATCATTGTTTGGGTTTAAGACATCATCAATTGCTTCGACGATTGTTTTTGCAGAAATCATCCCAGCGACAGCGCTTGGATCAACTTCAACAGAATCTAGCTTAGCTTCTTTTAAGCGGCGGATAATCGCGCGATTAAACTTTGCACCAGCCTTGATTAGAACCTTACCATCAATTTTGATATCACGGTAAGAACGTTGCCCTTCAAGTTGCATTGGCTTGAACTCTTTAACAACAAGTCCTTTCTTAGCAAAATTAAGGATATCAGAATGGTAGTATTCAGAAAGAATATCATCAGAAGCCATACCCATTGCTCTTAGAAGAACAGTAGCATTTAATTTACGACGTCGGTCAATCCGAACGTGCATAATGTCTTTGGCATCAAATTCTAAATCTAACCAAGAACCACGGTATGGAATTACGCGAGCATTATATAATAATTTACCTGAGACGTGCGACTTACCATTATCATGGTTAAAGAATACACCAGGAGAGCGATGCAACTGACTTACGATAACTCGCTCAGTACCATTAATAATGAAAGTTCCCTTGTCAGTCATTAAAGGAACTTCTCCGAAGTATACTTCGTCTTCCTTTAAAGCACTAAGATTCTTAACACCATTATCAGGATCAGTATCCCAAAGAACTAGTTGAATTGTTACTCTAAGTGGTGCAGACCAAGTCATGCCTCGGGCACGACATTCTTCAATGTCATACTTAGGTTCACCAATTGTGTAAGAAGAATATTCTAGAGAAGCGACATCATTATAGTCTTTAACTGGAAAAATAGTTTTAAAAACTCGCTCTAATCCAATATTTGATCTTTTTTCAGGAGATACATCTTTCTGTAAAAAAGTTTCGTATGATTTTCTTTGAAGCGTGATCAAATGAGGTACGTCGATCGCTTCTTTAATTTTTGAATAATTACGTCGGACTCGGAAGTTATTTTTGAGTTTAGTGGCCATTATCAAACAATCCCAATGTGCAATACAACAAAGTTAGTATGATTAAACTGAGATTTAAAAAATTATTAGGCACTATCTTGATCGATAATACTACTTGCTCTAATTTTTTAAATCGCGAATAATCTTAGTGTCCAAAGTAACCTGTCTCATTCAAAATTTAATCTGAATCTAGCATGGCATTTGGAAGCACTTTTAAGAGAATATGAAACACTTTTAAAGTTAAGTGCATCACAATTTAGTTAGATTTTTTTATAAAAAACCTGCCCTCACGAAGATTTAACTAAATCTTCGACATTCTAACCAACAAAACACAAAAAAGCCGTCACTGATCAATACAGTTAACGGGTTAACAAAAATATACTTTTGCCTTATTTCTTAAGGTTATATAAGAATCAGTTGTCAAAATACTTGTTGCTTTGGTTTAAGTTGGTCAAAATTTAAGAAGCGCATCCTAGACTAGATTCTTAGATAAGTAAATAGCTAGGAATACGCGCCTTAATGGGGTTAAAAATCCAGCTGTAACATGTACAGTTGGAATCTTTACCTACTTAACAGCAGCTTTACCGCCAGCTTCAACAATCTTTTTCAAGACTTCATCAGCTTCAGCTTTAGAACAAGCTTCTTTTACTGGTTTTGGAGCATTATCAACAAGGTCTTTAGCTTCTTTTAAGCCTAAACCTGTGACTTCACGTACAACTTTAATTACTTTTACGCGCTCTGCACCACCATCTTCCAGAATTACATCGAATTCTGTTTTTTCTTCAGCAGCTTCAGCAGCAGCCCCACCAGCAGCAGCCATCATGGCAACTGGAGCAGCAGCACTAACACCAAGCTCTTTTTCTAAAGTCTTAACTAGATCCGCAGCATCTAATAGAGACATACCTTTAATGTAATCAACAACTTGATCACGAGTTACTTCAGACATTTTTTTACTCCTAATAAAAAATCAATTCTAAAACTTTTTAAATTACCCTATCGAATAATTAACTTAACTTTTGTCTTTGGGCTTCAATAACCTGTACAACTTGTCGAGCTGGTGTATTCATCAATCTCAACAACTGTGTAGCAGGAGTATTTATTAAAGCTAATAACTGCCCAAGGACTTCTTCGCGAGAAGGCATCTTAGATACCGCCTCAACACCTGTTTCATCGATAAATTTGTTAGCAAACCAACCACCTTTAATCGATAACTTTTCATTTTCTTTGGCAAATTTCGCGATAACTTTTGCCGAGCTCACTGCATCTTCCTTACCAAAGACCAACATGGAAGGACCAGTGAAAAGATTATTAAACTTTTCTAAGTCAGCTGCTGAACTCTCTTTGAAACATTTTGTAGCGGCTAATTTTGCTAATGTATTCTTAACTACTTTAGCTTCTGCTCCCACTTGGTTAAGTTGCACTCTCAAGTTTGTAACTTGAGAAACTGTTAGGCCAAGATAGTCTACGCAAAAAGCGATCTGAGAGTTCTCAAAAGACTCTTCAACAAACGCTAAATCACCAACCTTATCATTATGAGATTTCATAATTTTCTCTTTATTAAAATTCTAGTTAATTGTTATTACTGTCTTAAAGCTGATAAATCAAATTTAACACCAGGCCCCATTGTTGCAGACATCGATGCACTTTTCAGATAAACACCTTTGCTTGTTTGTGGCTTAGCACGATTTAAAGCAACAAAAAGAGCTTCAACATTCTCTTGTAATTTTTGAGCACCGAAAGAAGCCTTACCAACTGAAGCATGAACTGCTCCTTCTTTATCAACTTTGTACTCAGCCATACCAGCCTTAACAGCCTTAATTGTATTAGCAACATCCACTGTTACTGTTCCAACTTTAGGTGAAGGCATTAACCCTCGTGGCCCTAATACTTTACCAACCTTACCAACTAGAACCATCATGTCAGGTGTTGCGATTAGTGTATCAAAATCCATTTTACCAGCTTGAATCTGCTCAGCTAGATCTTCTGCACCAACGATATCAGCACCTGCTTTCTTGGCTTCTTCGGCCTTATCACCTTTAGCAAACACGGCTACACGGATAGTTTTTCCTAGACCATGGGGCAAGGCAACGCTTCCACGGATATTTTGGTCAGCCTTACGTGGATCAACTCCTAAACGTACTGCAACATCAACACCTTCGTCAAACTTAGCACTACCAGTTGAAGAAACAAGCGCGCAGGCTTCGTTTAAACCATAAAGTTTTAATTCTTCTACTTTGGCAACTTGAGCTGAATATCTTTTTCCTTTCTTAGCCATAACTTACTCTCTATAAACAATATCTTAATCAACAACCTTAATGCCCATACTGCGAGCAGTACCAGCCACAGAATTATAGGCAGAATCAACATTTTCCGTATTTAAATCCTGAAGTTTCTTAACAGCAATTTCGCGGATCTGAGCCTTAGTCACCTTGCCAACAAAATCAGCGTTAGGAATAGATGAACCTTTTTTAATGTTAGCTGCTTCTTTTAAAAGGTAAGAAACTGGAGGTGTCTTACAAATAAAAGTGAATGAACGATCTTTATAAACTGAAATCTCTACTGGTATTACTACGCCAATATCTTTCTGAGTCGCAGCGTTAAACTGCTTACAGAAATCCATGATGTTAACACCATTCTGACCTAGTACTGGTCCAATTGGTGGAGCTGGATTCGCCTTTCCACCTTCGATTTGTAATTTAATTACCTTGGTAACTTCCTTCTTAGCCATTTTAATTTTCTAAAAAAAACTTTTCGCTTGCAAGCAAGCATTAAAATCTATCAATCCCTTAGGACTTATATCTGTTTTTGTACTTGGTAAAAATCTAACTCCACTGGAGTCGCTCTTCCAAAGATACTGAAAAGGACACGAAGCTTAGCTTTATCAGCCTTAACTTCTTCAATTGTCCCCATATAATCAATAAACGGACCTTCCGTTACTTTCACAGTATCACCAACTTCAAAACTCAAGTTGCCAGCCAAGGCCGTAGAACCTTCTTCCATCTGAGTCATCAGATTTTCTACTTCCTGCTCACTCATCGGCATTGGATTATGAGCATCGCCAACAAATCCAACAACCTTTGGAGTGTTGTTAATCAAATGCTTTGTTTCATCATTCAAATGCATTTGAATTAGAATATAACCTGGGAAAAACTTACGATTAACTTTATGTTTTTCGCCCTTCACCAGTTCCATCACTTCTTCTTGTGGAACTTTTACTTCACCAAAATATTCACTCAAACCTTCTTTCTCAATGCGGTCTTTGATTGCCTGCATTACACGATTTTCTAGGTTGGCGTAGGCTTGAACGATATACCACTCTAAGCGAATATTGGGATCCGCAATCTTTTTCTTGGCATTTGATCTTCGGCGTACTTCCGAGCTTACGATATCCTTAACTGTTCTTTTTTTAGGAGCTACAGCTTCCACCTTCCCTGTTGTAGTTGCCCCAGTTTCAGTTGCTGGTGTGTTGATGTCTTTCGCTTCTGTACTCATTTTTTATAATACCCAGATTTATAATACCTAGAGTTGTGAACCTTGTCGTTCTTAATTTAAAGTGCTCAACTAGAGTAGTGTTGCCATGATGCGATGAAAAATAACATCTAACAAAGCTAAGACGATTGCAAAGAACACCATTAGAGCTAATGCCATAACTGTTGCTCGAATTGTTTCTTCACGATTAGGTTTAGAAACTTTACTTAACTCCACTCGAGCATCTCTTAAAAACTCGATTGGTTTAATTTTACTTTTATTCGAATTCGCTTTAATCGCCACCAATTTACCTAGTAAAATACTTCACAAATTATCAAATAATTATCGATAGTTAACCATTAAGAATAACAGTTATAACCGCCACTTTCAATTTGAGAGCCGAGAATCTATCAAAATCAGATAAATAATGCAAATAAGCCTAGGCTCGGAAAGTTTTATCGAAAAATAGTGAAGTAGCAGTCTGCTCTACATTGCAAAAACTACCCAAGTAGCTAACTAACCGCCAATAACTCCTCCCATGAGCTCAGATAATTTGGGGATTTTTGAGTAGAAAGTGCTGCCCAGTCCTGCCTAAGCCCAGTAATAGCATAGTGAATGGAACTTTTGCCATATTTACGATTTAATAAATCTACTGCCATCATTAAATCTGACTCCGCTTTGCTTTCAATTACTCCTGAAAATAATTGTCCTTGATGAACATCTTCTGCTCTTAGATCAATCGCCACCACCCCTGCTTTATTATAGGAGAATTCCGACAAGTAAATCTGCCCTAGCCCATTTAAGCCAGCTAGAATTAACTGAGAAGTGTTGTTTGTGTAATCTTGCAGAGTACAAATAATCGACTTGGAATAATACTCCTCCTTAGAAAATCGACTTGTCTGAATAAATAAAATAAATTTTTTAACCTTCAGATGATGCAACCTTAGCTTCTCGCCTAAGCGAGTTAGATAAGAAGCAACTGCTTGCTCTAGCTCCAGAATGTTTTGTATTTTTCGCCCAAAGGAACGGGTCACGGCAATAGATTTTCGAGGAGGAGTAAAATGTTCCAAATGCAGACACCGCACATCTTGTAATTCAAGCTTAGTTCTCAAAAGGAAAATATTAAATTTTTGTCGAATTAACTTTTCAGGTGCTTGCTGTAGCTGCCAAGCACTATCAATACCATATGCTTTTAAATTCTTAGCCCAACGCCGACCCACACCCCAAACTTCCTGAACATCCATTTTCTTTAGTAAAACTTCAATTCTTTCAGGGCTATCTAACAAACAAAAACCTGAGCCATATTTTTCTTTTTTAGCTTGGTTATTAGCCAATTTTGCTAGCGTTTTAGTTCGGCCGACCCCAATGGAGACAGGAATACCTAAAGACTGCCTGATAGCATCACGAATCATAATGGCTAAGTTTTCCCAATCAGACGAAGTCTTGGAAGTATCGCTATATTCTAAGAAAGCTTCATCAATAGAATAGATTTCCATACTCTCTGCATGTTTTTTTAGAATACTCATCACACGACGTGAGAGCTCTCCATAGAGCGTATAATTTGAGGAACAAACTTTAACCTGATGCTGGGCGATAATCCCTCGTACTTTATAAACTGGTACTCCCATAGGGATCCACTGCTTAGCCTCATTAGAACGTGCCACAACACAACCATCATTATTGGACAATACAACCACCGGCTTGCCAATTAACTTGGCATTAAAAACACGCTCACAAGAAACATAAAAATTATTACAATCAACCAGAAAATAAAAAGAAGACATAACTAATTTCTCTTAAGAGTGTGCAGACAACAAGTCACTACTCCCCAAATTTCAAAATCAAGATTACTAGATTCTAAATTCTGGGAGATTATTAAATCTGCATATCTCGAGTTAGCAGAACGTAAAATAACCTGTCCAGGAGAAATTAAAATTTTCTTCACTAGAAACTCACGATTCACTACCGCGATCACTATATCTCCTGACACCGCCGACAAAGATCGATCAACTATCAAAACATCGCCGGCAAAAACTCCGGCCTGAATCATGGAGTCTCCGCTGACACGAACTAAAAAAGTCGCTTCTGGATTTTTGATTAAGTATTGATTAAGATCCAAAGCAGGTTCTAAATAATCATCAGCAGGAGAAGGAAATCCTGCGGAGACAGTGCTTCCTACAAAAGGAATGAGAGAATTACCAATAGGCTGAAAAGTGTCTAATTCCATTTAAGTTTGATATAGAAATATAATAGAAATATCAGAGCACAACTAAAAAATCAACCTTAAAAACATAAACCAAGCTTAAGTTAATCAAGAGGAAAACTTGCAAGAAAGATTAGAATTAGGTATTTAACTGCTCGACTTTTGTTTTTACGAATGAAGGTCAATGCGGGAGTAGCTCAGTTGGTAGAGCGTCAGCCTTCCAAGCTGAATGTCGCGGGTTCGAGCCTCGTCTCCCGCTCCACTTTTTTTCTAGACGTGGAGTTTTTTTCTAGGTGGAGCTTTTTACAAAGCTTAATCTAGTTAAATCATACAAACCCAGCGTCATTCATTTTTGACAAAAAATGAATGACGCTGGGCGAGCAAAATAATGGCGTTGCCATTTTTTGCCGTAGAAAATAACACCAAACCCTCCTTAATTATGTTTGTTATTTTCGAAAATGATCAGCGGAGGGTTTAAACTTATGGTGAGGTGACCGAGTGGCTAAAGGTGGCAGACTGTAAATCTGCTGGTGTACGCCTACGGCGGTTCGAATCCGCCCCTCACCATTTTCATTTTTTTACGAAGTAAAAAAATGAATCACGCCATAGCTAATTAAGATTAAAATACTTTTTAAGCTTAATTAGCGACGGCGGATTGCCCAACAAATATTCGTCTTCCCTCACAAACCTATCGATAAAAAGAATCTTCTCAAAAACTTTATTTTTTAAAGAAAAAGATTTAATAAGATTGAAAGCTGTCGCCGATAAACTTTCCTTCGCTAGGCGAAGGAAAGTTTAAACGCAGTATAATCAAGTGGCACTAACGTGCCACTTGATTATACTGCCCACGTAGCTCAGTTGGTAGAGCACTTCCTTGGTAAGGAAGAGGTCACGGATTCGAGTTCCGTCGTGGGCTCCATATCTCGGGAATTTTTATCTGCTGAAAGCAGAATAAAAATAACCTAGAACTTTTTACCCCTACTCACTCTAATTATTTCACACAATCCACCTACGCCACCGAATGTCGAATATCTATCCAAGAAAAATGGAAGGCTTCGGCGGATGATATCTGATGAATTAAAATTCATCAGATATCAAATCCCCCCATGCCCCGGATATCTCGGCACTGGAATAACATCACGAATGTTCTTCATTCCCGAAACATACATTAAGAATCTCTCAAAACCCAAACCAAAGCCAGCATGAGGCACAGATCCAAACTCTCTTAACTGCAAATACCACCAATAATTATTAGTATCTAAGCCTTGTGCAGTCATTCTCTCCGTTAGTAAATCCAAACGATCTTCACGTTGCCCACCGCCAATAATTTCACCAATCCCAGGAGTAAGTAAGTCCATTCCAGTAACAGTCTTCTGATCATCATTAAGGCGCATATAAAAAGGTTTAATAGTTTTTGGATAATTAATCACAAATACTGGACCCTGCACATGTTGTTCTGTTAAATATCTTTCATGCTCTGACTGTAAATCAATTCCCCAGCTAACTGGAAATTCAAAAGCTTGTTTAGCATTTTCTAAAATCTTAATTGCTTCTGTGTATTCCATAACCTCCGCTGGTTTGTTTACAACCGCCTCTAAATTGGCGCGCAAATTCGGCACACACCACTCGGCTTGATGAAGAAAAGCTAAATCTTCAGCAGACTCTTCTAAGGTGTAGGAAATTAAATATTTAATAAAATCACTAGCTACTTGCATATCCTGAGCTAAGTCACAAAAAGCCATTTCTGGTTCAATCATCCAAAACTCTGATAAATGTCGACTAGTATTGGAATTTTCAGCACGAAAAGTTGGGCCAAAAGTATAAATTTTACCGAGGGCCGTAGCAAAAATCTCTCCTTCTAACTGACCAGAGACGGTTAAGAATGCCGGTGCCTTAAAAAAATCTTGGGCATAATCAACCTTCCCCTGGCCTAATTTTTGAGTAGTGACTTGAAACATCTCACCTGCTCCTTCACAATCAGAGGTAGTAATGATGGGCGTATGAATATGATAAAAGCCACGTTCTTTAAAAAACTTATGCACAGCAAAAGCTACATTGGAACGCAATCTAAAAATTGCCCCAAAGGTATTGGAACGTGGACGGAAATGTAAATTCTCTCTTAAAGTATCTAAGCCATGATGTTTTTTTTGTAAGAAATATTTTTCAGGATCTGCCTCGCCAACTAATTCAATCGAGCTAACTTGAAACTCATGAGTTTGGCCCTTGGCGGGAGACTCTACTAATTGCCCACTGACCGTTATGGAACAACCAGTACTAACTCGATCAGCGATTCCAACATAAGAAGCAAGACTTGGCTCAATAACAAGTTGTAAACCTTTAACACTTGTTCCATCTGTTAGCTCAATAAAGGAAATATTTTTAGACCGACGATGCGTTTTTACCCAACCTGAGACTTGATACTCTCCCAAAGTCACTGTTTTTGATTGCAAATCAGCAAATTTAAAATGATTAGCCATAAAATCTTCTTAATAGAGTAATAAAATTAAAAACATAATGTCATTATTGCAATCCTCCTGACAAGACAACTCTTAAACATCGGGAAAATAAGAAAAAGATCAGATCTCCTAGCTGCTTTTCACTCTAAAACTAAATTAAATAAAAAAACTTGCCTAATGGGCTTTATTATTTTTTCAGAATTAGCTATCGTCTCCCCTCGACTATTAATTTCGGGGTGTAGCTCAGTCTGGCTAGAGCACTGGTTTTGGGAACCAGGGGTCGTAGGTTCGAATCCTATCACCCCGATACTTTGATAGTTAGATTCATAGATCTAAACCTGATTCTCTCCAAAAACCTTCTCTCACAACCTTCTCCAACCAAGTGCTAGATATGAGACCGTACAGAAAATACAACTAAGCTTTTAGATTAGGACTACTACTTAATTCTCATTTTTCTAAATATTTAGATCTTGTTAAATCAATTAAGAAGTTGCTAAAGTGGTATAGTTAAAGATCATTATATGGCAGCAAAATCAAGTTATCTTAAAAAATTATTAATTTTAACCGGTCCGATTATCCTAATTCAGGCAGTCGTTCTTTTACGGTATAAAATTTCCAGCGAACCAGCTTCCTTTAAAGATGCCATGGATTCCGCCATTGAGACAGGAGACGTTGGGGACGATCAACGCTCAGCTATCAGACTCCATATCGCACTAAATAATTATCGTATGAAAAACGAAAAGTACCCGGATACTTTAGATCAATTAGTGCCAGATTATTTCGAATCAGTTCCTGTCGATCCAAATACTGCTGAACCATATGTTTATAGCATAGATGGGGAAAGTTTTATTTTAGGAGCTGCTGCTTCTGGAACGGCGCCAGCTGGCGATGGTACTGGTGCCACTGCAGAGGAAATTTATGCCAACGAAGAAGATGCCTTAATTGCTTCATTGAATAATTTTGAAGATCAGTTATTTATTTACGATCCAACAGGTAAGAAAGATCCTTTCCGCCCCCTAGATTTTGATCGATTTAATCGTCAAGTCAAAGGGAAAACCCCCTTGGAACAATTTGATTATAGTCAGTTTCGAGTATCGGCAGTGTTGTTAGACTCAGGAGAACCAAAAGCAATTATTGAAGACGGAAATGGCAAAGGTCACACAGTACAAATTGGAACAAAGATTGGTCTTTATGAAGGAACTGTTAGCGAAATTAAACCTGACCGAATCATTGTCAAAGAGATTACAATTGACTTTACGGGAGAAGAAAATACAAAATTAGTAGATATCAATCTCCCAGTAAAAGAGAATGACTTTGGTAGCCTAACAAGAGAACAATCTATTGGCGCAGATTTGAAGAAAGAATCTCCCGTAAAAGATCCCAATGCAAATTGGGAATTTACAGAATAAACTTATCTTGCTAGCAACTTCTGGCATAGTCTTTGATTAATTCTAAACTTCGAAAGGATAGAGCTTCAGCAATATCCTCGATCTCAACTCCCCGATTTCCTTTTAAATCAGAGATTGTCAATGCCACCTTCAACACTCTAAAATATGCGCGGGCACTAAAATTGCGTTTAGTTGCAAAGTTCTCCAAAAAATCTTCCGCCTTACTTTTTAAATGCACCATCTTTATTAGAGTTCGATTATCTAGCTGACTATTACACATCCCTTGTCGCTCTAAGGCTCGAGTCTGTGCTTGTTGAATCGCTTGAATCAATTCTGACTCCTTGGCACAATCAGCCGAACAAGATACTTGCTTAAATTGCTGAATATCTACGGCCTGCAAAGAAACTTGCAGATCAATACGATCTAAAATTGGACCTGAAAGTTTTTGTAAATATTTATTAACTGCCTGCGGACCACAAGAACAATCTCCACGAGGAGATCCTAAACGACCACAAGGACAAGGATTCATTGCGGCAATCAACTGAAAATTAGCAGGAAATTCTTGATTATACTTAGCTCGACTAATTAATAATTTTCGAGATTCAAGTGGTGAACGCAGAGCTTCCAATGCTAAACGTTTAAATTCGGGAAGTTCATCGAGGAAAAGCACCCCGTTGTGCGCCAGACTTATCTCTCCTGGTTTAGGATTATGACCTCCGCCAATTAGCCCAATATCAGAGATCGTATAGTGAGGGCTACGAAACGGGCGCTTCCCAGCAAGCAATTCACTAGTTGGCACTCCAGCAATGCTATGAATCCCTGCTGACTCAATACGCTCCTCACTATTCATTGGGCTTAATAACAGGGGTAACCTTTGCGCCAGCATGCTTTTTCCACAACCAGGAGGCCCAACAAATAAAAGATTATGCCCACCAGTTGCGGAAAGAACTAAGGCTCGTTTTGCTGGCTCTTGTCCTTGAACATCAGCCAGAAAAAATGTTGGCTGCTCGATCGCTAATTCAGGACTATGTGACGAGCTAGTAATTGGCAATAAATCACCACGGTGATAAGCAAATAAATCATCAACCGACTTTAAGGGAATAATCTCTAGACCCGTAACTTGCAAAACTTCCTGAGCATTTACTTCGGGAACAAAAAGTTTTTTCCAGCCCTGTTTTCTAGCTGCAATGGCATGAGCCACCATACCAACAATTGGCTTAACTGAACCATCGAGTGCTAGCTCCCCATAATAACCACAATTCCTCACTGGCAAATCTAATTTCTTCATCGCCTTCAGAACTGCAACTGCAATGGAAAGATCAAAACTAGAACCATCCTTTTTAATTCCTGCGGGAGCTAAATTTACTAAGATATGACTAGGAACCCGAACACCTACAACCTTTAATGCACTAACGACGCGATGTCGCGCCTCCCGAATCGCCGTATCGGCTAAGCCGATGATTTCAAACTTAAATTCATGGTCATTTCTAGTTGGAAGTATTTGTGTTTGAACCTCAACTGGCACAGCAACAAGGCCATTAATGACCGAACTAAAGGTACGTGCTAACATTTCAGATCTCCTTATATCTAGAGCATTAGGAACTCACCTCGCTCTTCTTGCTGTATCGTGATAAAAAGATAAAAGTTGTTTGCTAAACAAAGAATGAAAAAATTTGCTTCTTTTTTATTAACCTTAATACTTCTTAGTCATCCACTAACAGTATTAGCCGAACCCTCTGAGCCAGAAATTAATTACCAGTCAGAAAATAAAACTAAGATTGTTCAACTAAAATCGACAGCAGCGTTTAAACTTCAAACCCTGCGACAAGAAGCTAATCCAACAAAATTAATCTTTGTTTTTGAATCAGAACAAACTTGGCACACAAAAGATCTACAAATTAACCAAGAGATTGTTTCTAAAATTGATCTGAAAGCCTTATCTAACAGGCAATACTCCCTAGAGATTGAACTGAATGGAACAACAGCTCCGGAATTCGAACTAAAAAATAGCGTTGGTAACTTTCAAGTAATCTTCTCCAAGGAGCAAGAAAAAGAAGAACAACTAATAGTGGCAAATAAAACAGCAGAGGAGTTGCCTATCACGGAAACACTAGCTACGCCTGAGGTAATAAAGAATGGACCAATCATCCATGAGGATATAGTAGAAAGTGTGGCAATCCCTGTTGTAGATAAAACTCTGCCTTCGTCCAATACAGAACCAGTATCTGTTGTCGCAGCAAAAGAGCCTCAACCTAAACCAATAATTACCAAGGAAAATGTCTTAACCAGAATAGAATTTATTAATCTTTCCGCTGATGAGAATTATTTGCTTTTGGGCTTTAGTCCTAAGCCTAATTTTTCATATACACTAAATGAATCTGGAGATTACGAGCTGTTGATTCCTGAGTTTAAATTGGCTGGTACTCACTTAGCTCAAAGTTTTTATGCGCCACAAAAAAACTCAGGCTTTTTAAGTGTCAAAACAGCAGAAATTAAAACAGCAGACCAAACTAAACTTTTGATTAGAATTAAAGCCGAAGAGTTCTTTAAGTTAAGCTTCTTGCCAATTCCAGAAGGAATTAAGGTAACTGCCAGTGTCTCAACAACTAATTAGCAGTTAATGATTATTGATCAGAAGATTTAATTCGTGGGTCTTGAACAGATCCAATAAAAGAAGCCTGCGCAGTTCGCACCTCTTTCATTTCACGACCACGCACTACTTCGCGATCGGAATTTTTTATATATAAATCAACATTGAAGATAAAGAAGCCAAGACAGACAGCAAAAATACCTGCGCCGACAAACCATAAACTTGCTAAACGATTTTCGTTATTATCAAATTCCATTGTTTCTGAACTAAAATTGAAAACTTAAATACGTCAGAAACTATAATTGAAAACTGACGTCCAGTTAAACTTAAATTAGCAAAACTCTTATTTAATGGCAATTCGCTAATCAGTCTCATTTGTAGTGAGTAAGCGAGATTATTGAAATGGTGGGCAAAATGAGTTAAGAATACAGCGGAATCACAGTATAACAGCAAGTAGTTTAAGCCATACCTTGAAGTATTTTCAGCAATTTTAGCATCGTAATATACTAAAAGCCGAAGCACTGAAAAATCTAATAGATTTTTTCTAAGCTGTTAGGAAAAACCCATTGGGTTTTAGTATATACTCCTCGACGTTGGGTTTTACCGAAACGGCTTGGTCAAAAGCTAACCGCTTTTGCGATCATTTCGTCGAGGAGTATATTTGTCTTCGCCAGCTGAAGTGCTTGTAAAATAAGCACTTCAGCCTTGGCGACCCCCAAGGGTCGCCTCAAACACTGTCGTGTTTGATATAGTCATAT